>JBCDDH010000090.1:0-12786 GCA_039180415.1 Planctomycetota bacterium | reverse complement strand
GATTGATCGGTTGTTGTTCAGCGACAACCCCGGCTCGCGTGGAGCCGGGGCTGACGGGTTGCTTTCGTTTTTACCGCGTACGCTTGACGATTCAGGCGGCGGCGCGCTTGCGGCGGTTGGCCAGCAGCGCGAGCCCCGCGAATCCGGCGAGGGCGGCGCTGGGGGTGGGGATGGCGTTGGTTTCTTCGGTGTGGAAGCCGTTGGTGTCGACCCAGCCGCGCTTCTTGAACTTCCATTCCTTGAGCCCGCCGTCGTTGCCATACTGCGCGCCGGGCTTGCGGATGTCGAACAGGTGCATCCACAGGCCGACGGTTTCGTCGAACATCAGGCCCTGCCAGTCGCCGCCCAGCGCGGCGTTGATGCCCGAGACGTCGATAGTGAACGAGCCGGTCCGCTTATTGCCTTGGTTCTCGAAACCGATTTCCTGGACGAAGCCGTCGTCGGCGACGGACGACGCGATCAACTCGCCGTCCTTCCAGCTGTTTCCGCCCGCGGAGGTGTATTGATATACGGACAGCGTCGGACCGCCGTGGCCGGGGTTGCGATCGAAGTAGATCATCCCCAGCTTGCCTTCCTGCTTGAGGCTTTTGGGGTTGCCGCCGTTGTTGATGACCAGCCAGAACGACTCCCAGCCCTTGGCCGCGGTGGTGGACCAGCTGAGCGTCTGATTGAGTTCGTCGTAGCTGCCGGACACGTTGTAGACCTTGCCGGCCCGGTCGTTGATGCCGGCGTTGACCTTCTTGCCGTCCTGGTTGATCAGCTTGTTGCCCTGACGGTCGAGCTCGAAGGAGTACACAGATGCGGCGTCGGCAAAGCCAACCAAGGCGAAGACGGCGGTGCCGGCGGCGAGGGTTTGGGTGAACGAAGGCATGTGAATCTCTCCCGTAGTCGAGGTGGTGAGGCGTCGATCCCAGCGCGGGCCCCAGGCGGGGTCCGACGATGCTGGAGTCTGCAACGGGTTTGAGAGCGGGCGAGGTGCGTACGCGCGAAAGCCGCGGAATGGCAGCGCACGCGATCGTGCAGTCGGCAAAAGTTGCCCGGATTCACAGCGGTAGGGCGGGTCTGACCGGGTCCTTACGCCAGTTGCGACTGCCCGGCCTGCGGAAAGCTCACAAGCAGGAACGCCGCGTCGTCCGAGGCGTGGAGCGACACGCCCCGCGTCGCGGCGGGGATCAGCAGCGTCGAGCCGGTGGGGGCCGGGGTCGGCTCGGCTCCGTCGGCGTCCACGTCAACGGCCCCGGCGAGCACCATGACCGCGCGGGTTTCGCCCGCGGGTACGTCGTGCGTTGCGCCGGCGTCGGCTTCGTAGTGGTCGATGCGGAAGTACTCGCAGACGACCCGCCGTACGCCGCGGACCGCCCCCTCGGCGACCCGGGTGTCAGGCTCGAAGCGCGTGGTGTCGGCCGGGCCGAAGTCGATGCACTGCATCGCGGCGTCGACGTGCAACTCCCGACCGGTCCGGCCCCAGTCGTACACGCGGAACGTCGTGTCGCTGGGCGTCTGGACTTCGGCCACGAGGATGCCGCCGCCCAGCGCGTGGCAGGTGCCCGAAGGCAGGTAGTGGCAGTCGCCGGGTCGGACGGGCACGGAGACCATGAGCGGGACCACGGCGTCGTCGGTGTTCTGCGCGATCGCGGCGCGGAGTTGGTCCGGCGTCACGCCTTCGTGGATGCCCTTGTAGATCGCGGCACCCGGCTCACAGTCGACGATGAACCACGCCTCGCTCTTGAGGAACGCGTCGTCATGCTCCGCCGCGTATGCGGCGCTGGGGTGGACCTGTACGGACAGGTTTTCCGAGGCGTCGAGATACTTGAGCAGCAGCGGGAACCCGCCCTCGGGCGAGAGCGGCAGGTCGCCCATCAAAGCGGCTTTGGCTCGGTCGTCGGCGATGAGTTGGCCGAGCGTTTGGCCGGCGAGCGGGCCGTTGGCAACGACAGAGGTCGCGCCGCCGCCGCCCCCGCCGGACGCGGAGGTTTGCGCGAGGTCGACGAGTTCCCACGACTCGCCGATCTTGGCGTCGGGATCGCCGGGCAGGTTGCGGCCGAGCCGTTCGAGGGTGCGGCCGCCCCAGACCTTTTCCTTGTAAATCGGCGTGAGCAGCAGCGGATAGGTCGGCAGGGCGGCGGGGGTGTCGGACATGCCGCGGAGTGTAGAGCAGGCCCGGCGGTGGGGGCCCGGCATAGGCACCACCCGAAACCAAAACGCGACGGCGCGCGGATCGTTGCGCCCGCGGCTACCGACTCACGCCAGATACCGCATCAGGCTCACCGCGGTTACCGCGGCGGTTTCGATCCGCAAGACGTTGGGCGAGATCGACCACGGCACGTACCCGGCGTGGCACGCGCGGTGGGTTTCTTCGTCGGTGAAGCCGCCCTCGGGGCCGATGAGCACGATGGCGTCCTGGCAGTCGCGTAGCTGCTCGGGCAGATCGCCGGGGCGGTCTTTACGGGGGCAGCACACCACGCCGAAGTCGCACACCTCGGCGAGCACCTCGTGGAACGGCACGGGCTGGGTGATCTCCATGAGCGTCAGTCGGCCGGACTGCTTGGCGGCCTCGAGCGCGACGCGGCGGAAGCGTTCGACCTTGCCGTCGCGGGGGTCGACGACGCTGCGGTGGGTGATCATGGGGATGACGCGGTCGGCCCCGAGCTGGCTGAGCTGGTTGACCATGTCCTCGGCCTTGGTGCCCTTGGGGATCGCGGTGGCCACGGTGATGCGGGGGGTGAGCGGGTCGGCCTCGGCGATGCTGGTGAGCCGGCAGATGGCGCCCTGGCTGGCGTAGTCCTCGAGGATGGCCGTGCCGACCTTGCCCGTGCCGTCGAACAGCTCGACGGTCTCGCCGATGGCGATGCGGAGCACCTTGCGGGCGTGGCGGGTCTCCTCGGGCCCCAGCGCGCAGCGCGGGTCGGCGACGCGGGGGTGGGGCATGCTCGGGCTGAAGAAGCGGGCGGGCATCTCGGTGAGCAGCATCGTCGGCACTCCACGGGGAAGCAAGGCCAGGCGGGCGGATCGTGGGGACGGGGCAGGCGGGGTAAAACCCGGCCGATGTTTCACCGTCCGATATTTTGCCCGGCCGGGCGAGCGAATCGGTTCAGGTTCGACGGGTTCTGTGACGATTAGTCATGGGGTACGGGTGGGGCGGCGGTCCGCGACGGGCCGGCGAGAACCAGATGTTTCATGCTCGGGCGGCCCCGAGTCCAGCCCCGGAACTGCTTTGAGTGAATCGTTGGACAACGCGAGCCTGGAATCGCAACTGGACGCGTTGCTGACGCAGGTGGAATCCGACGCGGCCTCGGCCCCGCAAGCTCGAGAAACCCCGGACACCCCGAACTCCCCGGGACCAGCGGAAACCCAAGTCGTGGCCGAGCCGGACGCGGTGGAAGCCGCCGAATCCGCCCTGGACACGACCGAAGACCTGGCGTCGAAGCTCGACGCGATGTTCGCGGAGGCTCCCCCGGAAGCGGAGACACCCTCAGAAGCCGATGCGAACCCGGAAACGGAAACGGAATCGGTTGAACCGGAGCCGGTTCCGCCGGCGGTCGAGGGTGTGGCCGAGACGCCGAGCGAATCGGAGAGCGAAGAAACGGCGTCGGACCCGGGCGATCTCGCCGCCAAGCTCGACGCGATGCTCACCGCCTCATCGGATCCGGAACCGCCCGCAACTCCGGATCTTTCTTCCCAGGAAGAGGCGGCTCCGCCGGTCGAGACCGCCGCACTGCCTGAGACGGATGCACCGGAGATGCCCGCCGAGCCAACGGATGAGGCGGAACTGCTGTCGGCGGTGGAGTCGGACGTATCCGACGAGGCGGACGCCGCCTTGGAAGAAGCGGAGGGGGGTGGAGATTTCGCGGCGCTGGCGGACCTGCTGGGGGTGGAGGCGGACGAACTCGCGGCGGTGCCCGACACGCCGGACGAGCCATCGCCGGTCGGAGCCGAGACGCTCGAGTCCCGGGATGCCGGCGTCGAGGAACCCGAAGTCCAAGAGCCCCAGGGCGAGGTGGAAGCGGTCGAATCGACCGAGACCGCGGATGACGCGGAAGACGAACTAGACGGGATGTTCTCGAGCGTCGACGAACTGCTCGCCGAGTTGGACCCGGCTTTGGCGGAGTTGAACGCGGACGCCGACCTGCTGGCTTCGGAATCGGCCGAGGTCGAAGCGGCGGCGGCGGAAGACGACGGCGAAGCACTGGACGACGAGGAGTTCGCGGGCTCGTTCGAGTCGGTGGATGCTTTGGACGCGGACGCGGAGCCCGAAACGGAGCCCCAGGCTGAGCCTCAAGCCGAGTCGCCCGAGCCGTCGGCGTCGACCGCGGCTTCGGAGACCGGAGCACCGGAAGAGGACGACGATGAGTTCGACGGGGCGTTCGCGAGCGTGGACGACGTCCTGGCCGAGCCTGCGACCGCGGCGTCCCCGGCCTCGGTCGATGAGCCGGCGGCTCCGGCTCCGGCCGCGGCGGAGAAGCCCAAGCCGGAGCTAAACCTGCCTTCCGGTCGGCAGCTTGTGGAGGCGGCGGTGGGGGCGTCGAAGCAGGCGTTGGAGACGGGGCAGGCCGCGGCGATCCGCATCCGGCCGCACGCGATCCGGGCGGCGAAGCTCTCGTGCCGCGGGGTGAAAATCGGCTGCTTCCACGCCCATAAGCCGCTGGACGTGGCGGGTGCGAAGCTGGCGAAGGAAGACGCGGAAGTCCCACCGGTGCGGCAGTACGCGGGGATCGCGGCGATGGCGGTGCTGGTGCCCGGTCTGCTGTTGGTGGTGATCGGGCTGCTGACCTGAGTTCTGGAAACCCGCGACTGCCAACGGAACGGTGTTCCGGAGGAAAACGACCGAAAATCAGCCGGTCGGGCGAGGTCGGCCGATGATGCCGGGGTGGTGCGATACGCGCACATCCTGATGGCGGCGGCGGCGGGTCTGCTGGCGTTGGCGGTGGTGATGACCCGGTCGGCCGGGCTGACCGTGGGCTCGGGCGTGGTGCCGGCGGACGAGCGGTGGGACGCGATCTTGCGGGCGTTGGGCGGGCGACACGCGCTGTTCGCGTTGATGGCGGTGGCGGCGATGTGGGTCGGCTCCCGGGTGGACGTGCGTGGCGTTTTTGGGTTTGCCCGTCGGCTGGACGAACGGCCGATGGGGCCGCGGTCGGTTTGGGATCAGGCCAAGGCGGCGATGCTCAACCCGCTGTGGCTGATGGTGCTGGGGTCGTTGGTGTTGGTGGGCCTGACCTTTCTACCGGGGGTCGGCCGGAGCGTGAACGGCTCGTCGCGTTGGGTGGCGATCGGCGGGTTTTCGTTTCAGCCGAGCGAGCTACTCAAGTGGACCATGATCGTGGCGATCGCCTGGTGGTGTGCGAGGCGAGCGGGGGTGATGCACCGTTTCTTCCACGGGCTGCTGCCGCCGCTGCTGCTGATTGGGTTCGGCGTGGGCATGGTGATCGTGGAGGACCTGGGCACGGGCGTGCTGATCGGAGCGGTGGCCGTAGCGATGCTGATGGCGGGCGGGGCGCGGTGGTGGCAGGTCGCGATGCTGATCCCGGTCGGTGCGGCGGGCGTGATCGGGCTGATCGTGACCAGCCCGTACCGGGTGCAGCGGCTGCTGGCCTTTCTCGATCCGTGGGCGGACCCGCGGGGCATCGGCTACCACCCGATCCAGTCGCTGCTGGCGTTCGCCCACGGCGGCGTGACGGGCACGGGCTTGGGCAACGGCGTGCGGAAGTACCACCTGCCCGAAGACACGACCGACTTCCTGTTTCCGATCGTCGCCGAGGAGCTCGGGCTGCCGGGCGCCGCGCTGGTGATCGCGTTGATCCTGGTGATTCTCTGGGTAGGCCTGGGGATCGTGACGCGGTGCCGGGACGCGTTCAGCCGGCTGCTGGGTCTGGGCGTGCTGCTGACGATCGGCGGGCAGGCGGTGATGAATATCGCGGTGGTGACGGTGGTGGTGCCGACCAAGGGCATCGCGTTGCCGCTGCTGAGCGCGGGGGGCACGGGGTGGTGCGTGACGGGGTTCATGCTGGGTCTGGTCGCGTCTTTGGATAACGCGGCGGCTTTGGAGGAGGGCGCGGCCGAAAGAGCCGCAGAGGAGGCGGAGTCGCGGAGACGCAGAACCGAGCGGGTTCGCGTGCGCGTTGCGGAGAACCGGACACGGCCTCGCCTACTCGATCCAGTGCGAGAAGGGCATGCGGCTTGAATCAGCCGCCGCTTCACATCGTCGCGGTAATGGGGCTGGTGCGTGACGGCGACCGCGTGTTGATGATCGATTCGCCGCGTCGCGGTTGGGAGTGTCCGGGAGGCCAGGTCGAGATCGGCGAGGACCCGATCGTGGCACTAAAACGCGAGGTCGAGGAAGAAACGGGATGTCGATGTAGCGCGAGACGTCTGGCGGCGATCAACGCCAACGTGGGCAAACGGCCAAACTCTCTGATTTCCATGGATTTCGTCTGCGATTACGAGAGCGGTGAACCCCGAACTAGCCGCGAAAGCCGAGACGTCCGGTGGATGACACCGCAAGAAGCACTCGCGGCGGTCGGCCAACCGGCGATGATGGAGCGGGTTCGGCACCTTCTCGCGTTCGACGGAGGTCATCGTTTGTTCACGTATCGTCTCGACCCTTACGTCATCGAAAGCACGCAAGCGCTGTGAGCGGTGTACCAACCATTCTCTTCGCGGGTGGCGGATCGGGCGGGCACATCTTCCCGAACCTCGCGGTGATCGAGCGGTTGTTCGAGCGTCGGCTAAACGTGACGCCCCGGCTGGTCGTGTCGGAGCGAGTCGTGGATCGGGAGGTTGCCGAGGCGGCGGGGGTCGACTGGGCGGCACTGCCGGCGTTGTCGCTGAGCAGGTCGCCGGGCGGGGCGGTGCGGTTCGTGGCGGCGTACGGCCGGGCGCGGGGGGCGACGCGGCGACTGATTCGAGAGGCCGGTGACGTGCGGGCGATGGTGGCGACGGGTGGGTTCGTTAGTGGGCCGGCGGTGTCGGCGGCGCGGTCCATGCGTGTGCCGGTAGCGATGGTGTCACTAGACGCCAAAGCGGGGGGGGCGAACCGGTTGGTGGCGAAGAAGGCCGACGTGGTGTTCGCCGCGTTGCACGGCGGCGGGCTGCGTGATCGCGCCAAGCGGGAGGCGGACGTCGTGGGCTATCCGCTGCGGTACACGGCGGTGAGCCGTCTGGACGCGTCATCGGCCCGAGCGGGATTGGGGCTGGACACGTCGAAGCGGACGCTGCTGGTGTTCGCGGGTTCGCAGGGGGCGACGACGATCAATCGGGCGATGGCCGAGTGGATGACCCGCACGGGCGTAGCCCGGAAATTCGACGGTTGGCAGGTCCTGCACTACGCGGGCCCGGGGCGGGACGACGTGGGTTCGTTGCGGGCGGCGTACGTGAAGGCGGGCGTCGCCGCGACGGTCGAGCCGTTCGGACACCGCATGGGGTTGGCGTGGGCGTCGGCCGATTTGGCGATCACCCGGGCCGGGGCGGGCACGGTCGCCGAGGCATGGAGCAACGCGGTGCCGACGCTTTTCTTGCCGTACCCGTACCACCGGGACCAGCATCAGCGTCTGAACGCCTTGCCACTCTCCAACGCGGGCGGGGCGGTATTGCTGACAGACCGCATCGAGCCGGCGAGCAACGTGTCGGAGATCTCCGGGCCGGCGTTGGATCTGATGCACAACGCCAACCAGCGGTCGGCGATGTCGGGCGTGTTGCGGGACCGGCCGATGGGCGACGGGGCGGCGCGGATCGCGGATTGGTGCGAGGCGCGGCTGGACGGGTGAGCCCAACACTTGGGAGCCGCAGCCCGACGGGCTGCGCGTCGCGGCGAACCCCGCATCGGCCGTTGGCCGGCGGCGGCGCCGCCGCGTGGCCTATCTTGCAACGATGTCCACGGCGTTGCCGGCCCGAGTTTCTGACGAAGTTCTGATCCGATCGATCGACGCTTACGCTGAGGCGGCGATCCGTGGGCAAGGCATGCCGACGCGGCTCACCGAGGCGATGCTGTACGCCGCGTTGGGGCCGGGCAAGCGTGTGCGTCCGGTGCTCTGCGTGCGGGCTTGCATGGCGGTAAACGGCGGCTGCCTCCCCGAGCGTTGCGCGACCGAAGCGGCGGCGGCCGTCGAGCTTGTCCACGCGTTTTCGCTGGTGCACGACGACCTCCCGGCCATGGACGACGACGACCTGCGGCGCGGCCGGCCGACGTTGCACAAGGCGTTCGACGAAGCCACGGCGGTGCTGGCGGGAGACGCGCTGCAAGGGTTGGCGATGCAGAGGCTCGCCGGGATCGACCGGCCCTGGGCGAACCAGGCGGCGTTCGAGTTGGCGAAAGCGACCAACGACATGATCGCCGGCCAGGCGCTCGACACCCTCGGCGGCGCGGACGGCGACGACCCGATGGATGACGCCGACCGGCTTGAGCGTGTGCACCGACTGAAAACCGGGGCGTTGTTGCGGGCCGCCTGCCGGATCGGAGCGTTGGCGGGCGGGGCGCGACGGGTGGAGCCGGACGATTGGGAAGGCAAAGACGACGGCGAGCCGTGGTGGGGGTTGGATGCGGACGACGCCGGCTTGAAGGCCGTCACTTCGTACGCCGACGCGTTGGGCCTGATGTTCCAGGCCGTCGACGACCTGCTCGACGTCACGTCCGACGCGGCAACGCTGGGCAAGGCGACGCAGAAGGACGCCGAGGCGGGCAAGTTGACGTATCCGGGGGTGTTTGGCGTCGAGGGCACGCGACGAGAGATCGTGCGGTTGCACGAGCGGGCGGTCGCGGCGTTGGCGGGCTTCGGCCTGGCCGCCGATCCGTTGCGGGCGTTGGCGGACCGATTGGCGACCCGCACGCGTTGAGGTGCGTACGGAGCCCGGGCCCTACATGGTCTATCATGAATCTTTAGTGCGGTTGGCGAGACACCGACCGCCCGCCGACCGCACCCGCCTGGCCCATGACCGAACCGCTGCTGCCCACCATCGCGTCGCCCGCCGACCTCAAGGCGTTGCCCCGGGAAAAACTGGAAGACCTCGCGGCCGAGATGCGGACGGCGATCATCGATCAGGTCGCCCAGAGCGGGGGGCACCTCGCGCCGAACCTGGGTGTGGTCGAGCTGACCATCGCACTGCACCGAGTGTTCGATTTCGGGCCGCAGAACGACCGACTGCTCTTTGACGTCGGCCACCAGTGCTACCCGCACAAGCTGCTCACCGGCCGGCTGCCGCTGCTGGGCAAGCTCCGGCAGCGGGGCGGCATGGCGGGCTTCCCCGAGCCGAGCGAGTCGGAGCACGACCTGTTCAGCGTTGGCCATGCGGGCACGGCGATCAGCACCGCGGTCGGCCTGGCCCGCGGAGACGACATGGTCGCGGGCGGGCCGGGCCAATCGGATCGCAAGTGTGCCGTACTCATCGGCGACGCAAGCATCGTCAACGGCGTCGCGCTCGAGGGCCTGAACAACGCCGGCACGCTCAAGCGGCAGTTCCTCACCGTGCTCAACGACAACGGCATGTCGATCGCCAAGCCGCAGGGCGCGATGGCGGGGTACTTCGACCGGGTCCGCGTTTCGACCCGGTACAACGCGCTCAAACGCACCGGCAAGCGGGTGCTGGATCACGTGCCCGGCGGGAGCCTGGTCGAAGAGGCATACCACCGCGGCGGCGAGATGCTCAAGGCGCTGATTGCGCACGAGCACATGTTTGAGCACTTCGGGCATCTGTGCCTCGGGCCGATCGACGGGCACGACCTGCCGTGGCTGATCGACGCGCTCGAAGAGGTGAAGGACCTGGACCACCCGGTGTTGCTGCACGTCAAGACGACCAAGGGCAAGGGCTTCGAGCACGCCGAGGGCGACGCGACGACGTTCCACAGCCCCGCGGCCTTCACGATGAACGGCTGCCGCGTCGAGATGCCCAAGAAGGGCCGATCGTTCACCGCGGCGTACGCCGACGCGATGATCGACCTGATGGGCGACGACGCGAAGATCGTGGCCGTGACCGCGGCGATGCCCGACGGCACGGGGCTCAGCAAGGTGATGGAGGCGTTCCCCGATCGCACGCTGGACACGGGCATCTGCGAGAGCCACGCGATGGACATGTGTGCCGGCATGGCCAAGGCGGGGATGAAGCCGTTCTTCGCGGTGTATTCGACGTTTAGTCAGCGGGCGTTGGATCAAGTGTTCCAGGAGGTCTCGCTGCAGGGCCTTCCGGTCCGCGTCTGCATGGACCGAGCCGGCTACGTCGGCGGCGACGGGGCGGTGCACCACGGGTTCATGGACATCTCGATGTTCCGCGTCCTTCCGGGGGCCGTGCTGATGGCCGCAAGCGACGAGCCGACGCTGCGAGCGGCGCTGCGGTTTATGCGGGGCTACGACGACGGCGCGACGTTCCTGCGGTACCCACGCGACACGGTCGCCGAACCGCCGATGCAGGACGCGGCCGACACGCCGCCGTTTGAGCTGGGCAAATCGAACCTGCTCGCCGCGTCCGACGCCGACGTGCCGCAACTCGCGATCCTGGCCTACGGCACGACGTGCGTTCAGGCCCGCGACGCGCTGGCGATCCTTCGCGAGCACGGCCATGACCCGGCGCTTTACGACGCCCGCTTCGCCAAGCCCGTGGACCTTGCCTTGCTCCGGCAGCTTTTGGTGGGCGGCGTGCCCGTCTTGACCGTCGAAGACCACTTCGTTGACGGCGGGTTCGGCTCGGCCGCGCTCGAAGCCGCGGCGGGAGCCGGCCTCGATACGCGACTGGTCCACCGGCTGGGCATGCCCGCCGCGTGGGTTGGCCCGGACGGACGCGCCGCCCAGCTTCGTGACGCCGGCCTTGACGCCGCGGGCATCGCCGAACGCGCCCGAGCCATTCTTAAGTCGCTGTCACGCGACCGCTCGGGTTGGTCCGTGCCGGTCTGACAGCCGGGCCGGGCAGGCGGCGCATTCTCGGGCCGGTAAGCTCCGGCTGATGCGGCCTCCGCTCCGACAACGTGTCGCCCGAACGTGCGTGTCGGCGGTTACGCGGCGTTTTCCGCTGTTGCGCGGGAACGGGCGGGTGTCCCGGTTCGGGCCGTTGCCGCGCTGGGTGAGGCGTGACGAAGTGGTGCAGACGCGGTTGGCGGAAGGCCCGCGGATCGCGGTGCACAGCGGGGACTGGATCGGCGCAACCGTCCTGTACACCGGCCGTTTCGACCGGCGGCTCTCCGTGCTCTTCCGTCGGACCTTGCGGCGTGGCGACACGTTCCTGGATATCGGCGCGAACTACGGCGTCTACGCGTTGGCGGCGGCGCGGCGCGTCGGTCCGACCGGGTCGGTATGGGCGATCGAGCCCCAGCCGGATTTGGCGAGCATGCTGCGCGAATCCGCGACCGCGAATGGGTTTCGGCATTTTCGCGTCGAGGAGGCTGCGCTGGGCACGTTTGACGGAGAGGCCGAACTCACCGTGCCGGAGAAGAACCGCGGCGGCGGCACGCTACTCGACGCGCCGGCGGGGTTGCCACGCGTTCGTGTGCCGGTGCATCACGCGGGGCGGTTCCTCACGGAACTGCCGAGCGCCCCGCGCGTGGTCAAGCTCGACGTGGAAGGGCACGAAGCGGACCTACTCGCCGCGGCGGCCGACGCGCTCGCGGATCGCCCGCCCCCGGTGTTCGCGTTCGAGTCGCTGCCGATCCCGATGCCGGCCGCCGAGCGCCCCGCGTTTCGCACGCTTGCTTCGCTGGGGTTTGAGGTCATGCTGCTGTCGCCCTCGCCGTGGCGCTTCGGGCTGTGGCCGCTCGGCGCCGCGGCGTCCGCACCATCTCGTTGGCCGCCGAGCCACGACTACGTCGCCGTTCATCGCGATGCCGCGTCCCCCGAATTGCGACGCCGGCTCGGGCTGACGCCGCACGGGTAAAGACGCCGGGCGTGGGCGTTACTTGTGCCCCTTCGGCCCGCCGTCCTTGAAATACTTGTCGCGTAAAGCCTGCTCCAGATCGACGTCGTTGATGTTCGCAAGCGTGCACAGCCACGCCACCACGTCCGCGAATTCACCGGCCGGGTCGTCGTCGCCCGAAGTGTCGCCGCCTTCTCCGGCGCTCTTGTGCAGCGCGGTTGCGAGCTCGCCGACCTCCTCGACCAGCCACATGAACGTGCCGGCCGTGCCGCGTTTGCTGTCTGTGGCGTGATAACGGTCGCGGATGTGTTGCTGGAAATCGCGGAACGTCAGGGGCGTGGCGTCGTCCATGCTCGGATCGTACCGGCCGTTCAACTCCGCACACGAAATCCCGCGTCGCCCACCGCCGCCGCGAGCGCGTCGCGGTCCAGGCTCCGCCCGCGGACCGTCGCTCGCTTGCCCGGCAGGTCCACCCGCACCGCCGCGACTCCCGGCACCGCCTTGAGCGCGTCTTCCACACTGCCGACGCAGTGCGAGCAGTTCATGCCTTCCACCGGCAATTCGAGTTCGTCCAGCTTCACGTCTTCGGTCTGCGCCCCCGAAGCCGTGGAGCCGTCGCGTGGGCCGTTGGCCCACCACCCTCGCCGCGCGCCAAGCCCGACGATCATCAACCCCAGCAACGCCGCCGCCCAGGCTTGGTCGAGCCAAGTCCGCCCGTGTTCGTGTATCTCTCCCGCGTTGGCGGGTAGCCGGAGGTCGATCGATCCCGCGATCGCGTTGAACGCGTAGCCCGAGGCGATCGCCGTGACCAACACCGCGGCGACGTACGCCGTCGTCGTTCGTTTGCCCAGCGCTCCGCCGACCACCGCGATGGTCGCGGCGTTCGTCGCCGGGCCGGCGATGAGGAACGCCAACGCGGCGCCCGGCGAGGCACCCACCGCCATCAACGCCACCGCG
>JBCDDH010000089.1:0-12906 GCA_039180415.1 Planctomycetota bacterium | reverse complement strand
GGCGGAGCGGGAGCGCATCGACGGCGTGTTGGCCGGGCAGCCCCACGTCACGGACCTGGTTCACAACGGCTGGGTGCGGTTGTTCGCGCTCGATCGAGAATCGGACGCGGCTTGGCTGCGGAGGGCCGACGGCTGGGAAGCGTTCCAGGGTTTACGCTGAGTCGTCGGGGCCGGCTGCTTGGGTCGGCAGCGAGATCGTAAAACTCGTGCCTCGAGCGGGTTCGGAGTGGACCGTGAGGGTCCCGCCGTGTTCCTCGATGATTCGCTTGGTGGTGGGCAGGCCCAGGCCGGTGCCGCCGCGCCGCTTGGAAAAGTACGGCTCGAAGATGCGCGGCAGCACGTCGTCGGGGATGCCCGGGCCCGTGTCCGTTACGTGCAGGCAGACTTGCTCCGTGTCCGGTCTCGGCCCGCGTTTGCGGTTTTTTTCCGGCGCGGGATTGGACGTCCGCAGGTGCAGTTCGTTTGCGCCGCCGTGCGCTCGCCCTTCGCCTGCGACGCGAGCCTGGGTCATGGCTTGCGTCGCGTTGATCATGAGGTTGAGCAGCGCCTGCTTGAGCAGGCCCGCGTCTACCGCGGCCTCGTGCGGGTCGGCGTGGAGGTCGAGTCGGAGCTGGATGCCGGCGTCGCCGGCCTGCGGGGCGAAGAAGTCGGCGAGCTCTTCGAGCAAGACGTGCAAGTCGGTCGGTTCCCGGTGCAACTGGAGCCGGCCCGCGAATTTCAAGAAGTCGTCGAGGATGTCGCGCAGCCGGTGGGTCTCGCGGTGCAAGCCGTCGAGCCGTCGGGAGACCCGGGAAAGCCGGTCGCGCAGGTCCGCGTCGCGGGCCGCGAGACGGGGGTCTCGCGGGGGTTCGTCGGAGCGGGCGTCGGCCGAGAGTTCACGCTGCGCGTCGGCGAGGTCTTCCTGCAAGAGCTGGATGTTGAGCCCGATGGTCGAGAGCGGGTTTTTGATCTCGTGGGCGAGCCCGCCGGTCATGGTCCCCAACTCGGCGAGGCGCTCGGCGCGCTGAGCACGCTTCTGCGACCGTAGCACCCGCCGTTCGGCCAGCCGCGACCAGGCCGCGGCCAGTGGCAGCGACAGCAGCACCCCCCCCGCGACGCCCACGAATAGGCCGGTCCACACGGTCATGCCCGGAGCATATCGCCGGGCACGACTTTCAAGCGTGGGGCTGTGCGGATGGCTTCGCGGGCGCAGCGGCTTCTGGCAGACGCTTGACGCCTTGGGCCTGGAAGCCCTTCGCGCCTTCGCAGATCACGTACTCGACGTCTTCCCCGTCGCGCAGCGACTTGAAGCCGTCGGCTTGGATCTGCGAATAATGAACGAAGACGTCCTGGCCTTGCGGGCCGACGATAAAACCGTATCCCTTCTTGGGGTCGAACCATTTAACCGAGCCGCGGATGGACATGGGTAGCACTCCTGTCGTGCTCGGGCGAAGCCATCGTTGAGGACGCGGATCATTAACCGTCGAACTCGACAACGAGTCCAACGATGAATACGAAGCGGGACCGCCGCGAAGGCGTGCGAGCTTCGAGGTGCGTCCGTCGCGAGCGCTACGCCCGGGGACTAATGTCGGCGGTGGAAAACCAACAGATGAAGCAGAGATGAAACACCGCCGTCCGAAAGGACTCACGCGGCAAGCAGGCCATCCCAAAGACAACCGCGTGAGCAGAAAACCAAACGCAACGATCGGACCGACTCGCCGCGGGAGCGACGCTCCCCACGCCGCTAAACGCACTATAGGCATCTCCGCCTCGCCGCGCCAAGCATCTTTATGTCAATAAAGCGTTTCCAGGCGGTACCGGCGCTGCAGCGCTCGCACCTGTTCGATCAGCCGCGGTTCGTCGCCGCGCTCCAGCAGGGCGCTGTAGAGGTCCTGCAGCTTCCAGAACGCCCATTGCCCGGGCAGGCCTTCGCCGCCGTCGAACGCGCGGTCCGGATCTTGGCTGAACGTGAACGCGACGGCTTGGCCGCCGCCGCTACGCCCGTTGATCTGCATCGTAAACGGTCGGGTCTCGACGTAACGGCCGAACAGCGAGAAGCGCTGACCCTGATGGATCGTCGGTAGGCGGTCGGGGTGGACCTCGCGGGTGTGGTCGCCCGCGATCCGCATCCGCACGTCGGTGATCAGCGGGAAGCGCAGCTGGGAAGCCAGGTCGCGGATCGTCCCGGCCACGCGGTCGCGGTCGGTCTGGTACACCGCGAACCCGTTGTTGCGGTAGGCGAGGAAGTCCAGCAGCCGGCGGTCGAGCTTGCGCGACGGGGCGGCGCCCACGCAGTAGATCCCGGCGACCCGGTTGTTCTCACGGGTGATCAGGTTGATCAGCTGCCGCGCGTCCACCACGCCCACGGTCGGACGGCCGTCGGAGATCAGGATCAGCGTGTACACCCGGCCGGGCTCGACGTCGCGGCGGAGCAGCTGTCGCAGCGCCGCGTTGACATCGGTGTACCCCTTGGAGCGCACGTCGCGTAGGAACGTCCGTGCCTGTCCCAGGCGATCGGGCGTGGGTTCGACGGGCCGGTCGGCGAAGATGCGCACCGTGTCGTTGAAGACGACGAGGTTGAAGCGGTCGCTGGGGTTCAGCGAAGCGAACGACTGTTCGACGCCCAGCGCGACCTGTTCCACCCAGCGCTGCGGCATGGACGAACTGGTGTCGATCAGAAACACGAGGTCCTTGGGCAGCGTCGCGAGCTTGCGGAGCGTGTCGCGGGGCGTGACGTCGACCCGGAAGTAGGCCGGGTCGGCGGGGCGGTCGAAGTCGCGGTGGACGAAGAGTTGGTAGGCGAAGTCGTTGTCCAGGCGTTCGGGGACGGCGAGGTTCTTCGTGGCTTCGAGGGAGAGGCCGGCGAAGTCGATCGGAGCCAGGTCGGCGGCGCCCATGGCGGGGCGTGTATCGCGCAAGGGCCTGGCAGCGGAAGCGCGCGGCTTGGCGTCGAGCGTGTTGGCAACGGCAGGGCGGAGGCCGAGCCCGGCCCCGGCGTCGGAGCCGGTCTCCGTGGTGCTCCCGAAGCCGGGCGGTACACCGCCGCGCACCGACGAGCCGACCGAGCCCGACAGCAGCGCCGCGGCGATCTGTTCGGCGGCGTCCGTCGGCTCGGGGGCACCGCCGCGGCCGAGCATCTCGGAGCCGGCCCGCACGGCGGCTTCGGCGGGGGCGGCCTCGGGCAGCGTCGCGAGCAGGGCGGGATCGATCTCGAAGGCGGGCAGGCTCAGCCGGGCCGTGTCCTGCGCCGCGACGGGGCGGGATTCGTCGATCGGTCGCAGGTCCAGCGACGGCGCCACGGCCGACGGGGGCGGGTCCGCGGCGAGCAGGTCGTCCAATAGCCGATCCACCGCGCGGGCTTGTTCGGTGGATCGCGCGAACGCGTCGGCGGAGCGGTCGGACGGATCGAGCGTCTCGCCGGGCAGCAGCACCGTGTCTCGGTCCGCGCGTTTGATCCGCACCAGCCGCGGCGGCGCGTCGAAGGCCTTGGGATCGACGAAGCCCAAACGCAAGTCCGCCGCGCCCACCACAAAACCGGTATGAACGAGCAGGCTCATGGCGATCATCGCGGCCAACCAAACCCCCGTCGCTTGCGCGAACCGGCTGACCCGGACCTCGCGCGGCGCGGCGTCCTCCGGCTCGGGGCGCGGCGGCTTCTTCGCCGGGGTCGTTTCGCCTTGGCGGAACGCGCCCAGCGGCGCGGCCGATCGGCGGGGCGGCAACGACGAACTCACGGCCGATCCTCCAGCGCTTCCCGCAACGCCCGCGCGCGGCTCCGCAACGCGGGCTCCAAAAGCTCCGCGTCGTCGCTCTCCAGCAAACCTCGCAGGATCGCCGATGCGTCGTCCGCCCGGCCCTCGAATCGGCCCGCCACCACCGCCGCCGCGTAACGGCCGAACGGCGACTCGGGGAACGCGTCGATCAGTTCGCCGTACTCCCGCGCGGCGACCGCCGATTCGCCCATCGCCTCGGCGAGCTCACCCAACGCCAGCAACGCCAGCTGCGGCGTCGGCTGCAACGCCTCGGCGTCCAGGTACAGCAAGGCCAACCGCTTCCACGCCCGCCGTGCCGCGGCCTGTGCGTCGATCGCCTCCCGGTCCCGGCCTTGTCTTAAGAGCGATGCGGCTCGCTGTGCTTCGACGTGACCCAGGCGAAGCATCGCCCGCGCCGCCACGCTGGTCTCCTCCGCACGGGTGAGCGCGTCGTATTCCGAACGCGCCGCGTCCAAATCGCCCCGCGCTTCGGCGACTTCTGCCAATCCGAGCTGCGCGTCGAGGTCGAAGCCTTCGCTGAGCGCCAGCACCCGGCCGAAGTGTTCGGTGGCGCGATCGAGCTGCCCACGCCGCAGCGCCAAACGGCCGCCCAGGTACAGCCGGTGCGAACGCTGGGCGGTGGTGGGGCGGCGTGACGCGTCATCTAGGGTCGAAAGCAGCCGCTCGGCTTCGCTGAGCGCCGACTGCACCGCGAGCGAATCCACCGCGTCGGCATCGTCCGCCGCCGCGCCCGCAACGTCCAGCCGACGCTCGGCCAGCCATAACAACTCGTCGTCCACCAGGCTCTCGGGCCCCGCGATCGCCAACGCCCGGTTGAGCGTCACCGCCGCGTCGTCGTCCCGATCGGCCGAGCGATACACTCCCGCCGCCGCCCGCAGCGCGAGCGCCCGCTGGCTCGCCGCCAGGTTTTCGCGGCCCGCCGCGTCGATCCACGCCGTCAACGCTTCGGCGTTCCGTCCCAGCCGACGGAGCACCGCGCCGCGTTTGAGCGCCGCCTGGTCCGCCAGTGCGTCCAGCGGGAACCGTTCGAGCAGCGTGTCGAACGACCGCAACGCCGACGCGTCTTCTCCCGCCACGGCGAACGCCGCGCCCGCGCGGAAGTACGCCTCGGGTTCTAAATCGGCGAGCGGTTTGCCCTCGGCGCGTCGCCGTTCCAGCAGCGTCACCACGTCGACGTATTGCCGCGTCGCGTCGGCCGGCCGGCCCGCGCGTTGCAGCACGTCGCCGTACGCCCAAGCCACCGTCACCTGCGCCGCTTCATCCACGTTCCAAGACGCCTCGCGGACCGCTTGCAGGTAACGTTCATAATCGGCGATCGCGGCGTCCAGCCGGCCTTGCGACGCGAACAGTCCCGCCCGCTGCCGCAGCGCCCGCAGGAAAGTCGCCGCCCCCTGCGGCCCGTCCGGCCCGGCCTCCACGAACCGGGAAAGCGCCGCCACGCCCGCCGCGGCGTCGCCCAACCGGGCCCGGCTGCTGGCCGCCAAGAACGCCGCGTCCGCGGCGAGCGACGACGCCGGGAACAGCTCGTTCAAACGAGCGACCGCCGTCAACACCCGCTCGTCCTGTCCCAGCGCATGCCGACTCACCGCCAACCGGTACAGCACCCGCTCCTCCAGCGGCAACGCCCCGTTGCCCCGTGCGACCGGCTCGAGCAACGCGACCACCGCTTCGTGGTTCCCGCGCCGCTGCTCGGACGACCCGGCCAGATAATGTGCCGCCACGCGGTCCTGCAACGGCAGCGTCTCTGCCAACCGGTCGAACGTCTCGATCACCTCGAGGTCACGCTCCGCCGCGTACAGCGCCCACAGCGTCCCGACCACCGCCGGCCCGTAGTGCTCGCTGCCCGGGAACCCGTCGATCACCCGCCGGTACGCCCGCACCGCGGCGTCCATCTCGCCCCGCTCGTACGCCACGTCGCCCGCCAGCCGCGCCGCTTGCGCCAGCCAAGCCTCCCCTCCAACGGAGCGGTCTCCGACCGCGGGCTGATCGACAGGCAACGCGCGTTTCAACGCCGCAGCCGCGGCGTCCAAGTCGCCCCGGCTGCGTTGGGCTTCCGCCAATGCCACCAGCACCGGCCCTTGTAGCGCGTGTCCTTGCGCCTCCGCCAAATCCGCGGCGGCCGAAAGCTCTTGTGCCGCCAGGCCCGCGTCTCCCGCCGAGCGCGCGGCCTGTCCCCGCAAGTACCTCACCGACAACGCCAGCCCGGGCTCCAGCGTGCTCACCTCGATCTGTCCCAGCGTCCTCAATGCGTCGCCGAAGGCCCCGGTGTCCACCAAGGCCTGCCCCCGCAGCAGCGACACCGCATACGCCGGCACCAACGCGCCGCTCGTCGGCTCCACGCCCGACAGCAGCCGTGCCGCCGCCGCCGGGTCGCCCGCCTCTCGGTGCAGCAGCGCCCGGTAGTACGCCGCGTCGGTCCGCTTGCCCCCGGCCGGGTAGTCGCGCAGGTAACGGTCGAACTCCGCCGCCGCCTCGACCGAATCGCCCCGCTGCAGCAGCTTGTACGCGAACACGAACTGCTCGTGGGCCGCGTCCGACGCGAGCGCGAAGTCCCAAGTCCGAACGCCGACGCAAGGCAGCCCGAACAAAACGGCCACGACCAATACCAGCCGGAAGCCACGCCACGCTTGAACTTGGAACTTCGGACTTCGCACTTCGGACTTGCCTCCCGACTTACTCCGTCGCCGCGCGGATCATCGCCGTCCGCGTATCGCGCACGCCCGCCAACTCGGCCTGATCGAGGATCCGCAGAAGCACCCCCGCGTCGCTCTTCTCGTCGCTCCGCACCACCAATACCTCGCTCGGCGACACCGCCACGACTTCCTCGAGCAGCCCCCGCAATTCGCCCAGCGTCGTCGCCCGCGCCCCGAAGAAGATCTCGTTGCCCTCCGTCACCGTCACCACCACCGAACTCGCCGCGTCCACCGGCTCGGTCGCCGACTCGCCCGGCGTCAACGACACCGGCAGCTCCAGTTCCGACTCCCGGAACGTCGACGCGGTCATGAAGAAAATCAGCAACAGGAACAGCACGTCCACCATCCCCGCCAGGGGCAGCACCGGCCGCGTCCGTTCCCGAGACTCCGCCACAAAACTCATCGCCTCGATCCCCCGGCCGCCGCGTCGTTGCGCTGCAAATGATCCGCGATCGTGTTGACCGCTCGCTCCGCTTCGGCCAGCGTCCGCGTCGCCCGCGCCTTCACGATCGAGTACATCAACAACGCTCCGATCGCCACGAAAAGCCCGAACATCGTCGTCGTCATCGCCTGTCCCACGCCCCGGCTGAGCACCGCTGCGTTGATGCTGCCGGTCTCGCGCTCCAATCCGAAGAACGCGGTGATCATCCCGATCACCGTTCCCAGCAGGCCCAGCATCGGTGCAACGTTTGAGATGTCCGCCAGGTAACTCACTCGGTTCCACACCACGTCCGCCGCCCGCCGACCTTCGCTCTGGACCATCTCCAGCACCACCGAGTGCCCTTGGCCCGCGTTCTCGACGCAACGCTGGACGATCGGTCCGACCCACACCCCCCGTGCCCGCCGGCACAGGTCCGCGGCCTTCTCCAGATCCCCCCGCACCACCAGCCGCGTCACTTCGTCCAGGAAATCACGCGGCGCCATCGCCCGGGCGTTGATCGTCAGCAGCAGCCACAAAAACAGCCCCAACGCCAAGACGGACAGGGCGGCGATGCACCCGTTGATCACCGGCGAAAACATGAACAGTTCCGCCAAGCGGTACCCCACGCCCGCCGAAGCCGCCTCCACCACACCGGCTCCGCTAGATACCGATGGAGTGACGCCGGCTGCGACCGCGTCACTGAGCAATTCCCAAAACCTGGGGCAATGGGTCAAAGCAGGTAAACCGTTCACGACCAGATTCAAATTGAACGCTCCCTGGCAAAAGACCCGAAACCTCGCCGCGGGCTTACCGCACCACAAACGCGCAGGCACACACCGCTTCAGTTTACGAAATAGGCGATCGGCGCGCGGCCCGCACGGATTCCCGCCAAGCTACGGCAGGTTTTCCGATTCCTACGTCCTCTTATGAATTTTAGACGGGGGCTTCCCCGGCAAACTTATGGAAGTCAGGCTTGGTGCTGGCCATCTGAGGGGTTATACTGGTTACGCCTGCGTTAGTTAACCGTTGGAGAAAACGTTCAGAACGGCCAAATGCGACAGTAGCCCGTGCCGCGACCAGATTTTTGAACCGTGTTTTGACACGGTGGACGCCCGCCCGGTCACCTCGCATGAACGCAGGTCATGTCTGGTTGATTCAAAACCCGCCGCCGACCGCTTCACATCGCCAGCCTTTCTGTTTCGCTTCGCAAGAGAGATGAATCGCCCGTCCGCTCCGGTTTCCACGATCACGAGCCCGCGTCATCCGCAACAGCGCGGAGGCCGCTTCTTCCGAGTCGCCCCCGCTTTGCCCGTCATCGGAGAACCCCGTTTTATGGCTCGTTCCCGTCCTACGCCAGCCGGCCGCTTCGCGTTCACCCTGATCGAGCTGCTCGTGGTGATTTCCATTATCGCGTTGCTCATCGGCATCCTGCTCCCGGCTTTGGGTGCCGCCCGCGAGTCCGCCCGCGGCGCCCTGTGCCAGTCCAATATCCGAAACGTCTCGACGGCCTGGTACAGCTACGCCGCCGACAACGACATGTGGTTCCCGGGCCGGGCGGCGATTAACCCTGGTGTTCCGGGCGGCGATCCGGAAAATGTTTCCCGGGCTTGGATCGTCCGCGGTTGGCTGACGATTCCTAACCCTTCCGATCCGATCCCCGATGGCAACCGCGACCTAAGCCCCTCGGCCATTTGGGAGTACTTGGGCGGCAGCAGCGACCAACCCAGCGAGCCGGGCGTGGGACCCGCTGCGGTGCTGGCGTGCCCCTCCGACGACTTTTCCGTTCGTAGTTCCGGCGTGAGCTACTCCGCCAATAGTTTCCTCTTCGACTTTGAAGGTTCACGCGACATCGGCGTGAGGGCCAACATGGGCTCGGCCGGCGTGACCGGCGGCCGGGGCTCCACCACGGTGACCAACCAATTCGTGTCGGTGGACAGCATCCGGAACCTCAGCGGGCTGATCCTGCTGGTTGACGAGGGCGGCCCCAACGATGACACCACCGTCAATCCGCCTTTCGCTCGCGGCGTCAACGACGGCACGTTCGAATTCATGTCGCTGCCACCCAACGAAGCCAGGCCCAACTTCCACAACACGCTTGGCGATAAATCCAAGTGGTACCACAACGAGTCTGCCTCTTTCGGCTTCGCCGACGGTCACGGCGAGCTTCGGAACAAGTTTGACGTCGAAGTGACGGGCTTCCGCACTCGCGGCTATGAGGGCCGTTCCAATTTCAACGGCTACGGCCAATTGTGGGACCCGCTCGGCCAGGCACCGCTGGACCCCACCACGTTCACCGCCCCCGGCGGCCGCGGTGGTTAATCCCAAGAACCCCACCGGCCCGTTTGGCCGGACGGACTTATTCCCGACCGCTAACCCTGAACCACACCCGCACGAAGTGACGCATCCCCGATCAGGCCCCTCCGGAGTTCCGCCCTATGCAACAGCCCGCCCGACCCTCACGATCGCCGTTCTCGGCCGGCCGCGCCTCGGCGTTTACGTTGATCGAACTGCTCGTGGTGATCTCGATCATCGCGTTGCTCATCGGTATCCTCCTGCCCGCGTTGGGCGCGGCCCGTAACGCGTCGCGGGACATGGCCTGCCTCAGCAACCTGAGGCAACTCGGCTTGGCCGTCACGGTGTACGCCGCCGACAATCAGGAGTTCTTTGTGCCTTACCGCGAGCCGTGGAGATCGGACCGTTATTGGCCGGCAAAGCTGGTCGACGAGGGGTACATCAGCGACGAGGTTTACGTGTGCCCCGTCTTTGAAGAAGGCGCAGACTGGGAACCGCCCACCGATGGCGCGGGCAATCGGCTCGAGGTCGGCTCACCGGATTATTTGGACAACGACGCGTGGCTCTCGATCCACTACGGGATGAACACCAGCAACATCGGCACGATCCAACGCCGAACCAATTTCGGTGCCACCACGCCCTATGCGACGACGACCGAGACGTTCACCCCGCGGACCGACGACATCGCGGCCCCCTCCAAGATGTATTACGCGATGGACGCGATGAGCTCGCAGGTCGGCGTTCCCGGCCCGCCCCCCGCGGGCAGCCGCGGCGCCCCCTCCGGCTCGACGACCGGCAACAACGATCCGGTCTCCGTGGAGGGCGGCACCAACTATGTCTGGGACAACCCGACGGCCGCCCAAGGCAACGGCGGCGGTAACGGCAAGCCCCACGCCCGACACAGCGGCATCGCGATCAACATCGTGTACGCCGACGGGCACGCTGCAGCGTTCAAGGTCGAAGGCGCCGCGGTTTCGGTGAGCAGCCGGACGATGGGCCTGCTCTACGCCGACTCGGGCCTGGGCGACGCCCGCACCACCGAAGACAACGGCTGGACCGAAACCGGCAAGCCCGCCGGCGGCACTTCGTACGCCGATATTGCTGATTGAAGCCTGCTCGATCGGCTCGCCTTATTCGAGTTCGAGGCAAACCAACCACGCTTGTGAATCGTCACGGATGACCCCGCATTCCAAGTTAATTTCGAAACGATCATGAACCTCTCCCGCCACGCCAAGCAAGCCTTCACGCTGATCGAACTGCTCGTGGTCATCTCGATCATCGCGCTGTTGATCGGCATCCTGCTCCCGGCCCTGGGCTCGGCCCGGAAGGTCGCCCAGATCACCGCGTCGGCCAGCAACCAGCGGCAGATCGGCATCGCCATGGCCGCCTTCCGCGCCGACCACAACGACCAGAACATCGTCTGGCAGTGGACCTCGGTCTTCGACGCAAACGGTGCCAACCAGATGGCCACCACCAACGACGGCGACATCGAGTGGTACTGGACCACCCGGCTCGCCGACCTCAGCTACATCGCGGATTTGCGCGTCTACCAAGACCCGTGTTTCGAAGCCGATACCAGCTTCGTCGACGCCGATATCGACGAGTTGGAACTCAACGACCGGCGTTTCAACACCATCCACTACGGATACAACTACGTTTGGGTCGGATCGAACATCTCGTTCCACGACCTGAGCCTGCAGGCTTCGTTCCGACGCCAGGACGCTCGGGATCAACCGGCGAGGAACGAGCAGATGGACGACCCCGCGACGGTGTTGATGACTGCGCTGGGCAAGAGCTACGGGCTGACGCAAGCCGACCCGTTCGGCTCCGGCGGCGACTACGGCGGCCACGTCGTGATCGATCGGCCGCGCCGCGGCATCGCCAACTCCGCTGAGCCGCATGTGAGGCACAACAACTCCGTCCAGATCGGCTGGGCCGACGGCCACGTCAGCAGCCTGCAGGCGAACTTCACACCCGAGGACCAGGACGCCGACGAAGCGCTGGTGTATACCCAGGTCGTGGGCAACCCCGAATTATGGCGGAAGAACCCGCGCGGCGGCGTCAGGATCGGTAACTTCTGGGACCTTTGGCCCGATTCCCCGGATTTGAACTGAGATTGAGTACGGCGTCGCGCTTCGTACCGCGGCGACCTGTGGTTTGACCCGGTTTTTCATTCCTTTTTTGTAGGAGAATTGTATGAAAGTTGAGATGAGCACTCTGGCCCTGCTCGGGGCCGTGGCGGCGATGCCGCTCACGGCGTCGGCGCAGATCTTCACCGACTCGAACTTCCTGGCCGCCGACTACACGACCAGCACCTTCGGTACGGTCACCGACATCGACTTCAACGTCGATTACAGCGATATCGACGTCTTCGGCGATGGCTTCCTGACGGCTAGCTTGCCCGAAGCCCCGAACTCCACGGGCGGCACCGCGACCACCGGCGTTTTCCTGACCGTCAACAACGACAGCATCGCTTTGGGGGGCACGGGCACCGAGTCCTTCGCGGCCATCATCCCCAACGACGTGAACGTTGGCGCGGGCACGGACTCCCCGAACTTCGTGATGCAGGTTGACGTGTTCCACAGCACCGGGCCGGGCGTCGACGACGGGGCCGGCAACCAGGACTTCACCGGCACGACCAACTACTCGTACGTCGGCATCAACCAGGCCAATACCACGCTGCGCATCCAAGAGCTCAACGCCAGCGAAACGACCGGCCAAGGCGTGGGCCTGGCCATCACCGCCGACACGGGTGCCGCCGAAGACTACCTGCCGCACTACGGCGGGGCGGGCTATCGCTTCCGCTCGGGCATCGGCCCGAACGTGGCGGGCGACGGCACGAACTTCCGTTCGGGCCAAGCCGACAACCCGGATCTGCGGACCGGCCTGGTGGGCGACGCCATCAACGACGCTTGGCTCGGTGAAGCCGCCGCGGTCGACACCTTCGATTTCGGCACCGGCGTGCCCGAGAACGAGCTGAACCAGTTCAGCGGCGACTCGCTGTACTTCAGCCCCGATCCGACCGACCCGAACAGCTTCATCAGCGACGGCTCCGGCGTTGACCGCAGCTACTTCGCCGAGGCCTTCCCGGTCCACGACGACCCGCTGGTCATCGCCGCCGATATCGACCCGGCCTTCCCGCTCGGCAACGACCTGGGCACCGCGGGCGTGCCTTACAACCGCTGGGCCACCCACCGCGTGTACTACATCGACGGCGTGGTGAGCTACACGATCGAGGACTCCGTGCTCGGTGTCGAAACGCTCGTGCTCGAACAGGCCATCAACGACCCGTCCGACGAAGGCGACGACACCGTCTTCGACGACACCAGCGACGCCGGCTCCATCGTCTTGGGCTTCTGGGACCGCTTCGGCGGCTCGATCGCCCTCAGCCCCGAAGGTGCCAACTTCGTCGTCTACGACAACCTCATCATCGACGAAGCCACCGCCGGCGACGTGACCTCGCTCGAAGCCGCCATCGCGGACTTCGTCCCGCTGGTCGAAGGTGGCGGCATCATCGGCGACTACGACGACTCGGGTCAGGTGGAGCAGGGCGACCTGAACCTCGTGCTCAACAACTGGGGCACGGCCGCGCCGTTCGATCCCAACGGCGACCCGTTCGAAACGACCAATGTGGATCAGGAAGAGCTCAACCGCGTGCTGAACAACTGGGGCTCCACCACCGCCCCGAGCTTCGAAGGCGCCGCGGTGCCCGAGCCCGCCACGGTGGCGGTCCTCGGCGGCCTCGCGC
>JBCDDH010000088.1:0-13063 GCA_039180415.1 Planctomycetota bacterium | reverse complement strand
CTTGCTGATCCGCCTGCGGACCCTTTAAGCCCAGTGATTCCGATTAACGCTTGGACCCTCTGTATTACCGCGGCTGCTGGCACAGAGTTAGCCGGTCCTTCCTTTGGGGCTCCTCAGAGCTTGGTGACCCCTGACAGCAGTTTACACCCGGAAGGGCTTCATCCTGCACGCGGCATTGCTCCGTCACGCTTTCGCGCATTGCGGAATATTCGTTACTGCAGCCTCCCGTAGGAGTCCGGGCAGTGTCTCAGTCCCGATGCGGCGGGCCACGCTCTCACGCCCGCTACCCGTCTTCGCCTTGGTGAGCCGTTACCTCACCAACAAGCTGATAGGACATATCCCGATCCCTGAGCGATAAATCTTTGCCCGGCCGACCATGCGGACTACCGGGGTCATCGGGTATTACCAGAAGTTTCCCTCTGCTATCCCCGACTCAGGGGCACGTTAGATATGCATTACTCGCCCTTTCGCCACTGTCCACCACCGAAGTGGTTTCTCGTTCGACTTGCATGTTTTAGCCATGCCGCCAGCGTTCGATCTGAGCCAGGATCAAACTCTTCGATTGTTGTTCGTTGACGCCACCGGCGAAGGTGGCATGTGTCTTCGAAAGAAAAGTTGACCTGTTACCCGACGAGCAAGCTCGCCGAGCGGTCTAGAGCCCCGAGACAAGCTCGGGGCCTCCCGAGACGGCTAAGTCCTCGGGAAAATTGGGGTTGACTCACATCCTGAACACCGACTTGATATGCATCAAATCAGGTTCCCACAAGGATGTGAAGTCCGTTGCATCCCGGGTGAAGACCGGGCTGCGGTGCCTCGTAAGTGAGGCGGACTGGTTTGCCCACGCCGTCGGCCTGTGGTGGCTTCGGGCGAGGGTCACATCCTCGCGGCGTACCCAACTGTTCACTTGTCAAGGAACGAAATTCCTGAAGCTTGGCGGCGGCCGAGTCTCAGTGTTTGCCACCCTGTAAGAGTCGGTAAAGGAACCGTCCTCGAAACGAGCGGCCGCGAATCATACGGATGCTCGTGGGCTTGTCAAGCGGGAGTTTTTAAACCCGTTGGCGGCCGTATCCACGGCGAGGAAGAAAGACGCTCGATCCGATGACTCGGGAGGCTTTCGGCCGGCGACGGCGAGCGTCGCGGCGACCCCTGAGTTTCCCTCGGGGCGAAGGATGATTAGAACAGAGTGAGGATCGCCCGTCAAGCCGACCGAAATGCCGGGCCCCGCTGCTCATGCGTCGGATGCCGGACCAGGCCGAATCGACTTGTTTTTTCGGTGATCCCGAGATTTGACGGCTTTTCCACTCGGCCGCACCTCTGCCGCTTGTGGATAGGTATGTTCCGGGCGTGCGACGCAATTTTTGCCCGGCGATACCGACCGCACGGGGGCTGGGGCCGGCTCTCGGACTGCGTGACCGGTGCTATTGGTTCGGTTTGCGGGCGCTGGGAAGCCGGGTGCCTGGGGTGGCGATTGGTTTGCGGGGAGGCTTCACCTCGTGGGCCTCGATGCGTTTTCTAGCGGACGGGGCTTGGCGGGAGCCGTCGGACACGAGAAAGGCGTTGATCTCGGACGGATTGAGCCGGGCGTACTTTCTGTCGCCAGGCGCGTCGGCTCTGCGCTGGCGGTTCCGGGCGATACGAGAAGCGGTGGCGGACTGGTCGTCGGTGGTAGGCAGCGGCAGCGGAACCGGCTGGAGGGTGATCGACATCGGCGGGGGCGATGGGGCCCTGGTCAAGGGCGGATTGGCCGGTCGCTGGGCGGGCGTCTACACCCTGGTGGAATCCGACGCGGCGGCGATCGCCGCGGCGGATTCCGCAGCGCGGGGCCTGAACGTCGAGACGGTGGGTTGCGATGCGTCGCTGGATGGCGGTGGCAACCTGCCCGCCGCGATCTTGGCGGTCGCGTCGGGCGTCTTGGAACTCATGGACGACGGCGCTGCGTCCGCAGTTTTGAGTGCGGCCGCGACATCGCTGCGGCGTGGACAACGAAGCGTCTCGAAACCGGTGCCGGGCGGCTTGTTGCTGAGCACGATGGCGTGGCATCCGCACGCCGGCTTGGTCCGCCGTTGCGTCGCACACGACCGGAGGTTGGGGCGCTCAGCTTCGGGGCCCGCGTTCCGCACACCTATCCAGATGGAAGCGCTGCTGCGCAAGTCCGGGTTCAACGGCGAGACGCTGTGGCGGAGCGATCCACGCGGCATCGCCTGGGTGGGCTGGTCTGAGTTGCGGCCGGACGACGACCGCGATCGGGCGTCCGTTCGAGCCGGCTAGAGCGGCATCTCGTCTTGCTCCGCAGGGCCCGGAGCAACCGGTCGATTCTCTTCGGCTACCGTCTAGACGTGTCGCCGTAACGTCTCCTCGTTTGGTGACGTCGGACCGTGCTTCTGGCTGATCGCCGTCGCAACCACCACGGGCCGCCCCATTTCCCCTCTTCACGCTTGCCCGCCCGCCTCAAGCCAAGCTCGAAAGGAAGCACGCCGTATGAAAGCGTCGGACCTGATGATCCAAGCCCTCGAGCGCGAGGGCGTCGAGTACGTCTTCGGCATCCCGGGGGAAGAGAACCTCGACTTCCTCGATTCGTTGTCGCGTTCCAACATCAAACTGATCCTCACGCGGCACGAGCAGGGTGCCGGCTTCATGGCCGCGACCTACGGCCGGCTGACGGGCAAGGTGGGCGTGTGCCTGTCGACGCTCGGACCGGGCGCGACCAACTTCGTCACGCCCGCCGCCTACGCGCAGCTGGGCGGCATGCCCATGCTCATGATCACCGGGCAGAAGCCCGTCAAGAGCAGCAAGCAGGGCCAGTTCCAGATCGTGGACGTGGTGGACATGATGCGGCCGCTCACGAAGTACACCACGCAACTGGTCAGCGGCGCGAACATCCCATCGCGGGTACGCGAGGCGTTCCGGCTCGCGATGGAAGAGAAGCCCGGCGCGGTGCACCTCGAACTGCCCGAGGACATCGCGGCGGAAGAAGTGGAAGAAGCGGTGATCCCCGCGAGCCTGGTGCGTCGCCCGACGGCCGAAGACAAGTCGATCGCCGCGGCCGTCGATCTGATCGCGCGGGCCCGCTCGCCGCTGCTGCTGATCGGGGCCGGGGCCAACCGCAAGATGACCTGCAACATGCTCCGGCAATTCGTCGCCAAGCTCGGCGTGCCCTTCGTCACCACGCAGATGGGCAAGGGCGTCGCCGACGAACGCGACCCGCTGTTCCTGGGCAACACCGCCCTCTCCGCCGGCGACTTCGTCCACCGGGCGGTCGAGGCGGCGGACCTGATTATCAACGTGGGCCACGACGTGGTCGAGAAGCCCCCCTTCTTCATGGAGGTCGGCGGGGTGCAGGTGATCCACGTCAACTTCTCGTCGGCCGCGGTGGACCCCGTGTACTTCCCGCAGGTCGAGGTGGTCGGCGACATCGCCAACAGCGTGTGGCGGCTGATGAACGGCCTCGAGCCGCAGCCGCACTGGGACTTCGCGCGTTTCATGGCCGTCCGTGCGGCCGGCGAGGCGAGCGTGGCCGAGGGGGCCGACGACCCGCGCTTCCCGGTCTACCCCCAGCGGCTGGTCGCCGACGTCCGCCGGGCGATCCAGAAGCGCGGGATCATCGCGCTGGACAACGGCGTCTACAAGATCTGGTTCGCCCGGAACTACAAAGCCACCGCGTCCAACACCGTGCTGCTCGATAACGCCTTGGCGACGATGGGAGCCGGGCTACCCTCGGCGATGGCGGCCAAGCTCGTCCACCCCGACCAGCAGGTCATGGCCATCTGCGGCGACGGCGGCTTCATGATGAACTCCCAGGAACTGGAGACGGCCGTCCGCCTCGGGCTCGATCTCGTCGTCGTCATCCTCCGCGACAACGCCTACGGCATGATCAAATGGAAGCAGGCCAACATGGGCCTCCAGGACTTCGGCCTCGATTACGACAACCCCGACTTCGTCGCCTACGCCGAGAGCTACGGCGCCCACGGCCACCGCGTTACCGCCAGCGACGACCTGTTGCCCACCCTCACGCGTTGTCTCGACACGCCCGGCGTCCACCTCGTCGAGGTCCCCGTTGACTACTCGGACAACGACCGCATCCTCAACCACGAGATCAAGCGGCAGAGCGCCGCGATCTAATCCCCCGTCCGCCCCCCGCCCGAGCGACCGCATGCAGACCTACCCGTTCTATCTCGCCAACCGGCCCGAGTCGCCCAATGACGATCTCATCGTCACCGACAAGTACACCGGCCAACCGGCTTATCGCGTGGCCCTCGCCGACGCCGCCACGATCGGGCGCGGGATCGAAGCCGCGGCCCGCGCGGCCGAGCCGTTCGCGAAGATGCCGCCGTACGAACGGCAGGCGGTGCTGAACCACTGCGTCGCTCGGTTCACCGAGCGAGCCGAGGAGCTGGCGCTCGCGCTGTGCGTCGAGGCCGGCAAACCCATCAAAGACAGCCGGGGCGAGGTCTCCCGCCTGATCGACACGTTCCGGATCGCGGCCGAGGAGTCGGTGCGGATCGGCGGCGAGGTGATGAACCTCGAGGTGTCGGCCCGAGCGAAGGGCTACCGCGGGATGTTCAAACGGGTGCCGATCGGGCCGTGCTCGTTCATCTCGCCGTTCAATTTCCCGCTGAACCTCGCGGCCCATAAGGTCGCCCCGGCGATCGCGGTGGGCTGCCCGTTCGTGCTCAAGCCCGCGAGCCGCACGCCCATCGGCGCGCTGATCATCGGCGAGGTGCTGGCCGAGACCGACCTGCCCGTGGGGGCGTTCTCGATCCTGCCCTGCCGACGCGACGGGGCCGACCTGTTCACGACCGACGACCGGCTCAAACTGCTGAGCTTCACCGGCTCGCCCGACGTGGGCTGGGACCTCAAAGCCCGCGCGGGCAAGAAGAAGGTCGTGCTCGAATTGGGCGGCAACGCCGCATGCGTCGTCGACGCGGACGCCGACCTCGACGACGCGGTGGAGCGTCTGGTCTTCGGCGCTTTCTACCAGTCCGGGCAAAGCTGCATCGGCGTGCAACGCATCCTCGCCCACGAATCGGTGTACGAAGCGCTGCGTGATCGCCTCGTGTCCGCCACAAAGCGGCTCGTCGCCGGCGACCCGAAAGACGAGAAGACCTTCGTCGGCCCGATGATCTCCGAGTCCGAGGCCACCCGGCTGCACGGGTGGGTCGAACAAGCGGTCTCGGCCGGGGCCACGCTGCTCTGCGGCGGCCAGCGCGACGACGCGATGCTCGACGCCACGCTTCTGGAGAACGTCCCCCGCGACCAACCGGTCTGCACCGAAGAAGCCTTCGGCCCGGTGGCCGTGCTCAGCCGGTTTTCCCGCTTCGAGGACGCGCTCGACGAGGTCAACGACAGCGTCTTCGGCCTACAAGCCGGCATCTTCACGCGAGATCTATACAAGGCCCAGCTCGCGTGGGACACGCTCGACGTCGGCGGCGTCGTCATCGGCGACGTGCCTTCCTGGCGGGTCGACAACATGCCCTACGGCGGCGTCAAGGACAGCGGCCTCGGCCGGGAGGGCGTCCGCTTCGCCATGGAAGACATGACCGAAATCCGTAACCTCGTCGTGCGAACCCCCGAGCGAACTTAAGCCGACACCAACGCCATAACGCGGGCGGGCTCGCCGGTCCGCGGATCAGCGCTTGTGTTCCGGGCTCGCAAAGTCCGTCTTGCAACCCGCGTCCCACGCCTCGGGCTGGTTCCCGTGCGCGGGGATGCCGCCCTGATCCTTGAGCATCCGGGCCAGGTGCAGGCAGTTCCAGACCAGAAACGTCGTGTTGCGGTTGGTGAAGTCGTTCTCCGGCCCGCCCGAGCCTTCGTCCCGGTAGCTCGGGCCCGGCCCGGCCTCGCCCATCCACCCCGCGTCGGCCTGCGGCGGCACCGTGTAGCCGATGTGCGACAGGCTGAACAGGATGTTCATCGCGCAATGCTTGACGCCGTCTTCGTTGCCCGTGATCAGCGTCGCACCGACCTTGCCGTAGTCGCGGTACTGGCCCTTGTGGTTGAACGAGTGCGTATAGCCGTACATCCGTTCGAGCACGCGGTTACACACCGACGACTTCTCACCCAGCCACACCGAGGTGCACAGGATCAAGATGTCGCACGCGTCGACCTTCGCCTGGATCTGCGGCCAGTCGTCGCGGTCCCACTCGGGCGTCTGGGCCATGTCCTGCCCGAGCCCCGCCGCGATCTCGTAGTCCACCGGGCGGATCAACTCGTGCCTCACCTGGTTCGCGTCCAGGATGCGCTGGGCGACGCCGATCAACCCCTCGGTGTGCGATAAACGCGGCGAACGCTCGAGCGTGCAGTTCAAGAACAACACCGACAGGTCGTCGTACTTGGCCGGCGCCGCCGTGCACTGGTTCTGAGTCATACGTTCGAGCTGTTCGGACATCGAGAGGCTCCGCGGTTCTTCGCCGTGCTCTTGCCGGTCACCGGCACTCGCCGAACCTGACGAGGCCGATCGTAGCTCGTTTGGAATGGGCCCTCCAAGGACTTGGGCTCGCTCCGCTGTATTTGCGTGCTACAGAATTCCGGGTCAGGCCCAACAGGATGTGATCAGCGCTTGAGCTTTCCGCGGCAAAGCCGATATGGGGCAGGAGATTCGACCCTCAATGGGCCTCAATCCAGCTCCGATGATGGACGCGATGGTCAGATTGAGCCTGATATACCGTCGGCTCACCCAAGCTTGTCGGGCGTACCCCAAGAACCGGGGAATGGAGCCGAGGGGGATCGAACCCCTAACCTCTGCATTGCGAACACAGCGCTCTCCCAATTGAGCTACGGCCCCGTGGGGGAACCGGATACTGTGCCGATTACCAAGGCTTGGGTCAAGTCCGTGTTCTCCAACAATCGATGAGCCGGCCGTACTCACACCGTTTGTGTGAGGCCAAGGCATGCTTCTCGCAGGCGTCACACGCGGCGTCCCGATCGCGAGATCGGAAAGGCCTTGACCTCGACGGTTTCCTGAGTGAAAATAACGCATGGCGCTTGCGAACCACCAAGCGTCGGCCGTTCATTTTTCCCGCAATTGCGGTTCCCTCATTCGGCCGACCTCGCAACGTCCGGACAATTTGAAAAGGCCCGCGGCTGTCGTGTGGACGCGTGCTTGTGGCGCTACCGCGTGCGATCCGCCGAAAGACCGTATGTTGTGCGGATTCCCGAGGGATTGATCGCAGCAGCGGGCTTGATTCCGGGTTTGCTTGGCGAGGCGGCTGGCTCGCGAGTCGATTGAAAACCATCGACCAACCGAGCGCCTCGCGGATTCGACCCGGATTTGAAGTTTTGTTCAGGAGTCTTCGATCATGGCCAAAGGCAACGAAAGCTGGGGCATCGACGTAGGCAGCCACGCGGTCAAGGCCGTAAAGCTGGTTCGCAACGGCGGCGAGGTGCGGATGGAGCACTTCGAGATCCTGCCCTATCCCGAGGTGTTGACGGCGCCAGACGTCGACGCGGACGAAGCGGTGCAACTGCAACTGGACGCGCTGACGCAGAAGCACGACTTCACGAATGCGGCGGTCGTGGGTTCGGTGCCCGGCAATATGGCGTTCGCCCGGTTCGCCGCCCTGCCGCCGGTCGAACCCAAGAAGATCCCCGACATCGTCAAATTCGAGGCTCAGCAGCAAATCCCTTTCCCGATCGAAGAGGTCGAGTGGGATTACAAGGTGTTTCAAGAAGAAGATTCGCCGGACGTCAAGGTCGGCATCTTCGCGATCACGAAAGAACGGGTCCTGCGTTTCCTGAGCAACTACCGCACGGTCGACATGGAACTGGACGAGTTGACGCTCTCCCCGGTCGCCGTGTTCAACGCGTTCGCCTACGAAATGGCGAGCGAGGACGGCGGCGACGAAGGCGGCACGGTGCTGCTGGACATCGGCACGGTATCGACCGACGTGATCGTGATCGAAGACGGCCAGATCTGGCTCCGCACGCTGCCCATCGGCGGCAACAACTTCACCGAAGCGCTCGTCAAGCAGTTCAAGATCAGCTACGCCAAGGCCGAGAAGCTCAAGAAAGAAGCGGCGACCAGCAAGTACGCCAAGCAGATCTTCCAGGCGATGCGTTCGGTCTTTGCGGACCTGGTGCAAGAGGTGCAGCGGTCGATCGGCTACTACCAATCGATGAACCGCGACTCGGAGCTCAAGCGCGTCGTCGGGCTCGGGTCCACGTTCCAGCTGCCGGGTTTACAAAAGTTCCTCAAGCAGCAGCTACAGATGAGCGTGGGCAAGCCCTCGCCGTTCGCGCGGGTCGCGCTCGAAGGCAAGCGCGAGTCCGAGTTGGCCGGGGCGACGGGAAACCTCGCCACGGCGTACGGCCTGGCGCTGCAAGGCCTGGGCCTCGAAGCCGTACCGGCGAACATCCTGCCCGAGCACATCCTCCGGGCACGGCTATGGAAAGCCAAGCAGCCATGGATTCTCGGCGCGGCCGCCGCGGTGGCCCTGGCTTCCGGCGCGTACGCGGCGAAGTACGTCGTCGACCGCGGGGCGTTCGACGAGATGCAAGATTCGATGCAATCGGTCATCCGCAACGTCAACAACCAGGCCCGGCCGTTTGAACAAGCCGCCCAGGAAGTGATGGTCGGCAACCCGCTGCAGGGCATCGAGAATTACCGGCTGGTGCTGCCGCAACGCGACCTATACGCCCACGTGATGGCCGACATCGGTGCGATGCTCTCGACCGTGCAGCCGCAAGACGCCATTGTCAACGGCGACTACGAGGGCATCCAGGCGATCCCGCGGACACAGCGGCGCATGCTCGCGATCAACATGATCGCGGACACGTACGTGCCGGTGAGCGAAGCCGAAGCCGAAGAAGCCGACGCGACGAGCCAAGCCGACATGTTCGGCATGGGTGGCATGGGCGGCTTCGACGGCATGGGCGGCATGGGCGGGATGAGCATGGGGATGGGCATGGGCATGGGCGGCGGCGGCGGCGGCGGCAGCGCTCCAGGCGACGTGTCGGCCATGGTGAGCGACGGCCAGAGCCAAGAGTTCTTTACCGATGAAAGCAAGCCCAAGCTCGAAATCGTCATGCGGGGCACCACCCCGCTCGAATCCGCCGCGGCCTCGGCCCTGATTCGTAGCACCCTGCTGAAGTGGCTTACCGACAACGCCGAACGGCCCGACGCGCCGTACACCATTGTCCTACCCGACAACCCGCTGCCCTACCTCCGGCCGGTCGGCGCGACCGGCGGTGCCTCGCGAAACTTGTCCGGCGTGAACCGGGGCATGGGCGGCGGTATGGGGATGGGCATGGGGATGGGTGGCGATATGGGTGGTATGGGCATGGGCATGGGCGGCATGACCAACCGTGGAACGCGAGGCGCCGGCTTGACCGGCAACGTCTCGGTCGCCGAAATGCTTCCCCAGAACCCGTTGCTCACCGAAGACCGCTCCACCGATTCGGAATTCGAGCTGCGCTTCACGCTGGAATTCAAAGACCCCAACGCGACCGTCGAGCCCGAAGCCGAACCCGCAGAAGACCCCGCCGCCGAACCCGATCAGGCTCGCCACGATACGGACGCCCCCCCAGCCCCCGACGCCCCCCAAAACCTGACCCACGCCCCCGCCGCCCTGCCCACCCAAACGCGGCCGACCGCGTCGAATCCTGAGGTGCCCGCATGAAAAGCGTTCTGACCTGGCTCAAGAGCAACCCCCTGACCGTGATCTCGGTGATCGTCGTGCTGGCCTCGATCGGCGTGTTCGTCTATTTCGTCGGGCAGTCCGCCACGCTCCGCGAGGAGATCGAAGCGTTCAGCCAAGAGCCCAACAAGCTCGCACGCATCACCCGGCAAAGCGTCGAACTGCCCCCCGCCGAACTGGGCGCTCCGGTGCAAAACATCTCGGGCGTGACCTACAACCAAGCCACCATCGACCGGCTCCAAGAGATCTACGCCGACGTCACCCAACAGGCTAATCAGACCCGCGACGTCATCACGATCCGCAACCGCGAAAGCAAGGCGCCGCTGATCAACGGCATGTTCCCCAACACCGCCTCGATCGACCCGTTCCAATTCCGAGCGCTGTACCGCGACGCGCTATCCACGCTGCTCGGCGGGCCTGGACCGCAAGCCGGCTTCGCCGAAGTCACCGACATCACGCTGCCCACGCTTAACGCCGGCCTACCGCCCAGCGAAGAAGAGCTCCAACAACGCCTCGCGGTCATCGTCCAGGAAGGCCTCCAGACCTTCGGCGAAAACATCACGGAAGGCCAAGCACAAAACCTCCGCGAAGAGCAGCGTGCCCGCCTGCTCAGCACGCTCAAGAGCCGAGCCCAAAGCCTCGACATCTACGCCGACCCGCTGATCGGCCCGCCCACGCAGCTCAACCCCGGGTTCCCGCTCTCGGTCCGCCCGTGGATTTTCGCGGGCACCACGCCCGAGCCACGGCAGCTCTGGGAAAGCCAGATGGAGCTGTGGATCCAATCCGATATCGTCGAGGCCTTGCGGAGAGCGAATCGAATCGATGAGGTCGTCGTCACCGCGGAGGACGGCACCGAGATCACCGGCAACGTGCTCACCGGCGTCGCCAAACGCTTAATCCGCCTCGACATCGAGCCCGCGTACGTCGGCCTGCACACCACCGGGCGGGTCGGCGGAGACCTCGATCCGTCCGCCGCCGGCCAACGCGGCTCCGTGTCGCGGAACACCAGCGCCTCGAACCGGCCGGCCGGACCGCTGCCCACCCCCCCGGACGCCGCACCCGTCCAACCCGGCGCCGCGGTCAACGCCAACTACTTCTTCGCGCCCACCGGCCGGGCGTCCAACAACGTCTTCGACGTCCGCCACGTCCGGCTCACGCTCCACGCCGACTTTCAAAAGCTGCCCGACCTCTACAACGCTATCGGCAGCACCAACTACATGACCGTCATCGATCAACGGATCGACAGCCTCGACGAGTTCGACTTCGGCATGCTGGGCGGTCCCTTCCTCTACGGCCCCGGCGACATGGTCCAACTCGAACTCGTCATCGAGACGCTCTGGCTCCGCGAGTGGACCGCTCCTTGGATGCCGGAAGACGTGCGCACCTATACCGGCGCCACCGACGCCGCCGCCGACGCCGCGTTCTGAACCCGTTCCCCTTCCCCCACGGCCGTCGATTACCGCCGACCGGCCGGCCTCACCACGAGAGTTCACGATGAACAAAGACCTCGGCTTCTTCGCCAAACACACCGAGAAACTGGTCCTGGGGGTCGCCGTCGCGCTGCTCCTGGGGGTTGTGGCCTACGCCTGGTTAGGCGTCCTGGGCGATCCTCACGCCACCGCCTCGGGCGACGGCCCCGAGGACCTTGAGGACAAAATCAACGCCGCCGCCGACCGCGTCACCACCAACCTCCAGGCCGATCGCACCAACCTGCCGACCCCCGAGGAATACATCGTTCCCGACTACGCCTCGGAGTTCGGAGACGCGATCGCCCAGCCGATCACGCAGGTCGCCCGACTAGACGCCCCGCTCGAAGGACCGGGCCTGGGCATCAACTTCGCCGAAAACATCCTGCCCGAGTTCGACCCGCTGTTCCTGCCGACCCCGCCGATGGCGGCGTCGTTCAGCATTAAAACCAAACACGGCGTGCTCGCCGACCCCGCTGCGGTAAGCAACGCCGAACAACGCGCCCAAATCGTCGCGGTGCAGGACCTCGTCGGCAATCAGGCCCCGGTCGATTTCCAGTACGTCTCGGTAATGGCCGAGTTCCCGTTGAAGGATTGGGCCAAGCGCCTCGACGCGACGGACCAACCCGCCGAGATGCAGATCCCCGACAACGTCTGGCTCGCCAAGCTGGGCATCGCCTCGGTCTATCTCGTCCGCGAAGAGCAGGCCCCCGACGGCACCTGGGGGAACCGCACGACCATCGAACCGCTGCCCGGCCAACTCGCCTTCCTGCCCGGGCAACCGATCGAAGATCAAGACCCGCAAACGGCGCAATTCCTGCTCGACGACGTGCAGGACCGCCAGTCCCAGATCATGCAGCCCGATTTCCCGGCCATGGCCCTGGAGGTCTGGACCCCGCCGACCGGCCGCGACCGCGTGCTCTCCGCCGAGGAACGCGAACAACTCAACGACATCGAAAACGACATCCGCAATCTCGAACGCCGGATCGCGACCCTCACCGGCGAAGACAACCGCGGCGGCAATAACCGCCAACGCCCCCAACGCGCCCAACGCGATTTCGGCGGCGGCCTGACCGTTGGCCTAGGCGGTGGTGGCGGCGAGCCCACCCGGCCCAACCGGAACACGAACCGACCCGACCGTGCGGAGCAACAGGCCGAGCGCCAACGCCAGCAGGTCGAACGTTTCGAGGAACAACTCCGCGAAAAGATCAAAGAGAAAAACGATCTGCTCGGCATCGACGACGACGCCGCCGAGCTGGAGTTCCTTCGCAGCCGTCGCGGCGGCGGTGGCATGGGCATGGACGGCGGCATGGGGATGGGCATGGGCATGGGCATGGGCGATCAGTTCGGCCCGGGAGCCAACGGTTTCAACAACCGCGCCGCGCCGCGGAACCAAGCCGGCCGAAACTCGCCGCTCGCCGGCATGGGCATCGCCAGCCCCATCGACGAAGTACCCGAAACCGTCCGCATCTGGGCGCACGACCTGACCGCCCAGCCCGGCGAGACCTACCGTTACAAGCTCGTCGCCGCCACGATCAACCCGTTGTTCCAATACACGCGCGTGCCTCAGGAACAGCGGCAGGCCAACGAGTACCGCCTATCGCTGGCTCCAAACAACGAGGACTTTGACGCCGCCCCGTGGACCACCCCCGTTACGCTCGACCCCGAAGCCTACTTTTTCTTCGTCCGCGGCAACGCCGATCAGGACCGCGCGGCGATCGAGGTTTGGAAGGTTTACAACGGCCTGTGGCGCCAAAGCGAAGTCGAAGAAACCCCGGGCAACCCGATCGGCGGCCAACAAATCGTCGAACTGGCTCCCGGCTTGGAGCGTACCGTCAGTATGAGCGTCGGGGCCGTACTCCTCGACGTGGACGTCGTGGAGGTCAATGGGACTTCACAGGTCCGCATGGTGTACCTCTTGCCCGACGGGCGGATCGCCGGCCGACTGCTCGGTGAAGATCGAGG
>JBCDDH010000087.1:0-13261 GCA_039180415.1 Planctomycetota bacterium | reverse complement strand
TCGGGGGCACCCTTGGACCCATGCTCGTGCTTTCCTGAGGAGTAACTCGACACCGATGTTTGGGGCCCCCAGATCAATATTCGGAGCACCCCCTCCGAGACTAATGCTCGGTACTCTGGAGCCCCTTGATACCGATGCTCGGGGGCCCTGAGCCCAGGCCCTGGGCCCTTGAAACCAAACTTTGGGTCCCCTGAGGCCAATGCTCGTGCTTTGCTCATGAGTCCCTCGTTATCGATAGTCGGGGACACCCCGAGATATGAATTCCCCCCTTCCCCGCGATCAATGTTCGTACTCCGGAGCCCTCGATACCGATGCTCGGGGTCCCCTGAAACCAAGCACGGGGGCACCTGAGAACAAGCTCGGAAGGCCCGTGAGACCAAGCTTGGGGCCCCTGAGTTCAAGTTCAGGGTTCCCCTGAGACCACGCTCGGGGGCCCCTGAAACCAATCTCTGGGGCGCCCTGAGACCAAAATCGAAAGGTCCGTGAGTCCGAGTTGAATATTGGCGGCAATCCCAACGAAAGGAGAATGCTGATGAAAACGAAACGTGTGTTATGTGGTTTGATAGCGGCGTCGTTCGCCGCGGGTTCGGCCTCGGCGTCCATCGTGGACGATTTTGAGGGCTTCAGCGCCGGTGCCTTCCTCGTCACCGGCAGCTCGCCCTGGGAGTTTGGTGACGCTGCGCCGGGTGGCCCGGCGAGCAACGTGATCGATGATGGGAGCGGCAGCAACAACGTGGCCGAGTTCCAGAACGCCAGCGGCACCATCTTCCTGACCAGCGCGGCCGCGACCTTTGCGGACGAAGGCACGGTGACCGTGGAGTTCGATTTCGCTACGGACGACGGAGCCGGGAGTACCGACGTTTCGCTGGGCATCGGTTTCGTGGGTGCCCAGGCCAACAGCGCCGTCAACGCCGGCGACATCGTGGCGGGTATCCGTCTCCTGCCCGACAACAGCATCGATGCCCGATCCGCGTTCGGTCCTTTTATCGAGACGACCGGAACCTGGTCGGAGGAAACCCCCCACACCGTCGCGCTCGTGCTCGACATGGTTGCGAATGAGTTCGACGTCCTTTTGGACGGCAGCACCATCGCGACGGGTGTTGCCTTCGCTTCGGGATTCAATTCTGTAGGACTGGACTCGTTCATCGTGCGGCCGAACGCCGCCAACGGCAACGGCACGGGTTCCGGCCAGACCTTCTTCCTCGACAACATCACCGCCGTGCCCGAGCCGGCGTCGGTCATGCTGCTCGGGGCCGGAGCCGGGCTGGTGGCGCTGCGGCGTCGATCGGCCTGACCGCTTATTCCTCCCGCGCCGGTGGCCTTCCGGGCCGCCGGTGCTTTTCCGTTTTTGATGTGCCTCGATCGCTGGCTTGGGTTTCGAACCCGGGCGATCGTTGCGTACCGATCCGCCGGCCCCCACGCATGCGCCGCGACCCGTCGCTCCCAATTCGACGCCGATCCGCCTCGGGCGATTTCCGCCGGCGATGGCGGCGGCTGGGCGTCGGGCTGCTGGCCGCGGCACTCGCCCCGGCGTCGAGCGGGGCGGAAGCGCCGCTGTGGTGGTACGCGAGCACCACGAGTAACCAGTCATTGCCCGCGCAGATCGCCGGCGACGGCGTGAGCAACGCCATCGTCTACAACACCCGCGGCGACCTGCCGGCGGCACGGACGTTTCTGGACCGCGCGGCGGCGGCGGGCGTGGGCGTGGTGATGGACGTGGGCCGGGACTTCGTCGCGGCCGGTGATCTGGGGTCGTTGGAGAACTATGTCAACGAGCTCAAGGATCATCCGGCGCTGACGGGTTGGTACTTGTACGACGAGCCGAACGAGATCGGGATCACGGTTGGCGAAGCGGACGCGGCGTACCGCCGGGTGCGGTCGCTGAGCCCGCTTCTGATCTACGGCGCGATCGACGCGGATCGGCCGAGCACGCAGCGTGACTACATCGACACGCTGGACCGGCTGATCACGTTTGAGTATCCGTTCGACGTGGGCGACGACGAGTTCGAAGGTTTAGAGGATCGCTTCTTCGGGTTGTTGCCGGGTTGGAAGCGCATCACGGCCGATTCGGCGGCGCGGGCGCGAGCAGAGGGCAAGGGGTGGTACCACGCGCTGCAGGCATACGGCCGGGACGGGGATTCGCCGTCGCTGCGGCTGGTGACGGACGCGGAGCTGCGGTTCATGGCGTTCTACAGCCTGGTCGCGCATGACGCGGACGGGGTGATGTTCTGGGCGCGGTACCGGACGGACCGTTCAGACGCGCTGCCGGGCGAGCCGTTCGAGCAGGGCGGGGCGGCGTGGCGGCGGGACCTGTTCGTGCCGTTGGCGATCGAGTTCAGCGACCACTACGGCGATGCGGTCGAATCCGGAGCGATCGTGGGCGGCGTGTCGAGCTCCGACGGCGACGTGTTTGCCGACGTGTATCGCGATCCCGAAGACGGCGGGCTTTTCCTGCTGGTCGTCAACGACGAGAACGCGGCGCGGACGGCGACATTGTCGTTGGATTCGGGCCTGGGGGTGTTGCGGGAGGCGAACCGCCTAGACGGGGCCGGGGTGTTGGCGATCGACGGGCAGCAGTTGGCGGTGTCGCTCCCGGCGTACGGCACGGCGTCGTATCGGCTGGTGCCTAGCCGGGTGATCCCCGAGCCGGTGGCGAGCGGGGCGGTGTTGATGACGGGATTTTGCCTGGCCATGAGGCGTGGCCGAGTCGAATGATGCGCACGAGACGAAACCCATACGAGCCCCTTTCAAGGAGTCGTGATGTTTAGATTTGAAGTCGCTGGTTCGTGGTGTTGGGCGTTGGCCGCCGCGCTCTTGCTGGGCGGTTCGTTCGCGGGCCGTGCGGGAGCGGACGGGTTGCAGTTGATCGAGAACGGCGCATCGGAATACCGCATCGCGGTTGCGGCGGAGCACGAGCCCAGCGTGAAGCGAGCGGCGTGGCGGCTGCGGCGTGACGTCGAACGCGCGTCGGGCGTCCTCCTGCCGATTGTGACGCTGGACGCGGTCGGATCGGTGGACGACCAGTCGAAGCTGATCGTGCTCGGGCAGAACGACTACACGGCGAGCGTGGGCGTCGACGCCGCGGCGATCCCGCACGACGGGTACGCGCTCAAGACGGTGGGGCAGAACCTGATCATCGCGGGCAACGACGGGCCGGACGAGCCGATCATGGACCGGATGTACGGCAGCGCCGGGACGTACATCGGCGTGGGCCGGTTCATGGCGCAGCACCTGGGCATCGTGCAGTACCTGCCGGGCGACCGTTGGCAGCACGTGCCGGCCCTGGATTTCGTGGAGGTGCCCGAGCTGGACGAGGTCTCGGGGCCGTACTTCAAGAACCGCCAGATCAGCGTCGGGTACGTCATCATCGGCGATGAAGATCGCAAGCGTGCGATGGAGCGGCGGCGCGAGATGCTCCGTTGGGCCCGGCTGGCCGGCGCGGGCTCGGGCGAGTTGGGTCTCGCCGCCCACGAGGTCGACGACATCATGCGCCCCTACGTCCAAGACGGGAAGTACGTCGGCAAGCCCGAGTGGGTCGCGCTCTACAACGGCCAGCGCATGATCCCCCGCAGCGCGTGGCACCTGCAGTCCTGGTACCGCTTCCATCTCTGTACCGCACACCCCGAGGTGCGCGACATCACGATGGACTACCTCCGCCGGTTCTTTGCCGAGAATCCCCACTTTCATATCGCGGGTATCAGCATGACCGACGGGGACCGTTACTGTCAGGGTGAAATCTGTCGCGCCCAGGACGCGCCCGGCGTGACCGATTCGATCACCGACCGCTACATGAATTTCGCCATCGACATCGCGAACCGCGCGGCCGAGGAGTTCCCCGGCAAGCAGGTCGGCTTTTTCATCTACGCCTCGTACGTCGATCCACCGGTGCTGGAGAAGAACCGGCAGATCCCCGAGAACCTCAAGCTGTACTTCGTGCGGAACGGCACGTATTACTTTGATGAGGAGTTGCGGCTCGAGACGCACCGCAAGATGCGCGAGTGGGCGTCGATCACGCCGGAGATCACGTTCTACTCCTGGCCGGCGAGCCACGGCTTCCTGGGGCTGCCGCTGAGCGACCCGCAGTGGCTGGTGGACAACATCGGCGTGATGGCCGAGCAGGGCTACCAGGGGTATCGGCACCTCGTGCTGGGCTCGATCCACGCCCGGCAGCCGGAGAGCTACCTCTGGGGCCAGCTGGTATACGACCCCGACGCGGACGTCGACGCGCTGCTGGACCGGTTCTACGACGACCTGTACGGCGACGCCGCGTCGATCGTGCGAGCGTACCACGAGAAGCTCGCGTCGCACGTGCGCCGCGTGAACGAGACGATGATCCTGGAGAAGGACCAGGGCGACGATGCCGTGAGTAAATACGAAGACCGGGTGGTGGCGTACTACGCACCGGTGATGGAGGAATTGTTGGAACTGCTGGATGCGGCACGCACGGCGGTGAAGGGCGACGCGGTGCGGTCGGCGCGGACGCAGGTGCTCTGGAACCAGCTTCGGGTCGCCCGGCTGATGGTGGAAGCGATCCAACTGGGGCGGAAGATCGACGCGGGGCAGGCGGATCGACACGAGGTCAAGCGGCTGGACGTCGTCCGTCGGCACTTCCACGAGCACCTGATCAAACACGGCAACTCGGACGTCATGGATATCCGGGACCTGACCGAGGTGCCGCGGTACGGCCGGGACGACCTGATGCGGTACCTGTTGATCCCGCAGGATTACAACAAGTGGTTTGAAACACCGATCGACGAACGGCCACGCTCTAAATGGCAGGACCTGTCCTTTCGCTACGTTGAGCCAGAGGCGGCGCTCGCCGGAGACGTGATCGTATCTGCACCGACCACGTGGTCGTTCCGTCTAGACCCCGAGGACGTCGGCCAGCGGGAGAGCTGGCATGAGCAATCGCCCGATGGTGGGTGGTCTTCGCTTCGGATCGATCAAGCGTGGCACCAGCAAGGCGTCGCTTCGCGTGCGGCCGGCTGGTACAGCACCGAAATGACACTGCCTCGCCGGCAACGCGGGGTGTCCCGGATGTGGCTGCTGTTTCAAGCGGTCGATGGGCAAGCCGAAGTCTGGATCGATGGCGTCAAGGTCGGATCGCAACGAGGCCCGACGATCCAGATGTGGAACCGTCCTTGGGCCTTGGATGTCACGGATCATGTCGATTGGGGCAAAACGCACCGGGTGACCGTGCGCGTTAAAAAATACGACACCCAAGGTCAGGTCGGCATATGGAAGCCGATCGAGCTACGCGGCCAGAGGGGTGATTAAGCCTCGCGTATCCGAACGATCCAAAAGGGCTCGTAATGAACCGAGCTGATGCGCTGACCTGCTACGCCCAAGTTGAGAACGGGCGGGTTGCTTTGACGTGGCAGGTGATCGGTCGAGCCGATCCCGCGTCGAGCTTTCAGATCCAACGGCGAGAACACGCGGATTTCACGTTTGGCGTGCATTACGCCGGTTTTTTTGCGTCTTGGGATCCGACGGGTGCGGTTTCGGTCGCCCGGAAAGTGCCCGTGGCGACGGGCCGGTTCGTGGACCGCGACGTGCAGGTTGGCTCGACTTACAGCTACGCGTGGTTCGATGAGGCCCGGCCGGACCAGCCGTTGGGGACGGCGTACGCCAAGGTTCGAGATAACCGGGTCTGGTGGACTTACCGTTCGACCCAACAAAAGATGATGGCACTGGCGGAGGAATTCAGCGATCGGGTTCGCTTTAAGTGCTTTGGGCACAGCATTGCCGGCCACCCGATCGAGGGCGTGATCGCCGGGGTCCCAAGCCCCGCGGTCGCCGTGGTGGGCCTGGTGCATCCCGGAGAATCCGGACCCGAACTGGCCCTGCCGGCGCTGCGTCGTCTCTTGCAGGAACGCCCCGCGTTGTTCGAACGCTGCGGCCTGGCGGTGTTGCCGGCGGTCAACCGTGACGAGCGGGACCGCATGGTGGCCGGCGTCCCTTACTACATGCGGACGAACGCGAACGGAGTCGATTTGAATCGCAACTTCGACGGGCAGTGGCACGTCACCGATTACACCTACGGCAACGACACGTCTTCCCCGTCGAGCCCGACCTACCGCGGCGACCGGCCCGCTTCCGAACCCGAAACGCGGGCGGTGGTGCGCTTGGTGGAGGACGTGAAGCCGGCCGCGATCTTCTCGTTGCACTGGCTCGCCAGCGTCACCGGCGATCGTCTGCTGGGGTCGAAATTCGCGGCCGACGACGCGGGCTACGTCGAACGCTGCGAGCGCTTTCGGGCCGCGTTCAGCGCCGGGTTCCGTGAGCCGGACGCGCCCAGCCGAGACGGCGTCGAGTACGTCGAACCGGGCGGCTCGCTGCCGGCGTGGGCGCACGAGAAGTTGGGCATCCCGGCCTTCGATGTCGAGCATTACAACGATGAGCCCGGGCAGGTCTGCCGCTTCGATCACACGAACCCCGCTTACCTCGCCGAATACCAAGGGCGTTACGCCCGTGCGCTGGCCCGGGTGATGGAGCTTTCGGCCGCGGAAGACCGTTGATTGCTCCGGAGGTCGACCGGTTTGTTGCGGGTGGCGGTCCGCAACCGTGGCGTTTTTCTCTAGGCGTTGGGCGTGAGCGTGAGCAACTCGTGGCCGGCGAAACGCGGCACGCGGATGCGGAGCGTGTCGTCTTGGGCCGTGAGCGCGGGTGCGGCGTCGGCGAAGGGGGCGTCCAGCGTCCAGCCGGTTCCTTCGAGGCCGCGGAGGGTGACCCGCACGTCGTGCAGCGGCGTCAAATCCTCGACGACTTCGAGCGGGTAGGTGGGCCGGTTGCTGGAGCCGGGGTGGGGCACGTCGTCGCCGCGCCGGAGCTGGTTGGCGTAGAGCAGGTGCAAGACGAAACGGCGTCGGTCCGGTTGGTGCGTGAGGGTGACGCGGGCGTTGGAGGGTAGGTCGGTTTCCAAGGTCGGCGGGGCGCCGAGCGCTAGGCGGATTGAGCGGGTCAGGATCTGCTTGTAAGCGACGCTGCCGTACGCGGCATAAAGGGTGAACAGCGGGTGGGCGAGATAGGTGATCGGGCCGTGGCGGACGCCGGTCGCGAAGCCGGAGGGCTCGGGCCGGGGCGGGGTGTGTTGGTGGGACGAGTAGTGCCGATAGGTGCGGTTGAAATACGGGTCGTACACGTCGCCGAGGGATTCGCCGGCGGTCGGTTCGAGGCGGACGGATCGCCGGTACATGACGTGGGGGCTGTCGGTGAAGTCGGGCCGGAGGCCGTCGCGGAAGACGGCGTAGTCGGGTTCGAACTCGCTGAAGCCGTGGAGGGCCGCGCCCAGGTCGAAGCGGGACGCGGTGGCGGTTTCGTTGAGGCTGGAAACCCCGGTGAGCAGGAGGCGTCCGCCTCGGTCCAAATAGGCGGCAAGCTTGGCGAACAGCGCGTCGTCGACGGGGATGGTGTCGGGCAGGATCAGCAGGCGGTAGTTCGAGAAATCCATCTCGGCGTCGAGCACGTCGAAAAGGAAGTGCGCTTCGAGCATCAGCCGGGACGCGCCCGTGTCGGCGGGGTGGCCTTGGCCGTGGCCGAAGAGCATCTCCTCGAAGGCGGCGGCGGAGAGCAGGCCGATGTCGGCCATGTTCCGCGCGTCGTCACAGTACGGCTCTTTGGCTTCGACCTCGGCGTAGGCCCGGCCGAGGAGTTGATAGGTCGACCCGTCGAGCTTTCCGTTGGGGTGGAGCTGATCGCCGACGCTGCACTTGGTGCCGTGGGCGAGCATGGCGGCGCACTCGTAGCGCAACGCATTGGGGTGCTTGAAGCCGCCGAACTCGCCCCAGGTGTTGTGGAACTTGCCGGTCATGCCCAGCACGTCGTGGGGCAGGTTCGTGGCGTAGCGGGCGGAAAAGGGGAAGTGGTCGTAGCCCCAGCCGCCGGTGGGCAGGGACTCGAGCTCGAGGTGGGAAAAGTGTTTCAGGATCCCACGTTGTCCGGGGGTGACGTGGCTGGAGTTGTGGAAGACCGGGGCGTCGGGGCGGTGCGCGCGGACGGCGGCGGTGGTTCGTTCGAAGTACGTGTCGAGCACGCGCAGCGCGTAACGATGCCGGTCCGCTTCGTCGGCGGGGTCGAGGCTGGTCTCATGCATGCCGCGCAGGCACGCGTCGCAGCAGCACGGCCCCTGCATGATGATGTCCAGGAAGATGCCGTCGTGGTCGGGAAACAGGGTCGTGACTTCTTCGATCTGCTCGCAGAGCAGGTCGAGGTACGGCGTGTTGAAGCACATCTTTTTGTAGCCCGGGTCGAGCCGCGACGCAGCCCAGCCGGTGTGCTTGCCGGTGTGATCGATCTCGCGCCACTCGGGGTGTTGCGCGGCGGCCCAGTCGTTGATGCCGGCGGTGAGGTAGATCGGGACGTTGACGCCGATCGCTTTGCTCGCGTCGAACTGCCGGCGGAGCAGGTCGAACCGGAGGTGCGGGTGGCGTTGACCGACGCGGGTGTCGTAGTAGGCGTGGCCGTGGTGGCAGGTGGCGAAGCAGGTGATCGAATCGACGCGTGCGTCGCGGAGCGTACGTTGCCAGTGCTCCGCGTCGAAGGCTTCGCCGATGTCGGGGATGTCGGGCGACGTGTGAAAGTCGAGGTGGACCTGGCGATAACGGAGGCGGTGCGACATGCGGATAGTTTGAACTCAAGGCACGCCGGCGTCGAGCCGGCGGAGGATGAGCTGAGGCGTGAGCTCGACGCGTCGGGCGGGGGCATCGGGTTGATCCAGCCGCCGTTGGACGGCGTCCCGGACTTCGTCGGCGAAGGCCCGCCAGGGGATGCCGATCGTGGTCAGTTGGAGCCGCTCGGCGATCGGCGCGTCGTCGAAGCCGATGATCAGGGGGCGGGGTTCCCCGCGTTCGGCGAGCCCCTCAAGGACGCCTTCGGCGAGCCGGTCGTTGGCGCAGAACAGCGCACGAGGGCGTTTGCGCCGGACGGCGGAGGCGGCGCGTCGGCCGTGGTCGGTGGTCCAGCCGCCGGCGGTGATCACGGACGCGTCGGGCCAGGCGTCGCGGAAGCCGCGGAGGCGCGCGTGGCTTCGGGGGTCCTGTCGCGGCCCGGCGACCACGGCGACGCTCGAAGGCTCGGCGTGACCGGGGCCCAGCATGTTGCGGAAGGTTTGGCCGGCGAGGTAACCGCCGGTGTGGTTGTCGATCGCGACGGCGTCGAAGAGGGCGGCCTCCCGCGGGCGGGGCAGATCGTGGATCAGGACGGCGCGGCGTTGTTGGTCGAGGCACGCGCGGCGGGCGGTGGGCGTTTCCCAGAGCACGGGCAGCTTCTGCGGGGGCAGCGAAGGGCGGCGATCGGTCGCGTCGAGGAAGCGAACGCGTGCATCACTGAGCGGGCCGGGCAAGGCGTCGCGGAGGCAGCGGCGCATGTGGTTCGCGAACGTGCCGGCCACCTTGGCCCGCTCCGGGAGGAAGAGCTGGGGAACGGGTCGGGCGGGCGTTTGGCCCGCCACGAACGTGCCCGAACGCGGCTTGCGGACGAGACGGCCGGCGTCGGTGAGTTCTTTGAGCAGGCGGTCGGCGGTGAGGTAGGCGATGCCGTACCGGTCGGCCAGGTCGCGAGCGCTCCAGAAGCGCTGCCCGGGCCGTAGCGCCCCCGCGTCGATCTTGCGTCGTAGGGCCAAGCGGACGGCTTCGACGCGGCGGTGGGCGGTTGCTCGGGTCATTCGTCAAGAATATCAGATTGATTCGTTTTTTAAATCAACTGATGTATTGTTATCCTTTGGCGTATGGCGAAGCCGCGGGTCGACATGGCGGACAAGACGATGCTCGTGGTCGGCGGGACGACGGGTCTGGGGCTGTCCGCGGCGCGGGCGTTGGTTAGCGAGGGTGCGAAGGTCGTGGTGGTCGGGCGCAGCGAAGCGTCGGCGGTTCGGGCCGCGGCCGAGTTGGGCGATTCGGCCCGGGCGGCGGTGGGCGACGCGACGCAGAGCGAGACAAGCGACCGCGCGGTGGCGGCTGCGGTCGAGTTCGGCGGCCGGCTGGACGGGCTCTACCACGTCGCCGGGGGCAGCGGCCGGCGGTTCGGCGACGGGCCGTTGGACGAGGTCACGGACGGGGGCATCGAGCGCACGCTGGCGTTGAACTTGTCGTCGATGATCCGCAGCAACCGCGCGGCGGTGAAGCAGTTCCTGCGGCAGGGCGGCGGGGGCGTGATCCTCAACATGGGCAGCGTGCTGGGGTTCAGCCCGGCGCCGTCGTTTTTTGCGACCCACGTCTACGCGGCGAGCAAATCGGCGGCGGTGGGTTTCACCAAGAGCATCGCGGCCTACTACGCCGGCGACGACATCCGGGCGAACGTCATTGCGCCGGCGTTGGTGGAGACGCCGATGGCGCAGCGGGCGGCGAACGACGACGCGATCCGCGCATACATCCGCCGCAAGCAGCCCTTGGAAGGCGGGCGGATTGGCCGGCCGGAGGACCTCGACGGCGCGGCCGTGTTCTTGCTGGGCGACGGTGCGCGTTACGTCACGGGGCAGGTGTTGGCCGTGGACGGTGGGTGGTGCGTGAGCGAGGGGCGGGTTTGATCGGGCAGGCGTTTTGCCCGTGTTTTTAGGTGTTTTGCCGCGGCCGGTTGGCCCGAGGAGTTGGCTTCGATGCGTTCACCCGGTTTGGAGTACTTGAAGCGGTCTGGGGGGCTGGTGGATCGCGTCGCGGCGCAGATGGACACGATCCGCTTGGTGGCGGATCGTTTCACCGCGACGATTTTGGCGGGGCGGATGGTGCACGTGTTCGGCAGCGGGCACAGCCGCGTGATGGTCGAAGAGATGTGGCCGCGTTACGGCAGCTTCCCCGGTTTCCATCCGATGGTGGAGCTATCGCTGACGTTTCACCAGATGACGGTGGGCAGCAACGGCCAGCGGCAATCGATGTTTTTGGAGAACGTGCCCGGCTTCGCGGAGCGGATCCTGCGCAACTTTGACCTGGACCCGATCGACTCGGCGTTGGTGATCAGTACGAGCGGCTGCAACGTGGTGCCGGTCGAGGTCGCGGAAGGCTTCCGGAAGGCGGGCGTGTATGTCGCGGGGTTGGTGAGCACGGAGCACAGCGAGGGGAGTTCGAGCAAGCGGCCGGACGGCAAGAAGCTGCCGGATTTTTCGGACGCGGTGCTGGATTCGGGGGCGCCGCTGGGCGACGCGATGATCCAGATCGACGGGATGGAGATGCCGGTCGCGCCCGGGAGCACGGTGGGCGGGTGCTTGGTCGTGAACGCGCTCAAGGCGGAGATCGCGCTGCGGCTCACGGAGGCGGGCCACCCGCCGCGCGCGTTGGCGTCGGGCGCGGTCTTGGGCGGGAAGCGAGCGGCCGAGGTGTTCGAGGCGGCGTACGACGAGCACGGCCGACGCCTGGCCAAGCTGTATGCCGATCTGAACCGGGAGCCGGACGATGCCGTTTGAGTTTCTCGATGCCGTGCGGGTGCCGGTGCTGGGGGAAGTGGACGTGCTGGTGGTGGGTGCGGGCAGCGCGGGGTGCTGTGCGGCGATCGCGGCGGGGCGGGCGGGGGCGCGGGTTGGCCTAGTGGAGCGTTACGGGTATCCGGGGGGGGCGAGCACCCAGGTCTTGGACACGTTCTATGGTTTCTTCACGCCGGGCGATCGGCCGCGCAAGGTGGTGGGCGGCGTGCCGGACGACGTGGTGGACGCGCTGGACGCGACGGGCGACGTGTTTCTCCGTCCCAACACGTACGGCGCGGGCACGGGCGTGACGTACAACCCCGAGCGGTTGAAGCTCGTCTGGGATCGCTTGCTGGCGGAGTCGGGCGTGAACGTCTGGCTGCATACGGCCTTGGTGGACGCGTGGGTCGAGGGCGGCCGCATCGTGGGCGTGGTGCTGTGGACCAAGTCGGGTTTTTTCAAGGTGCGGGCGGCGCGGCTGATCGACGCGAGCGGCGACGCGGACTTGTGCCACCTGGCGGGGGTGCCTTACGAGAAAGCGGGCGACCTGGACCCGGCGCAGACGATGACGACGACGTTCCGCATGAGCAACGTGGACCTCGCGCGCTTTGAGCAAGCCGGCGGCAAGGCGATGCTCAACGAACGCATGGCGGCGGCGGTGGAGCAGGGCCGGCACGCGTTGCCGCGGAAGCGGGGCAGCGCCCACGCCATGGTGCACGACGGGTGCATCGCGACGGTGGCGGTGCGGGTGGCGGACCTGGACGCGACGGATTTCGTGCAGCTGGGCGAGGCGGAGCGCGAGGGTCGGCGGCAGGCGTTCGTGTACGAAGACTTTTTTCGTCGCGACGTGCCGGGGTACGAGGGCGCGAAGATCGTCGGGCTCGCGCATCACATCGGCGTGCGGGAGACGCGGCGGGTGTACGGCAACGCCCGGTTGGAGCGGGACGATTGCCTGCGGGGGCGGTTGGAAGAAGACGCGGTTTTGCTTTGTGGCGCCCCGATCGAAGACCACCGGCAGAACGCGGCGGGGGAAGCGGAGACGGCGTGGGCGTACGTGGAGGACGGCGGGGTCTACGGCGTCCCGTACGGGGCGTTGGTGCCCAGGGATCGAGAAGAGCTTTGGGTGGTGGGCCGGTGCTTTAGCGCGACACACGATGCGCACGCGAGTTGTCGCAGCATGGGGCAGACGATGAGCATGGGGCAGGCGGCGGGGGTGGCGGCGGCACAATCGCTGCGGACGGCGAGCGGCGCGTCTTCGTTAGACGTGAAGGCCTTGCGGGGCGCGCTGATGAGCATGGGCGTGGCGCTGGAGCCGCCGACCCGGGGGGCGGCGACGGCCGCGGCGGCGTGGCGAGAAAACCGGGGGGCACGGGTTGGCTGACGCGTTTCCGGCGGGCTTCGTGCGGTGCGTGACGGGCGACGCCGATCCCGCGCGGCTGGGGGCGTGTGACGCGCACGAGCACCTGGCGATCGCGGGGGCGTTCGTGGAGGCGCGTTGGCCGGACTATTTGCTGGACGAGCCGGCGCGGCTGGTCGGAGACTTGCGCGATTTCCGAACGGCGGGCGGAGGCTGGTTGGTCGACGCCATGCCGACGGGGGCGGGACGGAGCGTGAGGCGTTTGGTCGAGCTTTCGGCGGAGACGGGCGTGTCGATCGTCGCGGCGACCGGCGTGCACCTGCCGATCTACTACCCGGACGAGCACCCGTTGCTGCGGATGGGCGCGGCCGGGTTGACGGAGGTGTTCGTACGCGAGATCGAGGCGGGCGTCGACGACGGCGACGGCTTGGTCTGCGATCGCCGCGGCCGGCCGGTGCGGGCCGGCGTGATTAAGGTGGCGGGCGATCGGCCGAAGCTTTCGGCCTTTCAACGCG
>JBCDDH010000086.1:0-13606 GCA_039180415.1 Planctomycetota bacterium | reverse complement strand
GCATCGCGAGCAGATCGGTGAGCGGGCCGAGGCCGAGCAGGATGTCCTGCAGGTCCTTGGCGATCATCTGCTGCACGAGGTAGCGGCGCAGGTCCGGCGAAACGGACGCGAAGTGCGGCTCGAACAGCTCCTCAAAGGCGTCCTCGGCAACGGCTAAATCTTCGGTGACGCTCGCGGGGTCAAAGAGCAGCGGCATCATGTCGACAATGCTGACGATGGTCTCCGCCAGCTGCTGCTCGAGGTGCGGATCGAGGAGGCGTTCGTCGGCGACGCGATAGTCGGTCGCGACCTTGCCCTGGCACTGCCGGACGACCTCCGCAAGGACGAGCCGGCGGAGGTGCGTCTTGCCGGCGAGCACCGCGACGTGCGGGTCCATGCCGGCGATCCGGCGGCGGAGGATGTCGTCGAGTTGGGCGTAGAGCTGGGCGATGAACTGCGGGTCGCGCTTGTCGAGGTGCCCGGTGATCCGCAGGTTCATCCGGTCGACGAGCTCCGCGTGGGCGACGCGTTCGAGCTCCATCAGCTGCTCGTGGAGCAGCCGTTCGTCGGGCGATTCGTCTTGCTGCGCGTCGCGGCCGACGGGAGCGAGGGAGAACTGGCCGACCTGGACCTCGTCCCCGAAGTCGAGACGGGCGGGACTGCCGGGCTGGACCTCACGGTTGGCGACGCGCGTGCCGGCCCGGCTCAACGCCTCAACGAAAAGTTGGTTCCCCTTGCGGACGATACGGGCGTGCTTGCGGGCGACGAACGGCGACTTGAGCACGACGTGGCACGCGTCTTCCCGGCCGATGACGATCGGGTCGCCCTCAAGCTCGAGGGTCGAACGGGTGTTGGTGGCGTGGTCGTAGAGCCAGAACTGCATGCGGTTTCCGCGGCGGGCTGACGGCGGGTTCACTCAAGCGGCCGAACGAATCAAGACTCGGTGAGCAGCTTCATCACTTCGGGGTTGACGCCCGGGCCGCCGATCTTGGGCCGCTCGGTGTCGGCGGGGTTGCGGGTATGTACGCGGAACTCGCCTGCGACCTGGCTGAGGATGAATTCGAGGTCGGACGCGTGTTGTGGGGTGACCTCGAGGGTGATCTTGCTCACGCCCGAGCCGGCCCCGCTGCCGCGGCGCTCGTCCACGATATTGGTCGTGCCCACGGCCACCACGCGGACCATCTCCATCACCGGCATCACGCGGAGCCGGCCGCCGCGCCCGCGGAACGGGGCTTCGATATCGACCATCATCTCGGGGCGGATGGGGTCGGGCAGCGACTGGCTTTGGACCGGAATAGCGATGCCCCGCATGCCCGGACGGATGAGCAGCCGGGTCTCGTCCTGGGTCTGGAGGTCGAAGTGCCGGGCTTCGAGGATGTCGCCGGGCTCGACGGGCCGGGTGAGCGGGTCACCGACGCGGGCGGGGGCGTCGCCGGCGGCGTTGGGGGCGACGGCGCCGGCGAAAGACTCGCGGAGACTCATGGGCACGCGGACGGGGCTGGTGTCCGCGGCGGCCAAGACATCGCCGGGGCTTTTTTGCACGTCCATGCGAAACACGACGAACTCGTCCGACTGCACGCTCCGGCGGCTCGCGGCGACGTACAGGTTCACCAAGACCACCGCGGCCACGGCCAGGATGACCGCGACAATCAGCAGCTTGGCGCTCCCGCGGGCGGCGTTGGGATCGCCGTTTCCGGGGACCCCGGGCGTGGGTGGTGAGTAGATGGGCGGCGGGGTTTGGCTCATGCGGTGGATCGGTCCGGATCAACGGAGCCAAGCATCGTACCGGTCGGACGAGGTGCCACAAAAATCGCCGGCCCCGCGAAGGACCGGCGATCGGAGGACTGAGCTGGAGATGGCGACTCTTTCTAGGCGTCAGAGATCGAGCTGATCGCCGGGCGGTGGCGCATCTTGCGGGCCGGCGGGCCGATCGGGGCGCTGCCGACGTTCGGGACGATCCCCGCGTTCGGCACCCTGTTCCATGCGTTCTTTGCGCTTGGCTTCGCGCCGTTCGCGGCGCTCTTGGGCTTGGGCCAAGTTGGCGTCGAACACCTCCTGTTGCGACGCGTTGAGCAGCTCGCGGATCTGGGCGGTCAGGGCTTCACGATCGACCTGCGGCCCGGCTTGCCGGAGTTCCCGGAGGCGCTGGCGAGCGGCCTGCCCGGCTTCACGGTCGCGATCGGCCCGGGCCTGATCCATCGCGTCGCGGGCCTCACGGAGAGCGGCGGCGTTGTCGGCCAGGTACTGCTGCATCGGCCCGGCGGCTTCGCGGACGATCACCCGCACCTGCTCACGCTGGTCGTCGGTGAGATTGACGTCACGCATCAGCATCCGCACGCCGTCGCCGGGTTGGCGCTCGCCCGGTCCGCCGGGCCCTCCGGGCCGGCCCTGGCGCCGCGGGCCCCGCTCGTCGCCCTCCCGCATGCGATTCGGCGAGCCTTGACGGTCGCCGCACTGCCCCGCGGCCTGACGGCGGCGTTCGCGGCGTTCTTGTCGGGTCAACTCGCCCGGCGCTTCGGCCTGTTCGGACGGCGCGGCCTGGGCGGCGTCGGGCGAGGGGGCCAGAGGATCGTCGGCGGTGCTCTGGGCCAGCGCGATGCCGGTGACGATCATGAGCATCGCCGCGGCGGTGGGGACGGTGCGGGAGAGGTGCAACGAGCGGAAACGAGAGGCGTCCATGGCGAGCTCCTGGGTGGGCGGAACGGGAACGAGGTCAAACGTCCGATCGGCTCACGTCGAGCGGTCCGGACGAGAGGCCAACGCCCGGAATCGCCGTCTATTGCGTGTTCGCACGGATCGAGCCGAAGTTGCACGCGGGCCTCCGTATGATCGCCGGCTATGCCACCCGCATCTCCCGGAAGCGTCACCAAAGCCCAGGTCGTCGAAGCCCTCCGCCGGATCGTCCCGTCGGGGCAGACACAAGACATCGTTGCGCTCAACGTGGTGCAGCGGGTGGACGTGGACGGAACCTCGGCCAACGTCGAAATGACCCTGCCCGCCGCGCTGGCCAAGCAACGCGAAGCGATCCGCGCCGCGGTGGAAGCCGCCGTGCGCGAGCTGGACGTCGAACCCCGGGCGAGCTTCACGATGCAGTTGGCCGGCGGTGGCGACGCAAAAGAAAACACCGCCGGTGGAGGGTTCGACGCGTCGGGCTCAAACAACCCTCTGCCGGACGTCAAGCACGTCGTCGCGGTCGGAGCCGGCAAGGGCGGCGTAGGCAAGTCGACGATCGCGTTAAACCTCGCGGTGGGCCTAGCGCGGGTGGGGCGGAAAGTCGGCCTACTCGACGGCGACATCTACGGGCCGTCGGTTCCCACGATGCTGGGTACGGATCGTTACGAGGTCCGCGCGTCGGGGAAGACGCTGATCCCTTTTGAACTGCACGGCATCCGAGCCATGACGTTGGGGGCGTTGGTCGAAGACGACAAGCCGCTGATCTGGCGCGGCCCCATGGCACACGGCGCTTTCCAGCAACTCGCGACACAGACGGACTGGGGAACGCTGGACTTTCTTATCGTCGACCTGCCGCCGGGCACGGGCGACGTGCCGCTGACCCTTGCGCAAACCCTGCCGCTGAGCGGCGCGGTGGTGGTGTGCACGCCGCAGAAGGTCGCCCAGGACGACGCGCGGCGAGCGGTGGCGATGTTCCGTCAGCTCCAGGTCGAAGTGCTGGGCGTCGTGGAGAACATGAGCTACTTCGTCGGCGACGACGGTAAGGAGTACGACCTGTTCGGCCGGGGAGGCGCGGAGATGCTCGCGACGCAGATGGGCCTGCCGTATCTGGGCGGGGTGCCGATCAACACGAACCTGCGGGCCAACGGCGACGCCGGCGATCCGACGGCCAACTTCACCAACGACGACCAGTTGACCGCCGACCTCAGCGCATTCGTGAAACGCTTCGAGGAAGAAATCGCGGTCGCAGCAATGGACACGGGCGGGCCCAGCCTGACGATTCGGTGAGCGAGCGCGTCTCGCGTGGCTTACGCCCCAAATTCCCGCGTCTCGGAACACGGCGGATTCGTTTCGGGCTTCTGCTCGAGGCTCGGAGCGTTCAGCGGTTCCAAGGCATCCTGGCGAGCAGCAGGCCCATACCGCAGGTGTCGGTGACGCCGGCGAAGACGAGCCCCGCGCCGACGAAGCCGGGAAGGACGAGAAACGCGGGATGAACGAAGTAGGCCAACGCGGTGCCGACGAACACGAGCGAGCCGGCGGCGATGCGGACCTGGCGTTCGAGGGACACGGCCCGCTTCCCGCGCTGTACGGGCAGGCCGGCGGCGACGCACGCTTCGGTTCCGCCTTCGACGACGAGGGCCTCGTGGTCGAAGGTGGCGAGCTGTTGGGCGGCTTGAGCCGCGCGCCGGCCGGATTTGCAGAGGATCAGCGTGGGGCCGGTGGCGTCGGCGGGCCGAGAGGCGGCGACCTGCCCGGGGTCGAGTTGATCGAGCGGGGCAAGACGCGCTCCCCGCACATGGACGGCGCGGAACTCGGCGGGGGTGCGGACGTCGATGAGGTCGGCGTGGTCGAGTCGGGAAGCGAGCTGTTGAGGGGTGAGCGTCGCGGCCATCCGACCATGATATGGCGGGCGGCCGAGGGGCCGGGGCACGCAGGCTTAAGCGACTAATCCGCGTGCGTTCGTACACGCCCGGATCAGCGTATCGCATTCTTCGTCGGTGAGATCGGCGCGTAGCGAGAGCCGGACGCGGGCGGCGTTGGGGGGGACGGTGGGGGGACGGATGGCCGCCGCGAGGAAGCCGGCCTCGCGGAGCTTTAGGGACAGGGCGAGCGCAGCGTCGTTGGGGCCGACGACCAGCGGGACGATCGGGGTGGGTTCGTGATCGATGTCCCAGCCGGCGTCGCGGAGGCCGCCGCGGACGCGACGGACGATTTCGGCGAGACGATATCGGTGGTGCGGCTCATCGCGGAGCAGGTCCAGCGCGGCGTGGATGCTGGCGGGGATGGCGGGCGGCAGAGACGTGGTGTAGACGAAGGTGCGGGCGTGGTTGATGAGTTCGTCGATGATCGGTTCGTCCGCGGTGACGATACCGCCGAGCGAACCAAGCGCTTTGGACGCGGTGCTGACGGTGATATGGACTTGGCCGGCGACGCCCTGGTGTTCGGCGAGGCCGGTGCCGTGTTCGCCGAGGACGCCGGTGCCGTGGGCCTCATCGATAAGGAGGGTGGCGTGGTATTTGTCACAGAGATCAAGCAGGCGGGGCAGATCGGCGGTGGTGCCTTCCATCGAGAAGACGGAGTCGGTGGTGATGAAAGTGCGGGTCGGCCCGTCGAGCGGTTTGTCGGTTCGCCGACGTCCGTACTGCCGGGTTTCGGTGGGAGCGGCTTGCAGGAGCCGCTCGAGCTTTTCGTAATTTCGGTGGGGGAAGGTGCGGACCTTTGCGCCGCAGAAGCGGGCGCCGTCGATGAGGCAGGCGTGGTTGAGTTTGTCCTGGAGGATGAGGTCGCCGGGCCGGGCGAGGGTGAGCAACACGCCCATGTTGGCGGCGGTGCCGCTGGAGAAGAGCAGAGCGGCCGGGCCGTGCTTGAACTCGGCGAAGCGTCGTTCAAGGTCCAGGTGGATCGGGAGCGTGCCGGTGATTAGACGGGAAGCGGAGCTACCGGTTCCGTGCTTTTGCGTGGCGGCGACGGCGGCGGCCTTGAGGGCAGGGTGGGTTGCGAAACCGAGGTAGTCGTTGCCGGCGAGGTTGACGAAGGTCCGGCCATCGAGGTGGATGTGTTTGCCGGTGGATTCGCGGGGGTGCAAAGACCTTTGGGCGTCGTCGGCCCGGCGGCGCTGGCCGTGCGCTTCGAGCTGTTGGACGAGTCCGGCGTGGCCGGCGGGTGCCCCGGCAGAAGAAGCCGGAGTGACGCGGTCAGGCGTCGTGGTTTCGTTGATCATGGTTGTCGGACCCGTGCGAGGTCGGTGGGGCCTCTGGCAATGATGAGGCGTTGCCGAACTCTAGGCCCTCGGCGTCGTCGGCGTCCGCGTCGTCGAGGGTCTGCTTCATAAGCCGACCGACCTTGAACTTGACGGTGCGCTTGGGGGCCACCCAGACGGGTTCGAGGGTGCGCGGGTTCTGGGCTTTACGCGCGCGGCGCTGCTTAACCTCGAAGACGCCGAAGTCGCGGAATTCGAGGCGGTTGCCTTTGCCTAATTCGACAACGATGTTGTCAAGGAAGGCTTGAACGATCTGCTTCACGACGACGCGCTTCTGACCGGTGGCGTCAGCGATCGTATCGATCAGCTCTTTTTTCGTGACGGTGGACATGGGTGCGAATGGGGGGTCGGGAGGGACGGCGAAGGAACGGAGAGCTACCGCGGCCCGGGAAGGGATGAGATCGGATTATCAGATCAATTCAAGTCGGGCCGAGAGACACGCCGGGAGCAGGCCAGCCGGCGACAAATCACCGGCCGCCGGGGCCGCTTGCGCCCGGGGGGGCCGGCCTTCGGTCGCTGATGCGAGTATGGCGATCGGCGGGGTGGCGGTCAAGACATCGCGCGGCAAATCCCGGCAATCACGTGGATTAGCGGTTTTCCATCGTTTTGTAGGCCCAGCGCGGGCGGGATACGATAGCCGGAATGCCGATCGATCCCGCGAGCCTGTACATCGTTCACCACCCACACCCGGCGCTGCGGCGTCGGGCGGAGGCGGTCGAACTAAGCGACGAAGTCCGGGCGGTCGCAGAGCGGATGGTCGAACTGATGCACGAGGCGGACGGGGTGGGGCTGGCCGCGCCGCAGGTGGGGTTGAGTTGGCGGCTTTTCGTGGCGAACTGGACGGGCCCCGCCGGGACGGACCACGTGTTCGTGAACCCGGAGCTTTCGGAGGCGAGCCGAGAGACCGGGCCCCACGAAGAGGGCTGCCTGTCGTTGCCGGATATCCGCGCGGAGATCACCCGACCGCTGGGCGTCACCATCACGGCAACCGGCCTCGACGGCCAGCGTTTCACGATGGCGGACGACGGTGGGCTGGCGGCGCGGGTCTGGCAGCACGAGTACGACCACTTGGACGGCGTGCTGATCCTGGACCGCATGACCCGGCTGGACAAGATGGCCAACCGCAAGGCGATCCGGGCGCTGGGAGTGTGAGGCATCGGGCCGATCGGGGTGCGCGGCGGGCCGGTGGGTTAGCATCGCCGGTTTGACGCCGGGCACGAGGGATCAGTTTTGAAACGGTCGGGATTGCATCACGTGAAGATCGAGGCGGTGGATTGGTGCGCGGTGCTGCCGGTGCTGCGGATTTTTCAATTGGCCCGGGTCGCGTTGCAGCCGACAAAGCTGGCGTTGGCGTGGCTGATCGTGGCGGCGGTCTACTTGGGCGGGGTGGTGCTGGCTTGGCCGCTGGACGCGGTCGAAGCCGAGGCGTTGATGTCGCCGGAGGCGCACGCGGCGAAGCTACTGGCGGTCCAAGAAGCCGAAACCCGGCCGGGCGACGTCGGGACGCGAGTGCCCGACGTGAGCGGCGCAGACGTGCTGCGGCTGTGGCTGAGCGACCAGCTCGCGTCGTTGTGGTCGTTGGCGGGAGCCGTCACATCGCTGGACCTGGGGCTGACCGGCGGGGGCGTCTTAGGGGCGGCGGGGGAATTGACGATCGAAGGACCGCGCCGGCTTTGGCGGGTGGCGCCGGGGTTTGTCGCGGCGTTCGCCGCGTGGTCGTTCGTGGTTTCGGTGCTGCTGGGCCTGGGGATCGCACGGCTGGCGGCGCTGCAGTTGGCCCGCAAATCTACGGCCGGCCCGTTGGAAGCGGCGGGATTCATCGCCCGCCGGGGCGTGTGGACGCTGTTGGCTCCGGCGCTGCCCCTGGCCGTGGTGGCGGCGGGCGCGGTGGTGCTGGTCGTCGCGGGATTGGTGCTGCTGAACCTGCCGATCGTCGAATGGCTTGGCGGGCTGGCGTACGGGCCGCTGCTACTCGTGGGCCTGACGATGGCGCTGCTGCTGATCGTGCTCTCGGTCGCGTTGCATCTGCTGGTGGCGGCGATGGCGGTGGAAGGGACCGACGCGTTCGACGCGGTGAGCCGCTGCTTCGCTTACGTGACGACCCGGCCGTGGCAGGTGCTCGGCTATGCCGCGGCGGGGCTGGCGTATGGCGCGCTGACGTTCCTGGTGGTGCTCGGTGTGGTCGGCCTGGGGATCTGGTTAACCGATCGCTTCCTGACGTGGGGCTTGCTCACCCAAACCTCGGTACTGAATGGCGGCGACGGCTTCGCGGCGGCGGTGGTGGGGCTGTGGCGGCAGGCGCTGCTGGCCGTGCCCGCGGCGTACGCGGTGAGCTTCTACTTCTGTGCCGCGGTGCAGACCTATCTGCTCGTCCGCCGATCCGCCGATGACAACAGCCTGGACGACGTATACGACCCGGCGACGCCACGGAACCCGCACGCGGTTTTATCCCAAGAAACGGAACCCACCACGACGCTCGAAGGGGGCGACGGTGCGTGACGCTCGGCCGGACCAGTCCGGCCTTTACGCGATTGCGCTGGCCGGCCTGCTCGCATTTCTGGTTGGTTGCTCGCCAGAGCCGCCCCAATCGGGAGGAGACCCCGACCAACTCCGCATCGTCAGCTTCATGCCCAGCGCGACGCGAATCGTGGTCGACCTGGGATTGGCCGACCGCATCGTCGGTGTCGCGGAACACGACGCGGCGGCGCCGACCGTCAACGCGGACGGCAACCCGATGCCGATCGTCGGACACTTCATGGACGTGGACGCGGAGAAGCTGATCGCGCTGCGGCCGACGCACGTGATTTTTCCCGTAACCCGAGAGGCGGAACCGGCCATGATGTCCACGCTGGTGAAGCGAACCGCCGCGACGCTCATCGCGGAGCCTTATCCCGACAACTACGCGACAGCGATGCTGGCGACGGCGCGATTGGGAAGGGCCCTGGGACGAGCATCGGCGGCTTATCAACTCGAAGCCCGGCTTCGCCGTGAAACCTCGCGCACGTCTGACGCAGCGCTTGTGCTTCGGCGTGCCGCCGAAAGGCGGGGAGACGTCCCGGGGGTGTTGCTTGCGTTCACGATCGATCCGGTCGTGGCTTCGGGCACGGGGAGCGTCAACGACGAACTGTTGGCTTTTGCCGGGGCGGACAACGCTTTGGGCGACACCGCCGCGTCGGCCGTGACCCTGGACCGCGAAGCGCTCATCGACATCGACCCGGACGTGGTCGTGCTCTTGCTGCCTGGAGCCAATGACGCGGAAGCGGCCGAAAAGGCCGCATGGTTCAACGGCCTACCGATCGCAGCGGTGCGAAGCGGGCGGGTGCACACGCTGACCGATCCGCAGGTGTTGCTGCCGGCGACGAATCTGCCGGAGGTATTGGCGCAACTGGTGGCGTTGATCTGGGGGGAGACGCGATTGGGCGCAGACCCCGCGGCGGCTTCGCAGCCGCGGGCTTTCGGGGTGGGTGATTGACCACGGAGCGTTCGCCGAGCTGGAGGCGGGGGCTGGTGTGGGCATCGGCGGCGTTGCTGTTCGTCTCCGCGGCGCGGCTGGGGGTGGGTACGTCGGGGTTCGGTCTCTCGGCGGACCAGGTGGGGCGGACGTTCCTGTGGCTGCGAGCGGAACGGCTGGCGGTGGCGGCGGTCGCGGGGCTGGCGCTGGCGGTGTCGGGCGTGTCGCTGCAAGCCCTGTTGCGGAACCCACTGGCCGAACCGTATCTGTTGGGCTTGAGCACGGGCGCGGCGGTGGGGATGGTGGCCGCGGCGACGCTCGGAGCGGAGCGGGTGGGCGTGTCGTCCGGGATCGGCGCGGTCTTAGGGGCGGGGCTGACCATGGCGGCCGTGTTCGCGCTGGGGCGGCGGCGGGGCGTGCTCGACCCGCTGGGGGTGCTGCTGGTGGGGGTGGTGGTGTCGACGATCAACGGCGCGATCGTGCTGCTGCTGGCGTACTTGAACGGGCCGGGCGGGGTGCGCGACGAGGTGGCGCGTTGGATGATGGGGTCGCTGTCGGTATCGGGGGGGTGGTCGACGTCGGGCGTGGTCGCCACCGCGACCGCGCTGGGCTGGGGCTGGATGCTCTTCCGCGGGCCGGCGTTGGACGTGGCTACGCTGAGCGACGAAGAGGCGTCGGGGCTGGGCGTGGACGTGGCGCGGCTGCGGACGGAGGCGTTCGTAGCGGCGGCGGCGTTGGCGGGCGGGGCGGTGGTGCTGGCCGGGCCGGTGGCGTTCGTGGGGTTGATCGCGCCGCATCTGGCGCGGGCGTTGTGCGGGGCGCCCCACCGGGGCGTGTTGATCGTGGCGGGCGTGCTGGGCGCCGCGCTGCTGGTGGCGGCGGACGTGGCGGGGGTGTTGGTGAAGCTGGCCAGCGAAGGCGTAGGCCGGCCGACCGGACTGATCCCGGTGGGGGTGTGGACGGCGTTGGTGGGCGGGGTGTCGTTTGTCGTGCTGCTGCGGCCGCGGCTGGGGCGGGGAGAGTGAACGGCTCCGCTCGACGGGGTGATCGCCGCGAGTTTCCGGGCTGATACGCTGACCGCATGGAGAGTTTCGCGCGGCGATGGTTGGAAGCGGCCCGGGTGAAGGGCGGGCCGGTGTGCGTCGGCTTAGACCCGGTGCTCAGTCGTCTGCCCCCCGAGGTCGGCGAGGCGGCGTGGGACGGCGATCGCGAGGCGGCGGCGGACGCGTTGGCCGAGTTTTGCCTGGGCGTTATCGACGTGGCCGCGGACGTGGTGCCGGCGGTCAAGCCACAGTTGGCGTGCTTCGAGCGATACGGCGCGGCGGGGTTCGCGGCTTACGAACGGGTCGCGGCGGCGGCGCAAGACGCGGGCTTGCTCGTCATCGCGGACGCCAAACGGGGCGACATCGGCATCTCGGCCGAGCACTACGCGGCGGCGTTTTTAGAACACGAAGGCGCAGCCGACGCGTTAACGGTCTCGCCGTATTTGGGGCCGGACACGCTGGACCCGTTCATGACCGTTGCCCAACGGGCGGGACGTGCCGTGTTCGTGCTGGTGCGAACGAGCAACCCGGGCGGCGGCGTGTGGCAGGGGCTGGAGACGTCCGACGCGTCGCGTTTGGTGGACCACGTCGCGGATTTCGTCGAGCAACAGAGCGAAGGCCGACGCGGAGACGATCCGTTCGGTCCCGTGGGCGCGGTGGTCGGCGCGACGCACCCGCGCGAGGCGGCCGCGCTTCGGCAACGGATGCCTCACGTGCTGTTTCTTGTGCCTGGCTTTGGGGCCCAGGGCGGCGGGGCGGAGGACGTCCGGGCCTGCTTCGACGCTTCGGGCCGAGGCGCGATCATCACCGCCAGCCGCAGCGTGATTTACGCTCCGCCGGAAAGGGGGCGGTCGTGGCAGGACGCGGTGCGCGCCGCGGCGATCGACCTGCGCGATCAGGTAGCCCGCGCGATCGACGCGCCCAAGGCCTAGCCGGCGGCACCGGAACGCTTTGCCGGCGCCTGAGCATCGCAGATCGCGTAGGCCACGTGCGCGACGCAGCTGTTGATCGCCTTGAGGTTCCCCAGAAGTTCGAGGTGAAGGGCACTGGATTCGTGAGAGAGCTCGACGCCGTCGCGGAGTCGGTTGAAGTGTTGAAGCCGGAGTTCGCGTTCCCGTTGGTTGATCAGGCGTTTGTGATCGATCAGGCGTTGCGCGAGCGATGCTTCCTGGGTGTTGAACGCGGTCTCGGCGATGAGCAGGTTCTCCGCGACGTGCTTGTAGAGCCCATCCAACTCGGTCCATCCGGCTTCGGTGAACCAGACATGTTGACGATGGCGACGCACGGCCAACTCGGCGATGCCTTTGTCGACGGTGTCGGCGATGGTCTCCAACTGGTTGAGATAGGAGAGCTGCTGCATCACCATCTCGATCTGAAAATCGGCGTCTTCCTCGGGGTTGAGCCGGGCCAGGTAGGACTTGATGTGGTGGTGCAGGGCATCGACGTCGTCGTCGCGGGCCTGAACCCGGCGGGCGGCCTGTTCGTTTCTTGCCGACAGCGCCTGCCACGCGTCATCCAGCATGGATCGGACGATCGACGAAAGGCGGACGATCTCCTGGCGGGACTGGCCCAGCGCGACCGAGGCACCGGCGACGTGGTCGCTGCGGATGAACCGGGGCGTCGCGCTGGAAAGCGTCTCGCCTTCAACATCGGGGACAAGCCGCTTGGTGATCCCGTACAGCGTGTCGGTCCACGGCAGGAAGGCCGCGGCCATGAGCACGTTGAACCCGGTGTGCGTGACCGCGATCCGGCCTTCGAGCGTCAAGGGCAGCGCGTTGAGTGCGGCGACGATCGCGGACAACGCCAGCAAAAAAACGACGGCGACCGTCCCCTTGGACACGAGGTTGGCCGTCCCCAATCGACGAGATGAACGGTCCGACCATCCCGCGGTCAATAGCGTCAACGCCACGCCGACGTTGGCCCCGGCGACGATCGGCACGGCGAGCTGCAGCGGATCGGTGTCGCCCATCCCGGACCGCCCGATTCCTTGTCCCAGGCCGATCGCCAGACCGATGGCCGCGGTCGAGGATTGAAGCGACACCGCCAGGACCACCGCCACCGCCGCGAGCAGCCACGGATATCGCGCGGCGATCGCCAGCAACTCCGCCAGATCGCCGTTGGGTTCGATCCCGCGGGCCGCCGTCGAGATCGTGCCCACGCCCATCAGGATGAACGCCACGGCGAGCAAGACCTGACCCACGCCGCGAAGCAGCCGGTTCCGCATGAACTGGAACAGAACCACACCCGCAAGGATCAAGACCGGCGACAGCGATTCGAGCCGCAGCGCGATGAGAATCACCATGATCGTGATGCCCACGTCCGCGCCCAAGAGCACGGGGATCATGCGTCGCGCGGGCAGGTCTCCGGAGCGGACCGACTGCACCGCCAACAGCGACATGGCCGTCGACGACGGCGCGGCCAACGACGTCGCCAACCCGGCGCCCGCCGCCCGCCATCGGTTTCCGGCCAACCGCCGTAAAACCGACGCGAGCCGGTCTCCGAACAGTCGATCGAGCCCCTTACGCAGAAACCGGATGCCGAACAGGATCAACGCCACCCCGCCCGCAATCGTCAACAAGGTCAACATGAGTCATTCAAACCCCACGAAACGTGCCGGTCCGCAGAACCTCCAAACGCCACAACTTAACGAAGCTAACGCAATATGAACAATCGGGCCGCTACCCGATGCGATACATCGGGCGCGCCCGACACGAGAGGACCACACCGCCAAACCATTTTGTGTTGGCGCCAACCGCATGATCTGAAAGCAGATAGAAAACCACAGATCAGACCGATACGATCTAAACCATGGCAAGCATCAGCCTGTCCAACCTCGTGCTCGACAACGCGGCCGCCGCAGACGCCGGAGGCCTGGAGTTCATCCGCCGCAAGAAACCCGCTTGGCTCCGTGCGAAGCTGCCCGCCGGCCCGGGCTTCAAAGACACCCGGCAGATGGTGGACAAGTACCAGCTCCACACGGTCTGCGAATCCGCCAAGTGTCCGAATCTGGGCGAGTGCTGGGAGCGCGGCACGGCGACGATGATGATCCTCGGCGATGTCTGCACGCGCTCTTGCGGCTTCTGCAACATCGCCACCGGCCGCCCCCCGGAGTACGACCTGGACGAGCCGCGGCGCGTCGGCGAAGCCGCCGCGCTGATGAACCTCAAGCACCTGGTCATCACCAGCGTCAACCGCGACGAG
>JBCDDH010000085.1:0-13887 GCA_039180415.1 Planctomycetota bacterium | reverse complement strand
CCGGAAGTTAATCCCGCGCCCCGCCACCCAAGGAGAGAAAGACCATGTCGATAGACAGCTACGGAACGACCATCGAGTACGGCGACGGCTCGACCTTTAGCGGGTCGACCGCGTTCACCGCGATTACCGAAGTCATCAGCATCACGCCGCCCAACGTCAACGTCGGCAACCGTGAGAAAAAGCACCTCACCAGCCCGAACCGCGTCGTGACCAAGCGGCCCAACTGGAAGACGCCCGGCCAGATGTCGGCCACGGTGTATTACGAAAAGAGCGTGTACGACGCGCTGCAGGCGCTCACCGGCGTCGAGAAGGGTTGGCGGATCACCATCCCCGACGGCTCGACCGTCGGGGTCGACGCCTTCATCAGCGAGATCGGCATGCCCGAGCAGAACGGCGACGACGATTACCAGTTCGAGCTTACGTGGGAGGTCCAGGACATCCCGGCGTTCACCGCGGCGGCTTAACCCGCTCGATTCCCGTCCGCCGCGGCCCATGCCTCGCCGCGGCGGGCTTTCCCCCCGATCCCGATCACCCCCGCAGAAAGGTCCGAAATGCGCATCCGCTTTACCCAGCAAGTCAACGGCCACGCCGAAGGCGACGAAACCGAGAAGAGCGACGCCACGGCCGAATTGCTGATCCGCGCCGGCGTGGCCGAGCGCGTGAATCAGCCCGAAACCGAACCCACCCAAGGAGACCCCGACCATGCCCGACCTGAAGAACCGCATCCTGGCGAACAAGTCGAAACTACCGACCGACACGGTTGAGGCTTTCGGCGAGACGCTCACCGTGCGCGGCATGACCGCCGGCGAGCGTGACCGCTTCGAGAAATCGCTAATCGCGATCCAGAGCGGCCACCCCGACCAGGCCCAGAGCAACGTGCAGGCGCGCGTGATGCAGTGGTGCACCGTCGACGACGACGGAACCCGGGTTTTCGAAGGCCGCGACATCGACCGCCTCGCGGACCTGCCCGCCGGCGATGTCCGCAGGGTGTACGACAAGGTCCTGGAGCTCACCAAGGTCGACGACGACCTGGAGACCACCGCGGGAAACTCGTCGACGACCCCGAGCGGGTCTTCATCCTCGAACTAAGCGACCGCTGGGGCTGCACCGTCCCCGAGCTGCTCGACCGCATCGACCGCCACGAGCTGAACGAGCGGATGGCCTTGGAGTTGGTGCAGCCGCGCGGAGCCGCCGCCGAAGAGCTGCGGATGGCAAAGATCGTGGCCGCGATCTACCGCACCGGCTTTAAGAGCAACGAGAAGGCCGAGCCGAGCCGGTACATGCACCGCTATCGAAGAAAGCCCGTGACGCAAGACCCCATCGCCGCCCGCTCCGCCTGGTCGGCGGCGTTCGCGGGATGGCAAAAGCTCAAAGAGGACCCCGACGCGCAGACCGACTGACCCATGCCCACCATCAGCACGCTCAACACGCGGCTCACGCTGAACACGTCCAACTTTCGGACGGGGTTCCAGATGGCCACGCGCACGGCCCAGCGGTGGAGCCGTCGGACCAGCGGCCTGCTCCGCGGCGTCGGTCGGAATTACTTCAATCTCCGGCTCCTGGCCACCGACGCGTTCCGTGTGATCGATTCGCTTTCGCTGGACTCGATCGACCGCAACGCCAAATTCGCGGACAGCCTCGGCATCCCCACCCAAGCGCTCGGCGGGATGCGGCACGCGGCCACCATCACCGGCACCGCGCAGACCACACTCGACAAGGGCCTGCAACGGCTCACCCGCACGCTCGGCGAAGCGACCCGGGGCTACGGGACCGGGAGCCAGGCGTTGCAACGCCTGGGGCTGGACATCGACCAGGTCGCGGGCCAGCGGCCGGACCTCGCGCTCGGGGTGATCGCCGACCGTCTCAATGAGATCGAGGACCCGGCGGAGCGGGCCGCGTTGGCGTACGGCGTGTTTGGCCGACAGGGCCAGGAAATGCTCAACTTCCTCGCGTTGGGGAGCGAAGGCCTCGCCCTCCAAAGCGCCGAAGCGGAGCGGCTCGGCCTCACCTTCAACCGCGTCGACGCCGCCAAGGTGGAGGAAGCAAACGACGCCATGGCGCGCGTCCGCGGCGTCGTTACCGGCTTGAATCAACGCCTCACGATCGAGCTCGCGCCCGCGATCGAAGCCGTCGCGAACCGGCTACTCACCGCGGCTTCCGAAGGGAATGGGTTCGGCCAGACCGTCACCCGCGGGATGGGGTACGTGAGCGAAGGGATCGCGTTCGCCGCCAACGGGCTCGCGGTGTTCCGGCTCGGTTGGCTCACGCTTCGCACCACGGCGCAAGCGGTGATTAGCTATCTGACGACGACGATCGTCCGCATCAGCGACGGCATCGAAACCATCGCCGGGGCGTTGGGCTTCGAATACGAAACCCCGCAATGGCTCCGGCAGTTCGAGGCCGAGACGCTCGCGATGACCGACCGACTCGCCGCAGAAACCGCGTCGGTGTTCGACGACCTGGTCAACAACCGACCGGCCGAGAACGTCCGCGCGTTCTTCGACGGGCTACAGGCGGAAGCCGACGCCGCCGCAGCGAACCAGGCGGCTTCCAGCGGTCCGCTCGCCCTCGACGAAGACGCCGCGCTCGCCGGCTTCGACAACTTCGACCGCCTGGACGAAGAGCTCCGCTCGCTCCGCCGCGAAGCCGATCGGATCAACCTCGACGAGACGGAGATCCGCCTCGCGGGCCTGGACGAGCTCGGAGCGACTAACGACGAGCTCGCCGAAGCCCGGGACCTACTCGGCGAGATCGATCGGGCGCAGCGCGGGAACCGGGTCGGCGACGTGCTCGCGGACCTAGACCGCGAAGTGCGGAACTTCGGGCTTTCCGATTCGGAGTTGAAGCTGCTGGACCTCGAAGCGTTGGGGGCCAGCCCGGACCAGCTCGACGAGGCTCGAGCCAAGCTCGAAGAGATCGACCGGCTCCGCCGAGCCGAAGACGCCGGCCGAGATGGTCGACGCGAAGCGCTCCGCGCCGTGACCGTCGGCTCGGCCGAGGCGCAACGCCTGGCGTTCGCCGCCGCGCAAAACCCCGGAACCCGGGCCGAACGGGATCGCACGCCGGAGCGCCAACTCGCCGCCCAGGAGCGGACAGCCGACGCCCTCGAACGCATCGACCGTCGCGGCGAAACCCGTGAGGTCGACGAGGGGACTTGGGAGCTGCTCTAACGATGTCTTGGAGAGAGATCACCATCGAAGTCGATCGCATCGGGACGCGCGAAGGCACCACGCGCGGGACTCGGGTCTACGTAGTCGAAGGAAACAGCAACCTCGACCCCGACGAAGTTCGAGCCAACACCTCGACTACGGTCAACGGGATCACGCTGCCGGCGATGGGCGATGCGTACAACACCGGATCGCCGGCGATCGTCATCGGGAAGGAGGCGGAGCTCGAATCGCCGCAGTGCGTCAAGCTGACCGTGTCCTACAGCTCAAAGGCAACCGACCAGGCGACGGCGATCGAGAACCCGCTCGCCCGCCCGACGCTCTACCGCTACGGCGGGCAACCCTTCACCGAGCCTTACTTCCGCGACGTGGACGGCGAGCCCAACGTCAATTCGGCGGGCGAAGAGTTCGCCGATCTGCCGCAACGCCAGAACGCAACGGGCGTCATCGAGATCACGGACAACGTCGCCAGCTTCGACAACGCCGCGAACGACTCGCGACGGAACACGATCAACGGGAGCACCGTCGCGATCGGGGGCCAGTCCTACGCCGAGGCGACCGTCTACGTCGACCAGATCGAGGCCAACGGGCCGTTCGTCGAAAACGGCGTGACGTACTACACCCGGAGCGTCCGCCTGTTGACCCGCGAGGCCGGCTGGGACGACGTGTTCGAAGACCGCGGGCTTAACGAGCTCGACGGCGGCGAGCTCGTCCCGATCAAGGACCAGGAAGGCAACCAGGTCCAGCTCCCGTATCCGCTCAACGGCTCGGGCTCGGCTGCGGCGAGCCCCACCGCCACGCCCGCCCAGATCGTCCGCAAGCCCTACGTCCGCGCGAGCTTTGCCTGGCTATGAGTCGCCCCACCGACGAGACCCTACGACGGATCAGCCATTCGGTCGCGTACACCGAGCAGCAGCCGCGCGTCCTGGCCGGGACACGTCGCAAGCCACAGGCCCGGCCCGCGAGCAGCATCCTGACCGTCGAGATCACGGCGCTGCACAACGATTATCTGATGGTTTCACGCAGGGGTGGCGACGGGTCGCTTACCGGCGATCCGTTCCCCGCCGCCAAGCCCGACGAGCTCCGCCACAGCGCCGCCGTGTCCGATGTGGAGATCACCGGTTGGACGACGGTCGACACGAACACGGCGCGCTTCACTTTCGAAGGAAGCACGTACGAGGCGAAGGTCACGCCCAAAGCATGGGCGATCGGCGACACCGTGACGATCCAGCCGCACGCCGACACCGAATTAACGGTCGACGGTAACGCGGTGGTGTGGGAGGTCGATCCCGGAAAGAAGCATTGGGCCGCGCCCCTTGATCCGGTGAGCTGATGTTTGCGCGACACCCCGCGGGAATCATGCAGCGTCACCCGGCCGGGATATTCGTCCGCCCGTCGGGCGGCGGCTTGTTGGTGATGGGCGGATCGCACGGAGGCGCGGGCGTGGCGTGGACTGTGCCCCGCCAAGCGCTGCCCGGAACGTCGCTCGACGTGTACCGGGGAAGCCCGCTCATCCAAGGCCTCACGCCCGACCTCATCTCTGCCGGCGTGAATCGCCGAGGCCCGTTTTTTGGCGGCATCACCAGTTTTTTCAGCAACAGGGTCTTTCACGTCCAGCAGGTATCCGCCGGCTTCGGGAGCGGCGGTCCGCACGGCGTGGTCGCGCTGCCGGAGGTGTGGGCGTCGAGCCGCACCGAAACAGACACGGACGAGCCGCTAACCGACAACATCAACACGCGGAACAGCGTCCTTCACCCCTACGCCACCAAAGCCGGTGACGGCTGCGGGTTCACGGCGATCCTCAACGGCGAAGACCCCGGATCGCAGTTTCGACACAGCATGATGTTCTCGGAGACGTTCGAGGCAGATGGCACCAACCAACAGCCGGAAGTGTTCTGGGGCGACTCGGAGCGATTCGCCGAAGCGGCCGTGACGATCTGCGAAGGCGAGCCGTTGGTGTGGGCGAGCGCGGGGGTTTCCGGCGGCGTCGTGACGTCGCAGTGGGCCAACGAAAGCAACGGCGGAAGCTTCACGCCGTCCTTTGGCGCACCGGACAACCTGAGAGCGACGACCGAACGCGGCGGCGTCTGCGACGGAGCGTTCGCCCGCAAGTTCGGATTGCAGCTCTTCAACCTAAGCGCCCAAGGGACCCGCGACAGCTTCGGGCTCTACGACGGCTCAACGACGGACGCCGCCGCACTTTGGTTCAGCCGGTTCGCGATCACGCCGAGCACGATCGGGCATGGCGTCCACGAACAGGGGACCACGATCCGCGAGTTCGGTTCGGAACCCACGGCACCGTCCAGCCTCAGCATGGGCTTTAACAAATTTTTCGTACGCCGCGTGGTAGATGGGCAGATGGTCGAACGCGTCGTCGCCGTCGCGGCGGGCTACGGTCCGAACCCAACGCCCACCTTCCCCGGACCGTACAACAGCAACGCGATCGTCCTCATCATCGACCCCGCGACGCACGCCCTGGTCCACGAGTACCAGACGCCGGTGGTGACGCAGCCGATCACGGCCGGGCGCGTCCTGTTGTCGTCGGCCGACATCGACGCCGCCGGGAACATCTACTTTGCCACCTACGGCTCGGCGTCAAGCAACTTCACGGGGGACGCCACGTTGTATTGCGTGAGCCTGAAAGGCGATTTGGTCTGGTCGAAGTCGTTCGGCGGAAGCGACACGGTCGTGCGATCGGTGATGGTGAACTTCTAGCCCCGTCCGGGGTCTAGGGCCTGGTTCCGGGATCAGCATCGGCCCGCACGAAGCCGACTTCGCGGCCGATCGCGGCCAGGTCCTTGGCGAGCAGCTCGTGCAGCTCGCCGTCGTCGTCCAGAGCATGGATCATCGAGATCGCGTGTTGGTGCGGTAAGCTCGTCGCCGAACGGTTGCAGTTCTCCGCGGCTTCCGGGCGATGATGGGTTGGGTGAACGGTTTGGACGGCAGCGGGCGCGGGAGAGGCGTCGGTCAGAAGTTCCGTTACTGGGGTGCATCCTTGCATCGAGAAAATCCAAGAGCGGGGCCGGGTCAGCCATTGGCACGGAGCGGACCCGGCCCCTTGGTCTAAGGGGCCGCCCCCACGTCGGGGGCGAGACGAGAAAGCCAGTGCAGGGCGCGTAGGACCAGGTACAGCGCGAGCAGCCACGCGGGCAGCGTGTACCAGGCGGTTAGTCGGTCGATCCAACGCGCGACAGCCGTCCGCCGTCGGTAGCGACGCACGGCGCGACCGGTGTTGAGCAGGTAGACCTCCAAGGGCGTGACCTGGTCCGACCCGACACGATCGGGCGAAGCGATGCGCAACGCTTCGACGTTGCGCTTTTGGGAGCGGGTGAGCTTCACGCGTGCCTCCGGGGTTCGGACGCCAGGACGTGCCGACGGTGATCCCGAGCCAGGTCTCGAGCGCGGAGCCGAGCGAGCCGGCCGTACGCATCGGCGATCGCCGACAACGGGCAGGGACGCGCCGCCGCGCCCGTGAGCGGTTGTCCGGCCGTGCCGGACATGCTCACCGCGGCGTCGTACAGGTTCGAAGGCAATCGACGGACGCGGATCACTTCAAACCCTCCGGGTACATCAGGTCCGTCGCGGTGAGCTTGCCGCCGCCGATGCGGACCAGGCCAAACGTCCGGGCCAGGCTGCGCCGCGCGTCTTTCCAGCTCGTCGTCGTGGGCGCGAAGCCGTGTTCTTCCGACAGCTCGTCCCACGTCGCCGTTCCGCCGCGAGCCAGGAGGGAATCGAATAGCGCCCGTTCGCGCTCGTTCATCCGCCTCCGAAACGCATCGTGGAGATCGGCGAGCGACGCCTGTCGATCCGGTTGCTGCGCCGCGCCCCGCGCCGCGTCGCTCATGGCGTAATCGCGGTCGATCAAGCCTTGCCCCCAGAGGTCGCGCCGCGCGTCCTTCCAGCTCGTCGTCGTGGGCGCGAAGCCGCGGAGCGCCGCGATGCGGTTCCAATCCGGCGAGACACCGACGGAGTTCCACCAGGCGATCGTGTCGAGGATCCCGCGGTGGCGTTCGCCGAGCGGGAATCCCTCGACCGAGGCGGTGGACGAGGCGCGGCGCGTGGGGGTTTTCGGCGCAGCCGGCGCAGGTCCAGAGGGCGACGTCGCCGGCTTGGGCTTGCGGCGTGACGACGCTGAGCCGGCCGAGGGCCGGGGAGCCTGGCCGTTGAACAACGCCCGCAAACCCGTGTCGATCGCGGTGACGGCGTCGCCGGCGTCGGCGAGGGTTTCCCAGGCGGTGGACACGTCGGCGACCCGCGGATAGATCGCGTGCAGCTTGCCCTGCCACGCCGCGGTGAGCTCGTCCGTCACCCGCTCGCGCTCGGCCGCGAGGGCGTGCTCGAGCTCGGCGGGGTCGCTGCGGGGTTGGTCGCGGAGACGGTCGCGCTCCGCGGTCACGCGCTCGAGGTTGCGCTGGGCCGCCACGAGCTCACGCCGCAGCCGTTCCGGATCGGAGGCCTCCGCGGCCTGGACGACTTCTTCGAGCTGACCGCGGAGCTGGTCCAGGTCGACCGGAGCAAGCCGCACGTCGCGCTTCGCCCGCGAACCGTCGGGCGTGTGTCCCGAGTCGAACGTGTCCCGGAGCCGGACCTGGACCCGGTCGAAGACCTTGAGCCAGGCGGGGGACCAGACCCAGGCCTCGCCGGGTTCGAGCTGGGCGACGGTTTCCAGGAAGTGCTCGCCCTGCCCCTCGCGGTCGTAGCCCTTGACCCAGCCGCGAAGCGCGTCGCGGTCCGACTTGTGGGCGAGCTGGTGACAGATCAGCAATTCGCTTTGCGTAATGACCGAGTTCGCCACGTCGGCCGGCCGTTGGTCGATGACCATGAGGCCGAGCCCCGCGCTGCGGCCTTGGCGACCGATGCGGCGGATGGACGAGACGACGTGCGCCACGTCGCCAGACACGCGGCCGGCTTCGGGAACAAACAGGTGGGCCTCTTCGAGCGCGACGAGCGTACGGATCGGGTTCGCTTGCTTGGACTTCCGGCGGTAGAGCCGTTCCATGAAGCCCGCGACAAACCGGCGTTCCGCGGCGTCGGTGTCGAAGCCTTGGAGCGAGAGCACGACCGACTGGCCGGTGTCGACGACGAAGTCCGCGACGCGGCCGGCGTGTTCCTCGCGTAGCGGCAGGTCGCCCCGGGGCTCGCCGAAGACGACCACGTCGAGCCCGCCGGCGGGCTTGCCGTTGCGTCCGACACGCAAGCCCCAACCCTCGCCCTTGGGGTCGACCAGGACGACCTGCTCGCCATTGCGAATCAGGCCTTCGAGGATGACGGTCGCGGTGTTGGACTTGCCCGAACCGGAGATGCCGAAGACGGCGAGCCGACGGGCGGCGAGCTCGTTCGGCAGTGAGCGCGGGGCTCCGCGCTTGAGTGTCTTCCCGAGGTCGAGATGCTTTCGTCTGCGCTTGCTGCTCATGGGCCATCCTTGGCGCGGCGGGTTTCAATGAAAGGTGAAGAGCACGGATCGCCACCGCGGAGAAATTCAAAAGCCCGTAAACCCCCGCGGCGCGGGACACTTGAGCTATGAGATTCCAGGTCTATCGAGGACAGGGCGGGCTGCACCCGCAAGCGACGACGCTGCGGATCGAAGTCGCCGACGCGGAGTTGATCGAAGCGGCTTTGTGGCTGGCGGCAAGAAAAGGACACCGGCTCCCGGAGCCGGAACGCATCGGCGAGAAAGAGATCCGCCGACACGGCGGCGGGTTCCTGGTCACGGGGACGATCCCCCGCGACTTCGTCGAGGATCAGATCGCGTACGAGAGCGTGGAGGAATAGCGTCACGTCACCGCCTCCGCGTCGTGATACAGGCGTTTGCAAAATTCCTTAAGCACGCGCTCGCATGTGGCCGTATCCCCGGTGACTTCCAGGCTCGCCACGTGAACGTGGCCACCGTCGAAGTTGACGCGGATGTCTTCTATGCGGTGGGTTTTCGTGCCGTCGGAGTTGTGCTGGACGTGTTCGCTCATGGTGTGTTGCTCCCTACGGGTTCGGGGGCGGCAGTAGAACCTGCTGCTCCAATCGCAACAGGGTCTAGCTCGCTGCCGGTGGTTTCCATGCCGATGAAAGGCGCGCGCACAAAAGCTGAAAAATGAGCCGCGGCACGTAAAGCGATCACCGCACGACGAGCGGGCTCTTCGGAGGCCGTAGCGGACAGCGCGCCCAGCGCATAGGGCGTACCGCAGCCCGCCGCCGCGAAGTCCTCCGCAAAATCCTGAACGTTAAAGTCGCTTTGGACGCCGAACAGTTGAGCGCCCCAAGCAACGAGCATCTCACCCCCGCGTTCCTGCCCTCGATGTTCTTGGGTAAAACCGCCCTCGTCGAAGACGTGCCGAACCCGCGGGACGAAATCACGGACCATGAACCGCAGCCCATCGCCGGGGTCGGCGGGCGGCTTCAGCTCCGACACGTCGAGCGCGCTATGCAGCCCAAACCGTACGAGCTGGGCCATGCGGAAGCTGGTGGTGTGGCCGATGACCAAATCCCCGCACCGAAACACCTTGGGGTCTCGGCGCATCGTGACGGAGTAATCGGCAAGGCAACCGCCCAGCGAGTCCCCCATCATGAGGACGCGGTTCTTGGTCTTGATCGCGACGATGCAGGTCATGGGGTTCCTTGCTGGCTTCCGGGGGCGGGGTCGGATCGCTTCATGCCTAGTGAAGAGGTCCGACCCGTGCATCCGAGCGCCCGCGGTCGGATAGCGGGCATTGGCTCGGATTTGTCATCAGCCGAAACCGACCAGGCGGAGCGGGGCCGGGGGTTCTTCGATCGGGATCGGAGCCGGACCGCCCGGCTCGGGCTGGGGCGTGGTCGGAGCCGGCGGCTCCGGGGCCGGCGTGTCTTGCTTGCGTAGGCGTTCGATGACCTCGCGGACGGCCGGGCCGTTGCGGTCGAGGTAGCCGGTGATTGTGTTGGGGTTGGTGTGCCCGAGCTGAACCCGAGCGCCTTCGAGATTGATCGCCGCGGCACGGGTGGCCCAGGCGTGGCGGATTTGCTGCGGCGTGATCCGCAGCGTGCCGCACCGCTCGATCGCTTCCCTCACTCGGCCGCGAAAGCCCGCGGCGGCGTGGACGGGGTTCTTCGCCTTCCACGGAAACACCCGCTCGTCGTCGGGGAAGTCCTGCGCGAACCCGAACCGCTCCTGCCGGCCGTCGAGGTTGTTGACCTTGACGGCTTCGGCGACGAGCCGCATCGCGTGGCCATCCACCACCAGGATGCGCGGGTCTTCGTGGCGGGTGTGGTCCTCGGTCTTGGACTCGGGCGGGACGTAGAGGTGCCGGTCGGGGTCGGCGTCGCTAGGGTCGGCGCGGAGGTCGCAGAGCCGCATCTGGACCAGCTCGCCCGGCCGCGTGCCCAGGTCCCACATCAGATCGAGCGCGACGCCGGTAAGCCACCACGAGCGGATTGACTTGCGGTGCGCCTTGGTGCGGTCGGGGTGATCGTTCGCCAATCCGCGGCAGAAGTCGGCGAGTCGGCGGATGACCTCTTCCGGGGCCGACGTGACCTTGCGAGCGCGGCGGGCGCGGGTGTTGGACGGCTTGGGGAGCTTGGCCTTGGACAGCCGCGCGTGGGGGCCGGCGTCGATGCATTCTTCCTCGTCCTCGGCCCACTCCAACATCGTGAGCACTTGGCCGCGGTAGGTGCCCACGGTCGAAAGCGCGATGGGTTCGCCGGCCCGCGCGCCGTCGAGCGTGCAAAGGTGCGCGATGTAGTCCTTCAGATCGGCCTTGGCCAGGTCGTCGGTTTCCACGTCGCCCAGGACCCGCGCGCCGCTCGCTTCGTCGGTGGGCTTGCGCTCGCCGAGGCGTTTGGCGGGGATCTTCAACTCGGCAAAGTATGCGAGCGCCTTGCGGGTCCGCCCGAGGCTCGACGTAGCCCGGCCGTGCTTATAAAAATCGGGCTCGCAGCGATCCGCGATGTATCGATCGATCAACTCATTCACACGCACGGGATACCTCTCTGGCGTCCGTGCCGGTTGGTGTCGCGTGTCGCGTTGAGTCCCCCCGCCCGAGATGTGTCCGGAACGGATGCGGGGTTGTCGTCCACGGAGCCGAGCGCCGTCGAACACGCCGGAGTGCCGACCCGCGCGACGCTCGCGCGGGGGCTTTGCCTAGCGGGGAATCCCGCATAGCAAACATGACACCGCGCCCGGAAGCCGGCCACTAAATCGGCCGGTATTTTCCGGGGCGGTGTCACACACCTGGCACTCCCAGGTGGTGACGCCAGGCCCGCCCCCCGGGCTGAACTTCCGGGGGCGGGCCGCTTTTGAAAATGGAAGAGGTTGGACGGATTCACGTCGGGCCGACCTCCGCGCCGGAGATGGTCAGCCAGAGCGCTTGAGCACGGCCGGATTGGTGGACCTGGTCAAGCTGCTCCGCGAGCTCGGCGGGGAGCTCGATCGTCACGGCGCGCGTCCGCGTGTAGCAATGGTGCGCCGCCGTCGGTTGCGCGGGAACGACGAAGGACGAAGCGCAACGCTCGACCGTTGCGCGTTCGACTTTTCGCCGGAAGCGGAGCCGTCGGACGCGGCAGGCCTTGCAGCACACGACCTGGTCGCTGCGTGTTGGCGTGAACGGTTTAGCGCAGGCGGGGCAGATCATCGGTCTTGCTCCGGTCGAGAGATCGCGAGACGCCAGGCATGACGAATAGGAAACCCGTGAAGGACTCCGCCAATGAACCACCACCACGTCCACGGCGAAGCGAATCGAAAAGCTTCGAGTTTTGTCATACGAACAGCCCCCTTTGTTCACCCTCGCGCGACTTGGGATTGCGGTGCGCGTTGATGGTGAGCGCCGGCTCGATCGACGAGCGGAGGACCAGTTGGACGGATGCCAGCTCGTAGGACTTTTGGTTTTCCAGGTAACCGCAAGCTTGAAGGCGACGACACCATTCCTGCCAGCGGTGCGTGTCCCGCATCGTGGCGTCGCTCGGCCACGCCCCGGAGTAGACGCGGTAGGCCGCGCATTTGAACCAGCCGCTCGCCGAGCGCGGACGGGCCGAGACGTGCATCGTCGTGACCGGAGCGCATCGCCGGTACAGGTGGATCGTCTCGCAGTTGCGCGGCGTGTCTTGCGACCGATCGAGCGCGTCCCAGGGCTCACTGCGTCGATCGCTGAACACGACGCGCAACAAGATCGGACACCGGGCCAGGTCGAGCCGGACGCCGCGGGCGGGACCGTCGCAGAAGGTGACGCTCACGCGACCTCCGCGGTTTGGGGATGGGCTTCGAGTCGCCGACGGTGCGGGATCAGGTGATCGAGCCGCGTCGATCGCGTCGGGGCAGTCGTCGCGGAGTTGAGCCGAATCGCGCCGTGCCCCAGGTGGCCGGTGAGCAGATCAAACGAGACGCGGCGCTGCACATCGAGCAAGACACCCGCGAGATCGCAGGCGATGCCTTGGGCTTGCTGGTGGAGGGCTTCGAGCTCGGCGATGCGGAGCGAGCCATCGAGGTACGCCGCAACGTGTCGGGTGTGCGCGTGGAGCAGACGCTCCCGGGGGTCGCGGATGTCGCAGAGGACGCGGACCGCGCGATCGGGCTCGCCTTCACCACGCGGCCGAGCGACGCCGACGTACACGTTGGCGGTCGCCCGCAAATCGAAAGCGGGAAGCTCGTCGAGCAGCCAGGCGACCAGGTCGTCGGTCGTGTTGGAGCAGGCGAAGCGGGGAAAGCTCATCGCGCATCCTCCGTGATTTTGTTGGCGTCGCGGACCTCGCGGACCTCGGCGTCGACGGCGAGGACCTCGGCGCGGAGCTCGCGGATCGAAGCAGCGAGATCGGGGACCTCCTGCGCTTGGAAGGCGCGCGCCATGCCGTCGAGTTGGGCGGCGACGCCGACGCATCGTTCGTGAGCGCGATTAAGGGTTTCGAAGTGATCGCCGGTCACAGCCGATCCTCCGAGGGAGAAACCTCGGCGTCCCGACAGTCGAAGGGATCGCACCAGCCGCGAGCCACGGCGGCGTCGTGCATGGCGATGGCGAGCGGCCAGCGGGCCTGCCAATCGCCGGAAGCCCAAGACTTGCGGGAAACACCCGGGGCGCGTTCGAGCACTTGCGCGTGGAGAGCATCGCGCTGGTCGGCGGTCAGCCCGGTGAGCTGGTCGCGGGCGTGCCGGCGGTGCGCGGCGTCACGTTGCCGCTGGGCTTCGTCGGCCGCGGCCTGCTGGCGTTGCGCGGCGAGGTTTGCGGCGGCGCGATCTTCCCGGTCGGCCTGCTCGGCGAGAGGCTCGCGCCAATCGCCGTCGACGATCATGCGATGCAGGAGGCCCGGGCGCTGCTGGGGCTTGCAGTCTCGACGCTGGACCTCGCGCCAGCACCAGGCGACGGCGGCGAGGGTCACGCCGGGGGTCGAGTGGACCTGGGCGCGGTGCGCACGGCCGTTCATCCGCGCCGCGTCGAGCAGCTCGTCGATGGCGTCCGCCTCGCTCGAATAGCCCTCGCTAGACAGACAGACGTCGTCGTCTGACTGTCTGTCTAGTCTGACCGCGCCCGCGCGTTCCTTTGAGTGCGTTGAGCCCGCGCGCCCCGGTGCGGCGGCGCGCTCGGGCTCTTCGGGAAGCGGCGCGCCTCCGTGCGGCGGCGCGCCAAGCGTCGGAGGGGAAGCCGCGCGCCCCGGTGCGGCGGCGCGCTCGGAGTTTTCGGGGAGCCGCGCGCCCCCGTGCGGCGGCGCGCCAAGCGTCGGAGGGGAAGCCGCGCGCCCCGGTGCGGCGGCGCGCTCGGAGTTTTCGGGG
>JBCDDH010000084.1:0-14155 GCA_039180415.1 Planctomycetota bacterium | reverse complement strand
CTGGTGACCAGCGTGGTGCCCGCGGCGATGCTGCTGGGCGTGGGCTGGGGCGCGATGACGGGTTGGTCGGTCTTAAATGCCCGGGCTCGTCAGACGATCCGCTTGGGGTGGGGCGTCGTGTTAATCGCGGCGTTGTCCGGCTTGTCGCTGAGTCTGCTGTGGTCACAGACGTTGCCCGGCAGCGACCCGGAAACCGGCGAACGGGCGCCGCTGCCGCCTTGGTCTCTGAGCGATGCGTTCGCGTCGCGGAGCCACCCGTTGCATCCGGATGCACATCCGATCAACACGCTCCCGCCTCACTCGACCGTGATGCTCGTGGCCGACACATCGCGGCTGTTTTATCTCCGCCCCGAGCTGGTCTACGCCAGCGCCTTCGACGCGAGCCCGTTGGGACCGGTCCTCGATCAAGCCGAAGGCGACCCCAGCCGCGCGGCGCGGTTGCTCGCCGAGCAAGGCGTGACGCACCTGTGGGTCGGCTGGTCGGAGCTGCGCCGCCTGCACGACACCTACGGGCACGACGAACGCGTCACCGAAAGCGCGGTCGCCGAGCTCGTCCGCGGCTGGCCCGTGGTGCAGGACCTCGGCGGCGCGGCGCTGTTCCGCGTGCCGGGACCGTAAAACCTTGCTTGCAAGCCCGACGGCGATGCACGACATTGCGGTCGATCCTTCGGGCACCCAGGAGCGTACGCATGGCCAGCCAGTCTTACGACCCGCAAGACGACCCGATGGTGCAAGTGATCGACCACCCGCTGGTGTCGCATCTGATCGCCGAGTTGCGCGCGGCGTCGACGCCCGTGCCTCGATTCCGCGAAGTCATGGAACGCATGGGCGAGTTGTTGGCGTACGAAGCGCTGCGTTCGGCGCCGACGCAGGCCGTGGAAGTCGCCACGCCGCTCGAGCGCTGCGCGGCGCAGAAGCTCGCGGACCGCGTGACGTTGGTGTGCATCCTGCGGGCCGGCGCGGGGCTGACCGCCGGGATGCTGCGGCTGATCCCCGAAGCGCAGATGGGCCACGTCGGCATGTTCCGCGATGAGGAAGCGCTCAGGCCGGTGAGCTATTACGACAAGCTGCCGCCGACGATCCAGCACGGCCCGGTGCTGGTGTGCGACCCGATGCTCGCGACCGGCGGCAGCGCGATCGCCTGCCTGTCGCTGCTCAAGGCGCGCGGCTGCGAGAACGTCACCTTCGTCGGCGTGCTCGCGGCACCGGAGGGCCTGGCGAAAGTCCGGGAAGCACACCCGGACGTGCCCGTCGTCGTCGCCGCGGTGGACCGCCAACTCAACGACATCGGGTACATCCTGCCCGGGCTGGGCGACGCGGGCGACCGGATCTTCGGCACGCTGTGAATCAATCGTCGCCGGCAAGCGCGGCGACGCGCTCAACGATCGCGGACGGCCCCAACGCGGACACGTCGACGACCGCGTCGGCCACAGCGCGATAGACCGGGTCGCGCCGCGCAAGGACGCTGGCGATTTCGCCGGTGACGCTCGAAATGCCGGTCAGGCTCGGGCGAGCGGCTTGCGTGTCGGCGTCGCCCGCGATGCGTCGGGCCAACACGTCCGCGGGCGCCGCCAGGTAGACCCGCAGCGCGTCGGCTCGTTCCACCGCGGCGCGGCCGTCAGGGTGTTCCGTGACCGCCCCGCCGCCCAGCGCGACAACGCGTCCCGCGGTGGATACGGCTTCCGCCACGACCCGCGCCTCGGTCTCGCGGAACGCCGACTCGCCTTCTTGGGACCAGATATCGGCGATATCCCGGCCGTCGAACCGCGCGACCACGCCGCCGTCCGTGTCGACAAACGCCATCCCCAAACGCTCCGCCAAGGCCCGGCCGACCGTGCTCTTGCCGCTGCCGCGGTACCCCAACAGCACGATGGTTCGGCGTTCGCTCACGCGGGCATCGTACGATCTACCCATGCCCCGCGACCCGGACGCCAAACCCGCGGAATCCCCGACGACCTCCGAATCCCTGCGGCTCCAACGCCTCCGGCAGCGCCGCGTCTTCGCGCCGCGCGACGACTCGCTGGCGTTCCTCCAGCAACGCTTCAAGCAAGACGTCGCCCGGCCGTTCCGCCAACTGCAAGGCGTGATCGAGGCGTGCGAAGCGCTGATCCCGAACGATCTGCGGGAGCGCAGCCGGCTCGAATCGCTCCAACGCGGCGTGCTCACGGTCGTTGTCGATTCGCCGGCCACGCACTTCCGCTTCGACGAGCTCGTCCGCGGCGGGTTGGCGGTGCGGATCGCCGAACGCAGCCGAGACAAGGTCCTACGGAAGATCCGGTTGCGGGTCGATGCGGCGGCGTTCGTTCAAGACGTGGACGACGGCTACGACGGGTCGCGTGATCCGGGCTTCGACCCGGATCACGACTTCGACCCCGAGTTGCCCCGTTGAGCCAAAGACGCCGCGCTTCAACCGTGGAACGGGAACGCCCACGGCGTGACGGCCATCGTGACGGCGAACACGAGCACGTTGAGCGGGATACCGACCTTGACGTAATCCACGAAGCGGTAGCCGCCGGGGCCGAAGACCATGAGGTTGGTCTGGTAGCCGATGGGCGTGGCGAACGCGGCGGAGGCGGCCATCATGACGGCGACGGCGAAGGGCGTGGCGTCGACACCGAGCGTCGTCGCGGTGGCGGCGGCGATGGGGAACATAAGCACGGCCGCGGCGTTGTTGGTGATCAGCTCGGTGAAGAGGTTGGTCAGCAGGTAGATCGCCGCCAGCGCCAACAATGGGTTCTCGCCCACCAGGCCGAGGATCCCCGCCGCGACGTCGTGGGCCAGGCCCGAACTGAGTACGGCCTGCCCCAGCCCGATCGCGGCACCGATGACGATGAGCACCTGGCCGTCGAGGCTCCGCCGCGCTTCCGAACCGGTGACGCAGCGGGTCAGCCACATCAACGCCGCGCCCCAGAGCGCCGCGACGATCGGCGTAACCCAGCCGAACCCCATCGCGACGACCACCACGGCGAACACACCGATCGCCAGCGGGGCTCGGCCGTGCCGCGTGGGCGTCGCGCCGTCGAGCTGGCTGACCAGGAAGAAATCGCGGCGGTTGCGCTGGCGCTCCGCGAAGCCGGGTTGGGTCTCGAGCAGCAGCGTGTCGCCGGCGCGGAGCACGACGTCGCCGAGCTTGGCGTCGAGGCGCTGGCCGTCGCGCGCGACGGCGATGACCGCGGCGTTGTACGCGGTGCGGAACCGGCCCTCGCGGATCGACCGGCCGACCAGCGGGCAGGCGGACGAAACCACCGCCTCGACCAGTTGGCGCTGCACGGCCGAGCCGTCGATCTTGCCGACCTGGTCCGTGGCCGGCGACAGGCCACGCAGGTTCCGCAGGTCCACCACCGAATCGACGACCCCGACAAACACAAGCACGTCACCGGAGCGCAACACCTGCTCCGGCCCGACCGCGGGTAGCAGCTCGCCGTCGCGGTCGATCTCCAAGAGGTACAGCCCGGGCAAACGGCGTAGCCCGGCCTGCTCGATGCTCTGCCCCGAAAGCGGGCTGCCCGCGTCGACCCGCATCTGCACGGTGTACTGCCGGACGTCGTCGCCCTCGGCAAGCACGGACGCCCGGTCCGGCAGCAGCTTACGCCCCAGCGTGAGCAGGTAAATCACGCCGATCACCGCCGCGGGCAGGCCTACCCAGGCGAGGCTGAACAGGCCCAGGCGCGGCGCGTCCGCGCCGCTCTGCCGCAGCAAGTCGGCGACGATGAGGTTGGTCGACGTGCCGATGAGTGTGCACGTGCCGCCGAGGATCGCGGCGTAGCTGAGCGGGATCAGCAGCTTGGAGGGCGCAACACCGCAACGCCGCGCCCAGCTGCGGACCACGGGCAGCAACATCGCGACCACGGGCGTGTTGTTCATAAACGCCGAGAGTGTCGTGACGGGCAAGGTCAGGCGAGCCGTCGCGGCGAGGGTGGTGCGAGGCCGGCCAAGCAACGCTCCGGTCAGGCGGTAGCTCGCGCCGGTCTGCGTCAGGCCCGCCGCCACCACGAATAGCGCCGCCACCGTGATCAACCCCTCGCTGCCAAAGCCCGCGACCAGGGTCCCCGGGGCCGGCAGCAGGTCGCTAAACAAGCCCAGTCCGGCGAGCAACGTGAGCGCTCCGACCAGCAAGATGTCCGGCCCCGCCCACGACCGGACCAGCGCCACCAGCGTCGCCAGCAGCACCCCCGCCACGGCCCAAGTTTCCCATGCGTCGAACATCGTGGCTTCTCGCTGGACCCGTACAACCCCCACAACCGTCAAACGCGCGCGCCCGGGCGACGCGAACCCTACCGCTCGTTGACCGATTGTCGCGTTTCTACCCGTAGCCTCAAGCCATCCGTCCCGACGATCGATATACCACGTTGTCCCTAACGGAGGTTTCTTGCGACATGTCTAGCTCGGTCCGCCTGATCTGCCCGAATCTCAAATGCCGCTCGATCCTATCGGTCCCCCCGATCGCCCGAGGCAAAACGGTGCGATGCAAAGCCTGCGGCATGCGGATCGCCGTCCCCGCCGGCACGAATACGCCGTCGGGCGCGACGAATGAAACCGCGGCCAAAAAGAGTTGACCCTGGGGGTGAACCCGTTCACGTTTTTTCTTCGTCTTCGTCCAGGAGCTCGATGACCGGCCCGTCGTCGCCGTCTTCGTCACCGTCGTCCAACGAAAACGCGAACTCGCTGCTGTCGTCCGGGTCGCCGCCCATCGCAAAAGTGTCGGCCGCCTCTTCTTCGTCGTCGTCCTGTTCCATCGACGCCATCGCCGCGGCGAGTTCGTCGTCTTCGTCAAGCACATCCTCGGCGTCCTCGGCGGCCAGATCGACCGAACCCGCGCCGCTGAGGATGCCGGTCGTGGGCAGGCCCGAGTGGCTCGCCGGGTCGTCGGTCGAGTCCGGCGGGGCGTCGGACAAATCGATCGCGGCCGTGTCGTCGTTGACTGGGCCCGCGGCGGCCGACTCGGATGTTCCCGCCGGGTGGCCGTCGAGGACCACGGTGAACCGCACCGGGCCGACCTCGACTTCGTCGCCGGCTTGAAGATCGGTGTCTTGGACCCGCTGGCCGTTCTTGAACGTGCCGTTGCTCGAGCCCAGGTCGCGCAGGCTGACGCGATCGCCGTCGACCCGAAACTCGCAGTGCAGCCGGGATACGCTGGTCAACGGGATCCGCAGGCCGCAGCTGTTCTTTCGGCCCACGGTCGTCGGCCCCTCGGGCAGCGGAAACCGCCGCTGCGATCCGTCGGCCTTCGTCATCACCAACACCGCTTCCATTCGCAAATCCCGTGTCACAAGGAAAGCCCGAGAATACTCGCCCCCACGTCGCCCGGCAAGAACTGGCCCGGGTCGATGGCATCTACCTGCACCTGCCGTTCTGCTTCCACAAGTGCCACTACTGCGACTTCTTCAGCGTCGTAACGAACCGCGAGGCCGACGGGCGGGGCGACGACCCGCAAGCCCGCTTCACCGACGCGCTGCTCTCCGAACTAAAGCACTGGGTCCGGGAAGAAGCCCGCGTCGGAGCGGCGGGCGACCACGACGCTCCGGCTCTCGCGCCGCTGCGGCCCGCCACGATCTTCGCGGGCGGCGGCACGCCCACGTACCTGCGGCCCGAGCTATGGGCCCGGCTGCTCGACGCGCTCCGCGGCCACGGCGTCCTGGACCACGTCACGGAATTCACCGTCGAAGCCAACCCCGAGACCGTCACGCCGGACCTCATGCACCAACTCCGGCGGGGCGGCGTCAACCGCGTCTCCATCGGTGCCCAGAGCTTCGACCGATCTTCGCTCGAAGCGCTCGAACGCTGGCACGATCCCGACAACGTCCCTCGCGCCGTCGATGCCTGCCGACAAGCGGGCATCACCAACCTTTCGCTGGACCTGATCTTCGCCATCCCCGGCCAGACCCTCGACCAACTCGATCGCGACCTGGACCGCACGCTCGCCCTCGAGCCCGCCCACCTCTCGATCTACGGCCTGACCTACGAACCTCAGACCGCCCTCACCGCTCGCCTCCGCGTCGGCAAGGTGACGCCCGTCGACGAAGACACCGAACGCGCCATGTACGACCGCGTCATGACCCTCCTCGACGACGCCGGTTACGAGCACTACGAGCTCTCGAACTGGGCGAAGCGCGACGCCGACCGCGACTTTCGTTGCGCTCACAACCTCCACTACTGGCACAACCGCCACTGGCTGGGGCTGGGGCCGGGGGCCGCGTCCCACATCGCAGGCCGACGCTGGCGTAACCAACCGAACCTGCCCGCCTATCTCGCGGGTTCGCCAAACCCGCCCCGCGTCGATGAAGAACACCTGCCCCCAACCCGGCGCGTCGGCGAACGCCTCATGCTCGGCCTCCGCTTGGCTCAAGGCGTCCGCCTCGATTGGCTCGACGAGCGTCTGACCGCCGGCGACGATCGCCATCTCACGATCGCCGAAGCCGAACAACTCGGCCTGCTCCAACGCACCGGAACACATCTTCGCTTGACGCGGACCGGCCGGTTCGTCGCGGATACGGTTCTCGTCCGCCTGCTCTGAAATTCACGCTCGAAAGCCCGCCGGGGCACGGGGCACGCCTCACTCCAGCGCATCCAAATCCGTCTGCTCGATCGGGCGGCTCACCACGTAACGCTCGTCCATCCACCGCCCCAGATCGATCTTCCGACACCGCGCCGAACAAAACGGAAAGCTCGACCCGCCTTCTTTCACCGCCGCCTTGCAGACCGGGCAAGCCGCCGCACTTTGAGGAGTTCGATCGTCCATACCCACAATCTAGGCTCGGCCACCGGTCGGTTCGTTTCCGCGATCCGTTCGCTCCATCAAACCCGCCATCCGCTCGGCCCACGCCCCCTGCCCTTCGATCTCGATCGCCCGCTGTCCCTCCCCCGTGTGCGCGATCCGCACGTGCAGCACGTCCGGCCCCAACGCCTCGACGATCCGGGGCGCCCACTCGACCGCCAGCACCGCTCCGTCCAGCAACTCGTCCGACCAGCCGATGCTCTGAAGCTGCTCCGAAGATTCCAGACGGTAAGCATCCACGTGAACCAAGACCGGAGTCGCGAGGTCGCGCTCTGGGTCCGGCGCGTACTCCTGCACGAACACGAACGTCGGGCTCGACACGTGCCGCGGGTCCAGCCCCAGACCCTCGGCCAAGCCGCGGACGAACTGCGTCTTGCCCGCGCCCAGCGGCCCGTCCAACGCGACCACGTCGCCGGCCCGCGCCAGCCCGCCGACCGCTCGGCCGACCGCGAGCGTGTCGGAAACCTCTTCACTGAGAATCTGGAACATCCCGCCGCTCATGCCCCACGGTGCTCCCAGCCCAAGTCGGACACGTCGATCGCCGCGCCCGCCGCGTCCACGAACGCCACGCCGCCCGCCGAAGCCACCGATCCGATCCGGGTCAATCGCACGCCTTGGAGTTCGGGCGGGATCGGCGCCTCCGGGCCGGCCGTGAACAACAACTCGTAGTCCTCGCCGTCCCCCAACGCCCGCCGCACGTCCGTGATCCCCGCTCGCATCGGCACGGCTTCCACGGACACTTCCGCGTGTTCGACCAAGCGGGGCAGGTCCATCGCCAAGCCGTCCGACACGTCCATCATCGAGGTCGGTCGCGTCGCTGGGTCCGACGCCAAGGCCCGCGCCAACGCGATGCGCGGCGTGAAGTCCAGATGGTGCCCGGTGCCGTCGGCTTCGAGCGATCCGCCCAACACGCCCGACACCCAAACCCCGTCGCCGACCTTCGCCGTCCGCCGACGCACCGGCTCCACGCCCGCCGGCTCGGCCAACACCGTGACCGTCAGGCTCAGCGCCGCGCCGGCCGACTGCTGGATCGCCACGTCGCCGCCCACCACCGGACAGTCGAACGCCTCCGCGGTCTCCTGCAAGCCACGCACCAAGCGCTCCGCGTCGGCGGACGGCAGGTCGCCCGGCAGCTGCGCCGCCGCCACCGCCGCCACGGGCACGGCCGCCATCGCCGCCACGTCCGACAGGTTCCGCGTCAACGCCTTCCGACCGATCTGCTCCGGGCGCGCCGCGGAGCGCGTGAAGTGCACGCCCTCGATCAGGGGGTCCACGGCGACGAGCAGTTCCGCCCCGGCGATTCGGATCATCGCCATGTCGTCGCCGGGCGGAATGACGACCGACCCGGGCAAGGCCGGATTGCCCGAAACGACGAACGCAAGCAGGTCGTTTTCCTTGAGCACGCCGTCAACTTAGCCGAAGGCGCAGGATCAAAAGCGCCTCGCATTCGGGGTTGTCCCGGGGAACCCGCGCGTGAGTCTCGAAGCCGCAAGCCCGGTAGAAGGCGCGGGTGGCTTCGTGAGACGGGTAGTCAACGCCGCCACCTAAGGTTTCGCGCGGATTTCTTGCACGCCGGTTTCCCGCATGACCCGTAAGGCGAACCCGACGAGTCGCCGACCCTATTTGGCGAGCTTTGCGACCACCCGCCACGCGTCGTGGTGCGACAGGCTCAAACCCGTCCGCGTGTTGAACGCCTCGACCACCGCGTCGAACGCCGGCGTGTACAGCAGGCGGTCCCGCAGAGACAGCTTGCCCACCGCGTCTCGAACCAATTCCGCTAGGGCAGCTTCCTGCTCGGCTTCGAGCTTCGGCGCCTTGCCCGCCGCCCGCCCCAGCCGCGGCAGCTTCCCGGCCTTCCGCAAGTTGTGCAGCCGGTGAAACACGTCCGCCCGGGAGACACCGCCCGCGTCCCGGCCGTCGGGCCCGTACATCCCCGTGTACAGCCGCTCGAAATCCTCCGTATAGGGCAGGTCGTCCAGCGTCCGCCCGACCTGGGCGTACACGCTGATGAGCATGGGCTCATCGTCGGTCTCGAACAACGCGCCGCTCAACCGTCCGACTCCGCGGAGGCCGACTCGTCTTGCGACGGCAAACCCTGCGCCGACAGCGCCAACGCTTCGAGCTTCCCGACCAAGGCGTCGGCCCGCGCCCGCAGCCACACGTAGGGCAGCAGCGTCAGCAGCGCAACCACCAACCCCGCCGCGGTCGACACCAGCGCCTCGGCGATCCCCGCGCCCACGTCTCGCGGGTCCATCCCGCTGGCCCCCAACGCCTCGCCCCGCCCGCCGATCAACTCAAAGCTCTCGATGATGCCCAGCACCGTGCCCAACACGCCGAGCATCGGCGCCGCCGTGATGATCATCGACAGCCAGGGCAAGAACCGCTCGACCCGCGCCCGATGCGTCTCGATCGCTTCGACCAGGCGGGCATCGCTGCGATCGTTCGGCATCCGCACCAAGTCCCGCACGAAGACGCCAAACAACGGGCCCGCCTGCTTGATCCCCGCCTCGGCTTCCGCGGGCCGCTTCCGCCGCAGCGCGTCGGACGCCCGCCGCGCCGCGGCCCACGACGAAGCCCGCCCCGCCGAAACCAACCACGCCGACCGTTCGAGCGAGAGCGTCAGCGACACCACGCTCAACACCAAGAGCGGCCACATCACCGGCCCGCCGCGCTCCAGGATCGACCACCACGCTTCCAGCATCGCCCCAGCCTAGCCACCGACGCCGGTCGCCGCCGTGAACCGCTGCTTTCTCATCCCGGGGGCAATAAGCCCGCGGCTCTGTCGTTGCACCGCCGGATCCGGATCACTCGGGCTTGGCCGGCCCGCGTCGTCTATCGACGGCCGACGACTTCGTACCCCACTCGACTTTTCTTCCCGGAGATCAATCCGATGAACGCCACACGCCTGTCTCACCCCACGCTGCTTGCCGCAGTCATCGCCGCGGTCGCCGCGCTGCTCACTTTCTCGGCCGGCCCCGCGCTCGCTCAACCCGACGCGCCCGACCGCGAACCGCCCACCGCCGAGTCTATCGCCCAGCGAGCGATCGACCGCATCGAAAGCGTCGCCGAACGCACCGAAGCCCGCGTTGACGCCGTCGAAGCCAAAACCCTCGAGGCCCTCGCGGGAATCGACGAATCCCGCCAGGCCACCCGCCTCGCCCGCCGCGCCTCCGGCGTGATCAACCGGGACGTCGCGTCTTCTATCCGGGCGATCCGAGAAACCGCCGCCCAGGCCACCGCCGCTATCACCCGGCTACAGGGCGACCCGATGCTGATCGACGACGTCCAAACCGCGGCCCAGACCGCCATCGAAGACCTCCGTGTGGCCCGTAAAGACGCCATCCAAGCCATCATCGACGCCGTCCGGCCCAACGACCCGCCGTCCACCGACTGATCCGCAAGCAACCCCAGGCTCCTGCAAATCCACTTCACGGCCGTCGACCCACCCGTCGACGGCCGTGTTTGCGTGCGGTCCGTGGCGGGAAACAAAAGGCAAAATTCACGATCGAATTCAGGTTGACGACCCGATCTGCCGACCTATGCTAAGCCATCCATCCGGAAATCCGGATGAACGGATGAAACGTCTCGATTGACCGATCAGCTTCGACCTGCCGACCCTGCCCCCTTGCTCACCGCTTCCGCCCAACCCGATGCCGTGCTCGCCTGCATGGCCTGCCTCGCCGACGGCACGCGCGTCCGGCTGCTCCGGTTGCTGGAGCAGGACGAACTGGGCGTCTCCGATCTTTGCGCTGTCGTGCAAATGCCGCAGTCCACCGTGTCCCGTCACCTCAAAGTGCTCGCCGATGAGGGCTGGGTGACGCACCGCCGGGAGGCCACCACCCGCCTCTACCGGCTCATCGCCGACGAATTAACGCCCACCCAACGCGACCTCTGGACCCTCACCCGCCAGCACGCCGCCGACTGGCCCACCCTCCAGCAGGACGCGGCCCGCCTCGCCGCCCGTCTCGCCACCGGCACCGGCCGACGCGCCGCCTTCTTTGCCGGCCTGGCCGCCAACTGGGACGCCACCCGCGACGCGACCTACGGCCCGAACCTCAACTCACACGTCGTCGCCGCGCTACTGCCCACCTCCGTAAAACGCTTTGCCGACTTCGGCTGCGGCACCGGCTCGCTCCTGTTCGCCGCCGCTCCGTACCTCCAAACCGCCCACGGCCTCGACGCCTCGCCCGAGATGCTCACCGCCGCCCAATCCCGGGCCGTCTCGCACGACCTGAGCAACCTGGCCTTCCACGAAGCCGAACTCGCCGACACCCCTCTCGAATCCGACTCGCTCGACGCCGCGGCTTGCGTGCTGGTGCTCTCGTATCTCGAGCCGGACGATCAAGCCGCCGTGCTCACGGAGATGCGTCGCGTGGTCAAGCCCGGCGGTACCGCCGTTGTCCTCGACCTGCTCGCCCACGACCGTGACCATTTCCGACGCGAGATGGGGCAGGCCAATAACGGTTTCGCTCCGGAAGCTTTGTCCGATCTGCTGCGCCAAGCCGATTTCACCCGGGTCCAAACCCACCAACCCCCGCCCCACCCCGACGCCACCGGCCCGGCACTGCTCGTCGCGCGGGCCGACTGACTTTGCAAACTGCCTCCGGCCCGCACGGCCGAACCACCGCTTTCTTACCCCTCCCAGGAACCCTCCGCTCATGACCGCCACCGCCACCGAAACCCTGCCCCAAGCCGAGACCCGCGGCAACCTCACCTTCAAGGTCGCCGACCTGTCCCCCGAGACCGTGCAGTGGGGCCGCACCGAGCTCCGCCTCGCCGAGGAAGAGATGCCCGGGCTCATGGCCTGCCGCGCCGAATACGGCCCGTCGCAGCCACTCAAGGGCATGAACATCATGGGCTCGCTGCACATGACCGTGCAGACCGCCGTGCTGATCGAAACGCTCGTCGAACTCGGCGCCAACGTCCGCTGGGTCTCCTGCAACATCTTCAGCACCCAGGACCACGCCGCCGCCGCCGTCGTCGTCGGCCCGTCCGGCACCCCCGACAACCCCAAGGGCGTGCCCGTCTTCGCCTGGAAGGGTGAGACACTCGCCGAGTACTGGTGGTGCACCGAGCAGGCGCTGAACTTCGGCGACTTCCAGGGCCCCGACCTGATCGTCGACGACGGCGGCGACGCCACCATGCTCATCCACAAGGGCACGCAGTTCGAGGCCGAGGGTTCCGTGCCCGGCCCCGAGACCACCGACAACGCCGAGTTCAAGGAAGTCCTCAAGACCCTCGCCCGCACCATCGCCGAGAAGCCCGGCCGGTGGACCGCCTGCGCCGAGACCTGCAAGGGCGTCTCCGAAGAAACCACCACCGGCGTCCACCGCCTCTACGAGATGGAACGCGACGGCAAGCTGCTGTTCCCGGCCATCAACGTCAACGACTCCTGCACCAAGGCGAAGTTCGACAACCTGTACGGCTGCCGCCACTCGCTGATCGACGGCATCTTCCGCGCGTCGGACGTCATGGTCTCCGGCAAGGTCGCCGTGGTCTGCGGCTACGGCGACGTCGGCAAGGGCTGCTGCCAGTCGCTGCGCGGCCAGGGCGCCCGCGTGATCGTCACCGAGATCGACCCGATCTGCGCGTTGCAAGCCGCGATGGAGGGCTACGAGGTCACCACGCTCGACGAAGCGATCAAGGAAGCCGACATCGTCATCACGACCACCGGCAACTTCAACATCATCACCGTCGACCACATGGCCAAGATGAAGGACAAAACCATCGTCGGCAACATCGGCCACTTCGACAACGAGATCGAGATGGCCAAGCTCGAGAAGGTCGCCACCCGCACCAACATCAAGCCGCAGTACGACGAGTACACCTTCGACGACGGGCACTCCGTCCTGATCCTCGCCGAGGGCCGGCTGCTCAACCTCGGCTGCGCCACGGGCCACCCGTCGTTCGTCATGTCCGCGAGCTTCACCAACCAGACGATCGCCCAGATCGACCTGGCCCTGAATACTCAAGGCAAGGAAACCCTCTCGGGCGTCAAGTACGACGAAAACAAGGTCTACATCCTCCCCAAAAAGCTCGACGAGAAGGTCGCCCGGCTGCACCTCGACAAGCTCGGCGTCAAGCTCACCGAGCTCAGCCAGGAACAGGCCGACTATATCGGCGTCCCCGCCGACGGCCCGTACAAGCCCGAGCACTACCGGTACTAAGTTTTATTTTCGGCATCCCACTTCCCACAACACAAGAAACCCACGGACGAAGTCCGTGGGTTTTCTTTTTAATCAAACGCAGCCGGAAGGCGGCACATCGGGATCGCACGGAGACGCGCCGAGCCGGCCCGACCGCATCCGCCACACCGCTAAGCCCTCTCATCGTCGGGTGAGGCAACAACGACGAACCAATAGCGCCGGTAAAGCCAAGGCCCACACCAACGTGCCCGGTTCCGGGACCACGGCCGGGGTGACCGCGTCGATGATCTCGCCCGGCGCCGAAAACTCGTTGAGCCCTTCGAGGAAGAGGGTCGCGGTATCGTTCATCGGGTTGTAGAGCACCAGATCGTCGCGGCTGAAAGTGAGCCCGCCGAGCGTCATCGCGTCCGTGCCGCCGCTGTTGAAAGCGGCGAGCAGCACGTGCTGGGCGTCGATCACCGCGAACGCGTGCAGGTCCGGGTCGTCACCAACAATCACGCTGCCGTCTAAGAACAGGGACGCGGTGTTGGTCGCTGGGTCATAAGCCACCACGTCGGCGTTGTCGTAAGACGTGCCCAGCAGCGTCGCGCCCGAGAGGCTCCCGACCGAGAAGAGGACTTCGCCGCTGGCCAGCACGTGGACCGCGTCGATGTTGGCGACCGTGTTGTTGTTGCCGACCAATCCGATCGCCGACGCGTCGAGGAACATCGCGACGGTGCCGTTGGTCCGGTCGAGCTCGATCAGATCGCTCTCGGTAAAAGCGAGCGAACCGATCGTGTCCCCGGCCTGGGTGGACACCACGAGGTTGCCGTTGGGCAGTTCGTAGGCCGCGTCGAGGTTGCGCTCGATGCCGAACGAATCATCGAGATTGAACAGCTCCACCGCCACGTCGGTGGCGGGGTCGTAACCCACCAGCGAGTCGTTCTCGAAGTTCACCGACCCCAGCGACGCGGGCGAAGCCGTGGAAAGCGCGACGTCCGGTACGGCCACCCCGTTGGCCCAACCGAACAAGGGCGTCCAAGCAACCGCCGTTGAGACGCCCAAGACAACGTAAAAACGGACAAGGTGAAAACGCTTCGGATCGTTCCGTGCCAAGATGAATCCTCCCTCGATCGAGCTGTGAAACACCGAAATGAGCCTCGAATCTATCACCCCTCCCCACGTTGCTGCCCCGTGAGTTTCCCTAAGCGAGCCGTTGCCGAGCTGATTCGTGTGCCCCTTTCTTGACTTAAGG
>JBCDDH010000083.1:0-14185 GCA_039180415.1 Planctomycetota bacterium | reverse complement strand
GGGTCCGCCTCTCCATCTCGCCCCACCCACCCCCCCGGTGTCGGCCTCGGTCGACACCGGGTTTTTATTCGTCTCCTGAGCATCTCCGCTAGTCTGAAAATACAAGACCGATTTCCAACCCCGGCCTTGCCCGACGGGCCCACCCAAGCCAATCGTTTCGGGTTCCAACAAAGACTCGCCACGCGTATCGCTAACCGACATGAAGGTCAACGACCGGCCCAACATCCTTTTCATCACGTCCGATCAGCACCGCGCCGACACGCTCGGCTGCGCGGGCCACCCATGCGTGCAGACGCCGCACCTGGACCTCCTGGCGTACCAGGGCGTACGCTTCGACAACGCCTACGTCGATTGCCCGGTCTGCATCCCCGCGCGGACCGCGCTGATCACCGGCCGGCGGGCCCACGAAAACGGCATGCCCGCGTACGCCGACGACTTCCGCGTCGACCGGCGACGGGAAGACTTCCTCGGATCGCGGCTCACCGCCGCGGGGTACCAGACCGAGTTGGTCGGGAAGACGCACTGGCACACCGAACCCGACTTCCGCGCCGGCTTCGAACACGTGACCTGGATGGCGCACCTGCGTCAGCAGCAGCTCGTCGAGACCGGCCGGGCGGGTCTGCTAACGGGGCTGGGCTACAACGAGATGCCGCCGTCGGTCAGCCCGTTCCCGCGACACCTGTACCAATCCGATTGGTGCGTCGATCGGGCGATCGACTTCCTATCGACCCGAGAGCGGGCCCAGCCCTTCGCGTTGTGGCTGTCGCTGCAAGACCCCCACCCGCCGCTGACGATCCACGAGCCGTATTACAGCATGTATCGCGACGCCGACATCCCGGCGGCGGTCGTGCCCGACTGGGTCGGCACAGACGCCGAGCCGTACAACCTCTACTGCCTCCGCCACGTCTTCAACAAGGGGCCGGCCACGGCCGAACAGGTCCGCGCGATGCGGGCTGTGTATTACGGCATGGTCACCAACCTGGATCACCAGTTGGGTCGGCTGCTCGCCCAACTCCAGATGGACGGCGACCTGGACGAGACGCTGATCGTGTACACGTCGGACCACGGCGAGGCGCTGGGCGACTTCCACAATTTCGCCAAGAGCCTGTTCTACGAAAGCCAAGCCAAGGTCCCGTTCATCGTGCGCCCACCGGCGTCCTGGGAAACGACGCCCGGCCGAGTGACACGCGACCTGATCGAGTGGGTCGACGTGCTGCCCACCCTTTGCGACGTCGCCGGCATCGAAGCCCCCGAGGACGTGACCGGCCGGTCGCTGGTCCCGGCGTTACGCGGCGAGGCAATGCCGGCCCACCAGATGCACGGCCAGATCGATCAGAGTCACATGCTCCACGACGGCCGATTCAAATACCTTTATTGCGTCGAAGACGGCTCCGAGCAGTGCTTCGACACCGAAAACGACCCGCACGACGAACACCCCGTGGCCGGCGAACCGCTTGACCGACTCCGGGAAATCCTGACGGCTCACCTAATCGACGAGCAGCACCCCCACGTGCGGGACGGCGAACCGGCGAACCTCCATCGAGATCGGCCACCGGTGAACCAGCTGCGCGCCCGTGACTACCAAGGCCTGGGCCCGACCCAACACCTCGGCGACATACGCCGCAGCGTCCTCCGGATCAACTGACCGGAGGAACGACCGGCTACACTCCGTCCCACGATGGATCGGCCGCCGCACCGCGTGTTTGCGGTGTCGCACCCCGACCCGCCGCCCCCGCCTTCCCCCCTCCCCCCGGAGCCGCACGTGTCCCAACCCGCTTCCGATATCGGCCTCATCGGCCTGGCCGTCATGGGCCAGAACCTCGTCCTCAACATGGCCGACCACGGCTACACCGTCTCGGTCTACAACCGAACCACCGCCACCATGGAGGAGTTCATCGCGCGGTGCAAAGCCGAAGAACCCTCGGCCGAACGCGTCGTCGGCTACGCCGAGTTGAAGGACTTCGTCGCCTCGCTTAAACGCCCGCGGAAGATCGTGCTGCTCGTCCAATCCAAGGCCGTCCTGCCCGACGAGTTCGACGCCGTAGACAAGGTCGTCGACGGCCTGGTACCCCTGCTCGACGAAGGCGACCTCGTGATCGACGGCGGCAACTCCAACTGGAACGCCACCATCCGCCGCGAAAAGCACTACGCCGAAAAAGGCATCCGCTTCTTCGGCTCGGGCGTGTCCGGCGGCGAATTGGGCGCCCGCTTCGGCCCGTCGCTGATGCCCGGCGGCGACCCCGAGGCCTGGAAAGAACTCGAACCGATCTGGAAGGCCATCGCCGCCAAAGTCGACCCTGCCACCGGCAAGCCGATCGAACGCAACGATCCGAAGAACCCGGTCCTGCTCGAAGAAGGCGAGCCCTGCACCACCTACCTCGGCCCCAACGGCGCCGGGCACTACGTCAAGATGGTGCACAACGGCATCGAATACATCGACATGCAGCTGATCTGCGAGGCGTACTTCCTCATGAAGACGCTGCTGGGCATGGACCCCGGTGAGATGTCGAAGGTTTTCGCCGACTGGAACACCGGCGACCTCGACAGCTTCCTCATCGAGATCACCGCCGACATCCTGCAACAGAAAGACCCGACCGACCCGAGCAAGTGGTTTGTCGACATCGTGCTCGACACCGCCGGCCAAAAGGGCACGGGCAAGTGGACCAGCGCCAACGCCCTAGACCTGGGTATCCCCGCCAACGCCATGGCCGAAGCCGTGTACGCCCGCTGCCTCAGCGCCCTGAAGGAACAGCGCGTCGCCGCCAGCGATCACCTCAAGGGCCCCGATGCTCCCGCCGTCTCCGAAGACAAGGCCGCGCTCATCGATGCGATCAAAGACGCGCTCTACTGCTCCAAGATCGTCAGCTACGCCCAGGGCTTCCAGCTCATGGCCGAGGCCCAGAACGAGTACGACTGGGATTTGAACTTCGGCGAGATCGCCAAGATTTTCCGCGGCGGGTGCATCATCCGCGCTCGGTTCCTGCAGAAGATCACCGACGCCTACGAGAAGGAACCCAAGCTCACCAACCTGCTGCTCGACCCGTACTTCATGGACGCGATCCACGCGGGCCAGGCCAACTGGCGGAAGGTGATCGCCCTGGCCGTCCAGCAGGGCGTCTCCGTCCCGGCCTTCGGTGCCGCGTTGGCCTATTACGACGGCTACCGCACCGCGACCCTGCCCGCCAACCTGCTCCAGGGCCAGCGCGACTACTTCGGGGCCCACACCTACGAACGCGTCGATCAACCCCGCGGCAAGAAGTTCCACGTCGACTGGCCCGAAGCCGATCGCCCGCAGCTGAACGTCTGACGCTTCCCCGAAAACACCGAAAGATTTACGATGGCCCCGGCGGACGCATTCCGCCGGGGCCATATTTTTTTACCGGGAGCCATTTCGCATGCACGGATCGTCCAGCTTCGCACGGTTGCTTGTTGTGTTGATCACCATCAGCTCGGTTGCGTTGGGCGGCTGCCGCTCGAGCAAGGTCGCGTCTTACGATCGCGTCGTCGGGCAACGCGTCGCCGACCGGGAACCCGTCGGCTTGGCTTACATCCAGACCCGGCACGACGGAAACCTCATGGCTCAAGCCTTCACCGTCGGGGGCGCCAGCGGTGCCGGGGCCGCGGCGAGCAGCCTCGGCGACGCGATTATCGCTGGGCTGAGCATCGGGGCCGTCGGCGCGACGGCCGACTACGCCACCACCGACCCGCACGTACTCCACGCGATCGAACTCGACCGCGACGTACACCGCACCCTGGTCTCAAGCCTGCGGCAAGGGGCCGCCCTTCGCGTCACCCCCACCGAAGTCGCCGCCGAAACCACCGGCTTCGATGCCGATCTCCGCAAGCCCGACGGCGTCCTCAGTTTCCTGGACCGATACAACCTCGACTTCGCGCTGGGCGTCCAGCTCCACTACACCCACCGAGACACCCTGCCTAACCACGTCGCGATCTACGGCGACTGGACCATCTACGACCGAACCGGCGAACCCGCCATCCGCGTCACGACCTTCGAACACGCCGAAGCCGACTCCGCCTTGCTGCCCAACACGCTCGACCCTAAGTACGGCTCGGACTACCGCCAATGCGCCCGGCAGAGCGTCGAACGCTTCCTCTCACTGCTCGAAGAGGCACACGCTACGAAACTTACCGCGGCGCCGTAGCGAGGTATCGTGGGAGGATGACCCGACCCGACGGCGACCCGAAACTCGACGCCCTGCTCGACCCCATCCACCCCGACATCAAGAAGTGGGCGTCGGTCGTCCTCATCAGCGGGCCGGACGACGCGCCGACTTTCGCTTGGCACCACTACCGCGACTCGGAACACAGCATCGACTTCTGGCCGGCGTCGGTCGTGAAGCTCTACACCTGCGTCGCGTCCTGCGAGAAGCTCAACGCGCTCCGCCTACCCACCGACGTCCGGCTCGACTTCGTCACGCCCGACGGCCGGTTCGAGGCCTGCCGGATGTTTCCGGAGATGTGCAGCGGCATCTTCCGCGAATCCACGAACGACGACTACACGATGCAGCTGCGTTTCCTGGGCATCGACGAAATCAACACGAACTTCTTCTCCGCCGCCAAGGGCTTCACGCACACCGCGCTGATGCGGGGGTACGTCCACCAGCCGCCGCACGTCTACGACCGCCACGCCCCGCAGCGTGTCGTGGCCACCGACCCGCGGACCGGGCAGACCGCGACGGTCGAGCACGCGTGGTCCGGCACGTCTTACAGCGAGCGGCTCGGCGCCCACGTGCTGGACACGAAGACCGGGAACTGCTCGACGACGCGGGACATGGCCGAGTGCCTGCGCCGCGTGATCTTCCACGAGGCGCTGCCCCAGGAAGAGCGCTTCGACCTCAAGCCCGACCAGCTCGCGCTGCTGCGAGAAGGCCGGGACGGGTACACCGGGCTGAAGAACACCGAGTACGCCTGGGGCTGGGACGCCGCCGTGGAAGCGGTGCTCCCGGACGCGGACTACTTCCACAAGCCGGGGAACATCTCGAACTATTACGTCGAGTTGGCGTACGTGAGCGACGCCCAGAGCCGCACGCGGTTCGTGATGGCGGTGGCGACGGAGAGCCGGGACAAAGCAGCGTGCCGCGATTGTTGCAAAGCGATCGCGGCCTGGGCGAAGGGGTGACGAAAGCCGTACGGATACCCGCCCCGCTCCTGCCGAAGAAAAAGCGGGGAGCGGTTGCCGCCTCCCGGGGGATCAACTTCGGACCCATCGTCCGAGCGGGGTTGTTCGCAAGCCGCGGTTTCGGGCTGGTGCGTAAGGCTCGACCGGAAGACGTGACAGCCTTCGGCCGTCCCGGTAGATTCGACGCCCTTCTCCGAATTTCCCGAGGAACCCAGCCATGCCCGCGTTCAAAAAACCTCAAGACATCAAGGTCGGCGTCATCGGCTACGGCGGCGCGTTCAACATGGGCCGGCAACACCTGTCCGAGATGAAGGCGGCAGGGATGACGCCGTTCGCGGTGTGCGAGTTGGACCCCGACCGGCTGAAGGTGGCCGAGAAAGACTTCCGGGGCATCGAGACGTACGCCTCGCTCGACGCGATGCTCAAACGGTCGGACGTCAACCTGCTGGTGCACATCACGCCCCACCACCTGCACTACCCGTTGGCGATGAAGTGCGTGAAGGCGGGCAAGCACGTGGTGACCGAGAAGCCGTTCGTGCTGACCACGGCCCAGGCGGACCGGCTGATCGGGGCGGCGGAGAAACAAGGCGTCACGGTCAGCACGTACCACAACCGACACTGGGACGGGAACATCATCCGCGCGGTGCGCGAGGTCGTGGACAAGGGCATCCTCGGCGACGTGTACCGGGTCGAAGCGCACATGGACGCGTTCGGCGGGTACGCGATGCCGATGGACTGGTGGCGGACCAGCCGGTCGATCAGCGGCGGCGTGCTGTACGACTGGGGCGTACACCTGCTGGAGTACGGCCTGCAGGTGATCCGCGACGAGGTCATCGAAGTCTCCGGCTTCGCGAAAGAAGGTTATTGGGAATCGATCGCGCCCAAGGGCTACCCGTGGGTCGGCGACATGAACGAGGACGAAGCGCACGCGGTCGTGCGGTTCGCCGGCGGGCAGATGCTGCACCTGAGCATCTCGATGCTGCGGAGCGAAGCGGTGGACCGGCCGTACTTCTTTAGCGCCGTGGGCACGAAGGGCTCGTACAACTTCAGCGGCGAACAATGGAAGACACGGATCGCCAACCGCAAGCACGAGCTGGTTGAGAAGACCGGCAAGAACCCGGCGTCCAACGGCGGAAAGATTTTCTACCGGAACGTCGCCGATCACTTCACGGGCAAGGCCGAGTTGATCATCACGCCGCAGTGGGCGCGGCGGCCGATCCACATCTTGGACCTGGCCGGACAGAGCGCCGCGAAGGGCAAGGCGATGAAGGCGAAGTACGGGTGAGGGTTCACGCGCAGGCCGTTGGCCTGCGGCTACCGGCATCGATTCAGCGACGGCGACGCAGGGTGAGCAAGCCGACGGCGAGCAGCGTAACCGCCGCCGCGGGCTCGGGGACGGAAGAGCCCGCAAAGCTCGGCGCGGCGGAGTTGCCCCAGTTGTTGAGGACGCGGTTGAGCTCTTCTTGATCGACGTTGAGGCTCAGGAAGCCGTCCGCGTTGGCCCACGGGCCGCGGGCGTTGCCCCAGTTGTTGAGCACGAGATTGAGGTCGCCCTGCTCGACCGAGCCCGAGTCGTTGAAGTCGCCGGGTAAGCCGAGGCCGCCGCCGCCGGCAAGGACGGCTTCGAGCCAGTCTTCGGCGATGTCCTGCGCGTCTTCATCGACCACCGGCAGGATGCCGTTGAAGACGATCTCGTCGAACTCGTCGCGTTCGTACTTGCCGTTGAACAGGAAGTAGATCACGTCGGAGCTCTCGAGGCCCTCCTGGTGTAGCTGGAAGGGCAGGAGGTAGAACCCGTCGACGGGGGCTTGGCCGTTGGCGCCCTGTACACGGAAAGAAACGTGTTGGTGGATCGTGCCGCTGACGCCGGTGCGGTTGAGAACGAACCCCGAGGTGTCGGAAGACCCGCCGTCAACGACGGTATTGACGAAGCGGGACTTGCGAATCTGAACGTCGTGCCCGCTGGGCAGATCGCCGAAGCTCACGCCGCCGCTGCCGTTCCAAAACAGCGCGTTGCGGGGCTGGTTGGGGCTCACGGGGTCGGTGACGGCGGGGACGTCGAAGGCGAGGTCCGTGTTGGGCAGCAGCGGGAAATCCGGGGTAGAGAAGAAGCCCGGAGCGCCCACACCGTGGAAGCTCGGTTGGATGATTTCCAGCGGCTCACTGAACACGCGGGCTTGCGGGACGAAAGCTGCCGTGTCGAAGTCGAACTTACCGACAGAGATCCCGCCATCCACGGCGTACGGGACGGCGTCGACGTGCTGGTTCGCGGACTGGCCGACGGCAGACGCGGCGACGAAGAACGACAGGAAGATTGGGAGGGCGCGGCGCATAGCGAGTGATCTCAAAAAAGCGTACCGGTGAAATCGGCGCAACCGGCGTTAGCCGGCCGCGCCGCTTCTTCTCCCCCGCCGCGTCCGGATTCAGGCGTGCCGACGGCGGCGCAACGCCGTCAAACCGCCGAGTGCGAGCAGCGAAGCGGTGGCCGGCTCGGGCACGATGCTGGTCTCGACGAACCCTTCGGCGGTTTCGAGCAGGCCTTCGAGCGTGGGGTCGTCGAAGCTCGTGCCGCCGTAGCCGAGCAGGTAGTACAGCGTGGTGCCGGCGACGGAGCTGTCGGTCGTCGCGTAGTCGAGGGCAAAGAGGTAGATGCCCGCGGCGGCGTCGGCGTCGGCGGCGCTGTGAAGGAACTCAAAGTGATCGTGGGCGGTGCCGGCGGCGTCGGATTGCCACGGCGCGAGTGTGCCGGTCGGGGCCGTGGCCGAGCCGTCCAGTTCGATTTCTTCGACGAGGCCGGGGCCGACGAAGGGGCTTTCCACGATGAGGAACTGGCCGCTGGGCAGGGCGCCGAAGTCCACCGGGCCGGTACCGTCCCAGTAAGCGGCGTTGGTGCCGAGCACGGGCAGCAGCGCGGATTCGGCGGTGAGCGCGGTGTTGGCGGGGAAGGGGAACTCGATCACGGTGTCGGTGGGGATCGAGCCGTCGGTGGCCAGACCGGGCTCGTCGGTGCCTGGGTTGGGTCCGCCTTCCCAGGACGGCTCCATCTCGGCGACGATGATTTCTTCGGTGACGGCTTCGAGCACCTCGCCGGTGCCGCCGTCGAAGTCGTACCGGCCGACGGTGAGCTGATCGTCGACGACGTAGAACATGAGGTCGCCGCCTTCGTGGGCCTGGGCGTCGCTGAGCGGCGCGGTTACGGCGATCCCCGCCCCACCCATGCAGGCGGCGCTAAGGAGCCAACGGGACATCGAAACAGACTTGCGGTTCATCGAGCTTTCTCCGAAAAAAGTGGGAACAAACACCCGTACGACCCCGACAGCGGCAGACGGTTTCGACCGTGTTACGGCCGCTGGATGATCGGGTGCGGGTCAAAACGGTTGGTCAGGTCGTCGCGGAACACGTCGCCGAACGGGTGGGCGGCGGCGTGACCGTCGAGGAAGGCGTAGTTGGCGACGGAATCGAAGGTCCCGGCGGCGTAGATGAAGTCACCCGTGGGGACACGCCGGGGCCCTTGGACCGCGTCGATCTGCATCTGCTGGACGATTTCGGTGAAGTACGGGCCACCGCCGTCGTCCCAGGTTTCGACGTCGGCATGGTCGGCCCCGCCGTACTCACCTTCGTGGGCCATGGGCAGGAAGTGCACGAGGTCGCTGGGGTCGTTGATGCGGTTGATCCGGTCCCAGGCGTCGCCGGCCCGGGGATCGAGGCCGGGCGGGCCCCATCGATTGAAACCGTTTTCGTTGAGGTCGCAGAGGTGGTTATTGATCCCGTAGCTGGTGCGTCGGAACACGGGCGGGCCGACGATGCCGGGCACGGGGACGGCGTCGGTGTCCTCCCAATGCGACGACTCGTCGAGCGGGCTGCGGACGACGATACCGGCACCGTAGCTTTCGAGTTGATTAATCCAAGCCAGTTCGGGCCGCTCGGGCGCGACGCCGTGCGGCAGACCGGCGTTAATCAGCCGCCCGCCGTTGTCCACGAGATATGCTTGATGAGCCAGTTCGAGCTGCCGGAGTTGGGAGAGATCGACGGCGGCCTTGCCGGCTTGGCGGGCCTTGGACAGCGCGGGCAGCAGGATGGCCACCAACAGCGCAAGGATCGAAATCACCACCAGCAACTCGATCAGCGTGAAGCCGGAGCAGGCACGCTGTTTGAACTGGGGATCACCCCTCGACATGCCAAAATGATAATTCATTATTGATTCATGTCAACCGAGCAAACGCCCCAGTTTGGTGGGATTCACGCGCCGAAACATGCGATGAGCGTAACAAAAGCCTTCTCGCCGACAAGGGACACGCGGATGCACTCGAAGCGCTCCCCGAGACGAGGTAAAAGCATGGCTTCGCCCCGGGCTACGCGTGCAAGCGGGACCACCGCGGGGCGTCGTGGATGCGGATCGGCAAGGGCTAATCGCGCCACTCAATCGTGCCGCAACGCGACGATGGGGTCTTGCTGGGCGGCTTTCACCGCGGGGTAGAGGCCGAACAGGATGCCCACGCCCGCCGCGACGGTGAAGGCGATGATCGCCGGCGCGGGCGTCACGGCCGGAGGTTCTACGCCCTCCAGCGACGGCGCGACCACCGCCAACCCCACCGCGGTGAGCAGGCCCAACCCCACGCCGATCGCGCCGCCCAGGCAGCTCAACAGGGTCGTTTCCACCAGGAACTGCGCGATCACGTGCCGCCGCGTCGCGCCCAACGCCCGGCGGATGCCGATCTCCCGCGTCCGCTCGGTGACCGACGCGAGCATGATGTTCATGATCCCGATCCCGCCCACCAGCAGCGACAGCCCGCCGATCACCACCATGAGCATGTTGCTGCGGAACTCCACCCGCTCGGCCTGCTGGATCAGCTCGAGCGGCACGACGGTCGTGACGTCGCCGAGCTTCTCGTGCTCCAGATCCAGCACCCGCTCCACCTGCTCGGCCACGGTGAGCACCGCGTCCTCGTCGGGCGTGCGGATGATCAGCTCGGTGATCTCGACCTCTTCGCGGTTGAAGCTGCCCGAACCCCGCGAGATGCGGGTGTCGCCGAAACGGGAACGCGCCGTGCTGAGCGGCAAGTGCACGTCGAAGTTCAGGTCCCGCCCCACCAGCGCCGAGCCCGCGCCCCCCGCCAACCCCACCCGCCGCAGCACGCCCACCACGCGGAAGGTCGTGCCGTCGATGCGGAACGTGTCGCCCACCGGGTCGCTGAGCGGGAACAGCCGGTCGGCGACCTCGGCCCCGAGGACCGCGACGTTGGCCGGCGGGCGTTCGTCCTCGTCCTCGAGGTACCGGCCGCGGCCCACCCGGAGATTCAGCACCTCCGCCAGCGCGGGCGTCGTGCCCATGATCGTCGCCGAGCCCATCGTGACGTTCGCGCGGACGAGCTGGTCGCCGACGCGTTTGAGCGGGACGATGCCGTCGATCGGGCCGACCGTCGTCGATAGCCGCGCCAGGTCGCGGTTAGTAATGCCGTACCGGCTGCTGCGCGAGCGTTCCTGGTTTTCGTCCTCGGGCTCGACCGGTTTGACGGAGCGGACGATGATGTTGGAGGCGCCCAGGTCGAGGATGTCGGCCAGCGCGGCACGTTTCGCGCCCTCACCGTAGGACGCGATGGCGACCACCGCGGCGACGCCGATGATGATGCCCAAGGCCGTCAGCAGCGACCGCAGCTTGTGCAGCCGGAGGTTCGCGAGCCCGAGGCGGAGGGTTTCGAGCAGGAAGTTCATCGTCGGGCTTCGTCGTTGCGGCTTCGGGACGGCGGGCCGACCCACACCCCGCATAACGTACGGCAGACGGGGCCGAACAACCGAACACCTTTTCATGCCCACCGCGAACGCCAATCCGAACCCAGGGGCCCCGAGCCCGATGCCCGAACGGGCCGTCATTTTCTACGACGGCCACTGCGGGCTGTGCCACCGCTGGGTGAAGTTCGTCGCGCCACGCGACCCGGGCGGGCGGCGGTTTATGTTTGCCCCGCTGCAAGGCGAATTCATCAAATCGCAACTGAGCCCCGAACAGATCGCCGCGCTGCCGGACTCGATCGTGTTGTACGACGCCGGGGAACTGCGGATTCGCAGCGATGCGGTGCTATCGATCTTGAGTCGGCTGGGCGGGATTTGGAAGCTGTTCGCGGGGCTGGGCCGGGTCGTGCCCAGATTCTTGCGCGACTGGGCGTACGACCGCGTCGCGTCGGTGCGCCACCGATTTTTCCGCCGGCCTGAAGAGGCGTGCCCGATCATGCCGCCGGAGCTGCGGGCGCGGTTCGAGTTTTGAGCGTCGCGCTATCTGCGAGCCGACGAAGCGCCCCCCACCGCTCCCACGGCACGAACGTCAGGTACAGCACCAGGAATTGAAAGAACGGCGCCGCCTGCGCAACGTAGATCGTAACGTGCATGGCCGTGCCGGCGATAAGGAACGCCGGCACGATCGGCCACAGCCAACGCAACTTCCGGAACCGCGGCAGCAGCACGGTCCAGAACAGCGCGTCGAAGGCCAGCGCCCCCGCGGCGAACGCGACGCCCAACCAGCGGTACTGAGCCATCCACACGCCGACCGGCCGGTCCCAGCGCAACCCGTCGCGGAGCAGGTAGGTCTGCAGGGTGTAGCCGTTCATCCAGTGCAGGCCGCCGTTGATCGCCTTGGAGAGGAAGGCATCGAAGTAGGCGATGGCGATGAAGCACTGGATCGCAACCAGCGGCCACATCACCGTGGTGAGCTTGGCGTCGACGCCCCAGCCCTGCTCGGCCCCGACGCCGCGTTTGGATCGGAGCCAGGCGTCGACGCTCAGCGTCCGGCCCGACGGCGCGAAGGCGAGCATCAACAAGAACACGCAGAACGCCGCCTCGGGGTGGTGGTGCTCGCCGTAGCTGTAGACGTGGGCGACCTGCGTCATCGTGCCCACCGCAAACAGCAGCAGCGCGCCACGGGTCTTGAAGCCGACCAACGCGAACACGCCCGCCGCGAGCGTCGCCCACCACAACCCGGTGAGAAACGCTTCGGTGCGCAGCGTGGTCTCGGGCAGCACCACGGTCAGAAGGCGTACGAACCACTGCGGGTCGGAGAAGCCAGATGAGGCGAGCTTGTTGAGCTGGTAGTCCAGCGGCTCGTAGAAAAACACGAGCTGGCAGAACACCGCGACCACCCGCATGAACGCCAGCCGCAGCGGCGAAGCGAGCGGAAAGAAAAACGAGCCCTCCGCGCGATCGAGACTCGGCGCGTTCACGGCGTCGCCTCCACGGTCACGGCGACGCGTGTGGCCATGTCGGTGACCTCGATGCCATCATCGGTGACGGTGTGCGTTCGGCGGTCCACCCGCAGCGCGACCGGCCGGGCACCGGTCGCCCGCACCACCTGGTCCACGACGCGACGCAGCGCCTCTTCGCGGTCGGCGACGATCCCTTCAGCCAGGTGCGCGTAGCGCGCGTCGAGCTGGGTTTCGTCGGCGACGAGCCGCTCGACCAGGTGATACCGCCAGGCGAAAAACGCGAGACCCATGAAGTCGGGCGTAATGTCGATCTCGGCGCCGTCGGGCAACTCCGCGGCCAGGGTCGCGGACGATGCCTGGACCGGCGGGCCGTGCGCGGCGGAGTACATCGGGTAGTCCATGAACGGCCAGACCGTGTCCTCCCAATACCCGTTGCCGGCGACCTTGACCACCACGCCGGTGGCGGTGGCGGCGGCCTGGGCGAGCAGCACCAGCGTGATCACGGCGAACGGCAGACGATGTTCCTTACGCATCTGGGACAGTATCGACCGATTCGCGGAACGCGGCGTAATGGAGCTTTCCCGGGCCGGGTCTTGGGGGCCGGCCGGTACACTTTCGCCCCCATGAACGCCGCATCCGCTCCAGAGTCCACCGGGGTTTCCGCCGACCTGTACGCCGTGCTCGAAGAGCGCGGCCTGATCGCCCAGTGCACCGACGAAAAGATCGTCGACCGGCTGGCGGCCCCCGTGACCTGCTATTGCGGCTTCGACCCCACGGCCGACTCGCTGCACATCGGAAACTTTGTGCCGATCATGCTCTTGGCCCACGCGCAACGCTGCGGGCACCGGCCGCTGGTATTGGTCGGCGGCGCGACCGGGTTAGTCGGCGACCCCTCGGGCAAGAGCGAAGCCCGGAACATGCTTGACGTCGAAACGGTCCGCCGCAACGCCGAGGCGATCACGCGGCAGCTCGGCCGGGTTTTGCGTTTCGACGATTCCTCCAACGGCGCCGTGATGGTGAACAACCTGGACTGGATCGCCCCGCTTTCCTGGCTGGAAGTGCTACGCGAGGTGGGCGGCCGGGTGTCCGTCAATCGCATGCTCTCGATGGAGTCGGTCAAACAACGGATGGACGGCGACGGGATCAGCTACCTGGAGTTTTCCTACATGCTGTTGCAGGCGTACGACTTCGCCCACCTGTTCAAGTCGTACGGTTGCACGCTGCAGCTCAGCGGACAGGACCAGTGGGGGAACATCGTGATGGGCATCGAGCTGGGGCGGAAGCTACACGGAGCCGATCTGGCCGGGCTCACCGCGCCGCTGATCACCAAGGCGGACGGCGGGAAGTTCGGCAAGACCGAGTCGGGGACGGTGTGGCTGGACGCGGCGCGGACGCCGGTGTTCGACTTCTTCCAGTTCTGGCGGAACGTGGACGACCGCGACGTGGGTCGGTTCTTGCGGCAGTTCACGTTCCTGCCGATCGCGGAGATCGAGCCGCTCGAATCGGCGGGAGGCGCGGGGATCAACGAGGCGAAGGTTCGGCTGGCGTACGAGATCACGAAGCTGGTGCACGGCGAGGAGCAAGCCGAAAAGGCCAAGCAAGCCGCGGCGGGCGCGTTCGCCTCGGGGGGCGGCGGCGTGGACGTGACGGGCGACGGCGTGCCCAGCGCCGCGCTGCCGGCCGACGAACTCGCGGCCGGCGTGGGTGTCATCGAACTCATGAAGCGGGCCGGCTTCGCCGCCAGCAACGGCGAGGCGCGGCGGCTGATCCAGGGCGGCGGGGTGCGGATCGGAGACACGAAAGTCGCGGACCTCGCGGCGGCCGTGACCCCAGACGACGCGGCCGACGGCTTCGTGCT
>JBCDDH010000082.1:0-14340 GCA_039180415.1 Planctomycetota bacterium | reverse complement strand
TCTTCAACTCGTCGGGGCAGCGCATGGTGACTTCGCAGTCCATGCAGCCGGCGAGCAGCTTCCGGAGCTGCCGTTGGTGTTCGGCCGACTTGGCGACGTCGGGCTGCTCGGCCGCTTCACGCAGCAGGTCGCAGCATTCCTCGGGGTTCAATTCCCCGTCGGCGAAGGCGGCGATGCGTTCCCACGCGCGGTTTGAGTCGTTCGGGCTGGTCATGGATTCGTGGCCGGAAAAAAACGGAGTGCTCAGGGCCGAATCGGGCGGGGGCGGGAATGATTCCCGGTAACTCCGATTTTTTGGTCGAGAAATTTTTTCGGTCGGGAATGACGGGCCGATAGCCTACAAATCGGCGGTATTCACGGCGATGCCGTGCTCGGCGGCGAGGCCGGCTAATTGGGTTGAGAGGGTTTTGCGGGCTCGGTAAAGCCGGGACATGACGGTGCCCAAGGCGACGTCGAGGACCTCGGCGATTTCGCGATACTTCAGGCCCTCCACGGCCCAGAGCAAAAGGACCTCCCGGTAATGCTCGGGCAGCTCGTTGATCGCGTGCTTAAGCCGGTCGTCGACCTGCTCCCAATCGAGGTGTTCGAGGTCCCACGCCGGCGGCGGCTCGTCGGAAACGCCGGGCATCGCGTCGTGCAGAATTTCGGAATCGGTGGGCGATTCGCGCTTCTTCTTCTGGTAACGAGAATAGAAATTGTTGTGCAGGATTTTGAATAGCCAGGGCTTGACGCCGGCCCCACGGAGCTCGAAACGCTCCTCGGCCTTGAAGGCCTTGAGATAGGTCTCCTGGACAAGGTCGGAGGCTTCGTTGGGGTCGCGGGCCAGGGTCATGGCCATGCGATAGACCGCGTCGAGTTCCTTCATCGCGAGTTCACGAAACGCGGCGGAATCCAAAAGCAGGCCTCGCAAGTCGGGTGCGGACGATCGAGCGGTCGCGGCGCACCGGTCGGCCGCGAACGCACCATCATACGCGCACGGCCGCGGACGGTTCGGGGGAGGGTGGCCGACGACGCGTGGACGGAACGGCGGGCGGCTCGGCGGGGGTGCCCTCGGGTTCGGCTGGGCTGGTCAGGCGGACCACGGCGTCGAGTTGAGACACGATCGCCGACCACTCCCGCCGCAGCGGCGCTTCGAGCCCCTCGCCCAGGCGGTTCACCCCTTTGCGCAACGCGGCGGCGGGGTCGGCGACGGGCGTGAGCGCGGCCCGCACCGCGCGCGACGGCCCGGCCAGCGGGTTGGGGACGCCCGGGAGCGCCGGCAGATCGAGCACCAGCGCGTCGACCGCGACGCCCGTGGGCGCCTCGTTTCCGTCGTCGGCTCCGTCGGAGATGTCGGCGTCGGGCTCCGGGCTGAGGTTCCACGCCACCGCGTTCCCGGCTTCGGGAGGTCCGCTGCGCAGCGTGGACACGGCCACCAGCCCCGCGACCGCGAGCACGGCCGCGGCCGACGCGACGCTCCGCATCCCGCCGCCCGCCCACCACGCGGGGTCGGTCCGGGACCAGGCCGCCGCGGCCGGGGCTCCCGGGCGGGTTGGCGAGGCGTCGCCCAACTCCCGCCGAAGCGCGATGTCATCGTTCAGTGCGCCGTGGGCCTCAAGAATCTCGGCGACCGCGCGGGCCGTGGGCGGGTGCGCTTCGCCAAGTAGCCGAACCGACGCGGGCACGGCGCGGCGCTCGTCCAAGGCGCGGTGCAGGAAGAACAGGGCGATGCGGGTGATCATGAGGCGGCTCCCACCGGGTCGAGGAAGGCCGGCCGTGGTCCGGCGTCGTCGGGCGTTGTTTTGGTCGTGTCTGTGTTGAGGCCCCAGCCCGCGTTACGCATCGGGGTCCGCAACGCTTCCCGGCCGCGATGCAGCAGCACCCGCACCGACGCGGGGCGTTTGCCCAGCACGCCGGCGATCTCGGAAGCCGACATCCCTTCGCCGTAGAACAGCCAGAGCGCCTCGGCGGTTTCCGGGCTAACGGTCGCGCGGACGAGCGGCCAGATCGAGTCGCGCCGCTCGCGTCGTTCCAGCCGGCGCGACGGTGCCTCGCGGGCCGGGTCGCCGGCGTACCGGGCGGCTTCGGCGGCGGCGTCTTCGTGCTTGCGTCGGCGGGCGCCGCGGCGTTGCAGGTCGACGCCCAGCCGGACGGTCAGCGTCAGCAGCCAGGGTACGAACGGCCGGTTGACGTCGTACTTGTCCCGCTGCTCCCACCACCGCAGCAGCGCCGCCTGGGCCGCGTCCTGCGCGTCGGCGTCGTCGCGGAGCCGCTGCCGTAGCAGCGCCACCAGACGCGGCCGCATCGCCTCGGCCAATTCGTCGAACGCGCCCCGGTCGCCGCGGAGGGTCACCGCGGCGGCCAGGGCGTGGAGGCGTTCTTCGGGATGCGGATCACACGGCGGCAATCGGCAGCTCCTGCGGCGACGCGTTTGCGATCATTAGTTGCTCAGGACGTAGCCGAGCAGTTCTTCGAACTTGGCGTGGCTGCCGGAGAAACGCGCGGACACGCCCGGTTCCTCGGCGTCGTCGAGTTGCGTGATCTGGATCTCCTGCAGCGTGTTGGCGAGTTCCTGGATATCGGGCTGTTCGAGGGCGGCGAGCTGCGACAGGGCGATCAGGCCTTGCAGCAGTTGGGACACCTGCCGGGCGCGGGCCGGGCTTGAGGTTTCCATCACCATCTCGGCGGTGATGTTGCGTCCGCTGCCCAGCGTGAGGCTCAAGCCGGCGACGGAATCGAGCAAGGCCGAGCCCGGGACTCTGCGGGGGAGGTTGTGGTTGGACAGGTCGTCGAGGTAGAGCCGAGCGATCTCTTCGCCTCGCAGCGCTTCGTCTTCGTCGAGCAGCGTTTCGCCTTCGCGGACGGCCTCGGCCATCTCGATCACGGCTTCGTCGTCCAGCGCCGCGACCAGAGTGAACCGGCCATCGGCCTCGGGCAGGGCGACGAATACGCGGAACAGGCCTTCTTCCTCCTCTTCTTCGTCGCGGCGGTCTTCCAGCATCTCGCCGAGTTCACGGCGGATCAGATCGCGTTCCCGCTGCAAGTCGCGGAGTTCCACGGCGAGTTCCTCGCGTTCTTCGTCTTCCGCGGCACGCAGCTCGCGGGTGATCACTTCGACTTCGTGTTGGAGTTCTTCGGCTTCGATTTCGAGTTCACGCACCTCGTCGCCGTGGTCCGCTTCGCGGCTGTCGTCCTCGATCACGAAGCTGTGCAGCAGCGTTTGGTCGTCGAGTTCGTCGGAGTCGTAGCCGGGCAGGCCGAGCATCCAGCCTTCGAGCTTGCCGGTGGTCTCGCCCAAATCGGCGATGATCTGCAAGTCGTACTCGCTCATGTCAACCGCGTGGCGGGACGGAGACGAGGTGGACGCGATCATGCCGCGGACGACGACGGTGGACACGGCGGTGCGCAGGTCCATGCCGAGCGTCTCGGCCAGGCCGTCCATGAGCTCGTCGGCGTTGGGCTTGGCCTGGCGGACGTAGCTCATGACCGTTTCGCCGAGCGGGCTGGCGTAGGCCTTGGCCAGATCGACGCGCAGCTCGAAGGGCACTTCGGCGAAGGGGTTGTCGTGGTGGTCGGCGGCGGCCGGGCGGGCGAGCAACAGCCCGGCCCCGATCATCGAGCCGGCGGCCGCGATCAGGAGGGCGGGCTTGATGCGACGGCGGGGGAGGGTGGTGGTCATGGTCGGGGGCTCCGTTGGATGGCAGGGGATTGGGGGGCGAGGCCGGGTTCATTCGGCCACGGCGGTGATCACGCAAGGCATACGCCGACGGGCGGCGGGCCGTTACTCCCGTTTCATTATGGTTCGGATATGGCAGAACCCATGAACATCGCGGTGATCGGCGGGTCGGGCTTAGGGGCGGCGTTGGGCGAGGAAGCCGTGGTGCGGTCGCACGACGTGGACACGCCGTTCGGGAAGCCCTCGTCGCCGATCGTGGAGACGGTCTGGGACGGCACGCCGGTGTTTTTACTACAGCGGCACGGGATCGGGCACACGCTCAACCCCGGGGCGGTGCCGTACCGGGCGAATCTCTTTGCGCTCAAGACGCTGGGCGTGACGCACGTGCTGGCGAGCGGGGCGACGGGTTCGCTGCGTGAGGATTTCGTGCCCGGCGAGCTGGTGGTGTGCGACCAGCTGATCGATCGCACGCGGCACCGGCCGGCGACGTTCTTCGAGCGGGCCGCGGTGCACGTGGAGTTCGCCGAGCCGTTCTGCCCGGTGATGCGGCGGTGGCTGTTGGCGGCGGCGGAGAAGCTAGACGGCAACACGCGGGTGCACCGGGCCGGGACGTACGTGTGCATGGAAGGCCCGGCGTTTTCAACCGCGGCCGAATCAAAGATGCACCGGCAGCTCGGCGGCGACCTGATCGGCATGACCGCCTGCCCCGAGGCGAAGCTCGCCCGCGAAGCGGAATTGGCCTACGCACTGGTCGCGATGCCGACGGACTTCGACGCTTGGAAGCCCCACGACCCGGAGCGGTCGCGCGAATCGTTGCTGCGGGAGATCATCGGGAACTTGCAGAAAGCCACCGCCGCGAACCTCGCGCTCATGAAGACGGCTTTGGCGGACGTGTCGATGCTTCGGGACGGGGGTAGTCCCGCCCACGACGCGTTGTCGCTGGGGATCTGGTCGGACAAAGCGAAGATTGATCCCGCGGAGATCGAAAAGCTCCGGCCGTTGTGGGGCAAGTATTTCGGGGGCTGACTCGGGGCTCGACGCCGATTGCTGCGCCGCGAAACGGCGAAGGGGTCGGATCGCGGTTTACGCCGCGTCGCCGGGCTTGCTCGGTTTTTCGCCGCGGGCTTTTTCGTCGGCGAGTTCTTTGCGGTTGATGTCGACGTCGCGGGGGAAGTCGAAAGCGAGCTTGACCTTGTCGCCGTGGATGTCCACGACGCGGATCATGCCCAGCGGGTTTTTGGGGTCGCCGATGACGACTTCTTCGCCTTTGCGTCGGGTGAGAGCGAGCATCCGTGGTTCTCCCGCTGAGGGGCGGTCGGTGGGGCATCTCCGTGCCAGGTGATTCGGGATCGGCGGGGCACATAGCGTCCGGCGACCGTTCGGTTTGCCTATAAGCATCGACCGAATCAGGCTTAGGCATTCACGGGCCGTACCGGCTCGACGGTCAGCTGTCCAGGGCTTCGATCCCGGTGATTCCCGGCACTTTTTCTCGGACGCTGCGCTCGATCCCGTCGCGGAGCGTCATGGAGGCCGAGGGGCAGCCCACGCAGGCGCCCTTGAGTTTGACGCGGATGACGCCGGCGTCGGTGAGTTCGAGAAACTCGACGTCGCCGCCGTCGGCTTGGATCAACGGACGCAGCGACGCGATGATCTGGGTCACCGTATCCAGGTGAGCGTCGGGATCGAAGCCAGCGTCGGATTCTGGGGCGGAAGTGGGCACGTAACCATCATACGATGCCGGATAGCGTCGGTGTGGATTCTCGCCGATTCGGGATCGGTCGGAGCCGAGGGGTTTGACGCGGCGACGAGCCGCGGGTTATTTTGGGTGGCTCGGCCGAAGGCGTCGTGGGCGCTGCCGGTCGCGCCGGAAATCCGTACCGCCACCCTAGCTCAGTTGGTAGAGCACACCCTTGGTAAGGGTGAGGTCGTGGGTTCGAGTCCCATGGGTGGCTTCTTGGAAAGCCTCGCAAACCTCGGGTTTGCGAGGCTTTTTGGTGGGCCGGAGGGGCGTCGCCCCGGGCTGCTTTATGATCCCGGGCGTGGACAGGCCGAATATTTTGTTTCTGATGTCGGATCAACACCGCGCGGACGTGGCCGGGTTTGCCGGGGACGCGGTGGTGCGGACGCCGACCCTGGATCGGTTGGCTTGCGAGTCGGCGGTGTTCACGTCGGCGTACACGCCGTCGCCGATCTGCGTGCCCGCCCGGCAGTGCCTAATGGCGGGGCAGCTGCCGCGGACGTGCGGCGTGGAGCGCTTCGGTCAAGACCTGCCGCCGTTTTCGATGACGTTCGCGAAGCGGCTGGCGCAGTTTGGATACACGACCGCCTGCGTGGGCAAGTTGCACCACATGGGCCCGGAGCAGATGCAGGGCTGGACGCACCGCATCGCGCCGGACGCGGAAGTGAGCCGGGCCCATTACGAGCCGATCGACGACACGGCGTATCCCGAAGAAGGCGGGACGGGCAAGTGGACCAACCAGAAGGAGGTGCTCCGGGCGGGCGTTGGCGACGGGCCGTATCAGCGGTTCGATGAGCGTGCGCGAGCGGCGACGCTGGATTTCATCCGCGACCACTGGGTGGACCCGTTTTACGATCGCCCGGCGGGCGCTCGGCCGACGCTGCTGAAGGTGTCGCTGTTGCAGCCGCATTACCCGTTCTTCGCCGACGCGGATAAGTTCGAGTACTACCTTCCCCGGGTCGTGCCGTATGCGGACGAGGCGGTGTGGGACCATCCGAGTCTGGGCCGAACGCAGCACGGGCCCAACGTCCAGGCGTCGCCACGCGAGTTACGGCGGGCGACGGCGGCGTACTACGCGATGGTGGAAAAGGTCGATACGATTTTCGGCGACGTGCTGGCCGGGTTGGAGCGGGCGGGGCATGACCTCGATGACTGGTGGATCGTCTACACCAGCGATCACGGCGAGATGCTCGGGGAGCACGGCCTATGGGAGAAGTCGCGGTTCTTCGAAGGCAGCGTAAAGGTGCCGCTGCTGATCCGACCTCCGCGAGCGCTGCGGGAGGCGTGGGGTTGGGGCGGCGGCGGTCGAGCGGTCGACGCGAACGTCTCGTTGATCGATCTGTTCGCGACGCTCTGCGAGGCGGGCGGCGCGGCGCTGCCCGCCAAATCGGAAACGGTGAGCGGGGCGGGCCTGGACGGCCGGTCGCTGGTGCCCTTGATGTCGGGCGAGGCGGCGGGCATTGCCGGCGGGGAAAACGAGGCGGTGAGCCAGTTCGGGGGGACGGACCTGATGATCCGGCGAGGCGACTTGAAGTATTTGTTTTTCGCGTCGGATTCGCCGACGGGTGGGCCGGAGGTTCTGATCGACTTGGGCTCGGACCCGGGTGAGCTTCGCAATGCGATCGACGAGCCGAGGCACGCGGACGCGGTGATGGATTTCCGAGAGCGGCGCGGGGCGCTGGGGTTTGGCGGCTGAGGCCTTGGGCGAGGGGAATCGGCTCTTGCTTCGGTCGGCACCGTGAATTATGGTCGGTTCGATGGATATTCTCCGGCGCCGCATTATTGGATGTCTGCTGCGGCGCGGCGCGATGAGCAAAGCGATGCTTTCGAGGGAGTTGGGGGTGCGGTTCAACAGCATCGGAGAGGCGGTGGATCGTCTGTTGGCGGACGGGTACGCGGCGGTGCGGGAGCCGGATGACCCCCGGGGCCTGGCGCGGGAGAAGGGGCGTGGTCGTCCGGCGGAATACGTGGTGTTGACGGGCGGGCCGGACCGGCTGGTGGGGGTGGCGATTTCGCGGGGCCGGCTGGAGGTGGCGACGACGGACCTGCTGGGGCGGGTGGTCGGACCGGTGGTGCGGGACCGGGTGTCGGTCGGCGCGCGCGCGGGTTCGGCGACGGCGGTCGAGCGGGCGGCGGCACGGGTGGCCGAGGCGTGCGAAGCTTGTGCCGCGGTGGTTGGGGTGGGCGTGAGCGTTCCGGGGCTGGTGGAGTTGGACGAAGGCGGCGGCCGGCTGTTGTTCAGTGCGGCGCAGCCCAACGCGCGCGGCGCGTCGTTGTCGTCGTTGGTGGCGGCGGCGGGGGGTCGGCCGGTGGTCGTGGACAACGTGGTGCAGTCGGCGGCGGAGACGTGGCGGCTAAGCGACGCGGCGGCGCCGGACCAAGACGTGCTGTTCGTGTCGGTGGGCGACGGGGAACTGGGCGCGTCGGTGATGCTGCGGGGTGCGGGCAACGCGGGTTGCGTGCGGGGCGCGAACGAGATGGGGCACATGGCGCTGCCGGTGAAGACGGCGCGGTGTTACTGCGGGCAGATCGGCTGCGTCGAACGCGTCGTGAGCACGGCGCAGCTGCGTCTGCGCGACCCCGACGAGACGCGTCGCCTGCGGGCGGCGTTGGAGGCGGAAACGCTCGGCGCGGCGGGCCGGTGGGTGCTGGGACACCTGGCTCGGGTGGTGGCGGGGTCGGTGAACCTGCTGCGGCCGGACCGCTTGGTGCTGACGGGTTCGTTGATGGGCTCGCCCACGGTGCTGGCGCGGCTGGAGGAGCGGGTCCGGCGGCGGGTGCTGCCGGTGCTGCGGGAGCGGGTGCTGATCGAAGGTTGGCAGCCCCAGCGGGGGACGGTGGGCGGCGCGTCGTGGGCGTCCTCGTTGGCGTTGTCGCACGTGACGGGCGGGCGGGAGGCGTTGCCGGAGTCGGTGGGCTTGGGTCGTTTCGGGTGATCGACAGGGCGGGTGGTCCGGGTCGGGGCGCACGGAGCTTTGGGCATGAACCTGCACCTTTTGGATTACGCGATCGTGGCGGGGGCGTTGGCGATGGTGCTGGGGATGGCCTGGTACACGCAACGTTTCACCCGCAGCGTCGCCGACTTCCTCTCGGCCAACCGATGCGCGGGTAGGTACTTGCTGACCGTGGCGAGCAGCGCGGCGGGGATCGGCACGATCACGATCGTTGCGCAGTGGGAGCAGTTCTACGAGGCGGGGCTCGGGGCGATGCATTGGAACTCGATGCTCGCGCCGATCTCGCTGATCTTGGCGATGTCTGGCTGGGTGATCTACCGCTACCGGCAGACGCGGGTCATGACGCTGGCGCAATTCCTCGAGCGGCGCTACAGCCGGCGCTTCCGGGTGTTCGCGGGGTTGCTGTGCTGGCTTAGCGGCATCTTCAACTACGGCATCTTCCCCGCGGTCACCGCGCGGTTTTTCATCTACTTCCTCGGGCTCGATGGGTTGGCTCAGCAGTGGATGGTCACGGTGCCGGGAACGTCGCTGGAACTGAACCTGATGATGGGCTTGGTGATGGCCGTGCTGCTGAGCGTCGCGCTGTTCATCACGCTCAACGGCGGGCAGATCGCCGTGATGGTGAGCGACTGGGTGCAGGGCCAGTTCCTGGGGGTTGCGTTCGTGGTGCTGCTGGGCGTGCTGTTGTGGATCTTCCCGTGGGGCACGATCATCGAGACGCTCAGCCATCAGCCCGAAGGCGAGAGCAAGATCAATCCGTTCGACCAGGGCAAGCTGCCGAGCTTCAACCCGCTGTTTTTCATGACGCTCGCGGCGCTGCGGGTCTACAACTACATGGTGTGGCAGGGCAGCCAGGGCTACAACAGCGCCGCCAAGAGCCCGCACGAAGCGAAGATGGCGGTGGTGATCGCGCAGTTTCGGCTGCTGGTGCAGGGCCTGATCGTGCCGTTGGCGGCGATCTGTGCGTACGTGCTGTTCCAGGCGCCGGAGTATTTCGAGCAGGCCCGGGCGGCGCGGCAGACGCTCGACGGGATCGGCAGCGACCAGATCGCCAAGCAGATGACCACGACCGTGGCGATGTCGGAGATCCTGCCGGTGGGCGTCATGGGGCTGCTGGCGGCGGTCATGATCATGGCGACGCTCACGACCGACTCGACCTATCTGCACAGCTGGGGCTCGATCTTCGTGCAGGACGTGGCCATGCCGATGCGCCAGCTCAAAGAGCGGAAGCCGTGGACGCCGGAGCAGCACCTGAAGGTGCTGCGTATTTCGGTGATCGGGGTCGCGCTGTTCGCGTGGACGTTCTCGATGCTGTTCCCGCTGGAGGAGTACATCCTGATGTACTTCCAGATCACCGGCGCGGTGTTCACGGGCGGGGCGGGCGCGGTGCTGATCGGCGGGCTGTACTGGAAGCGGGGTACGACGTCGGGCGCGTGGGCGGCGATGATCACGGGCTCGACGCTCGCGGTGTTCGGCGTGGTGCTGAACAACCTGCTGTGGCCGAACCTGGTGCCGTGGTTGCAGGGCCGATACTCGGAGGTGGCGTGGGTCCGCGAGCTGCCCGACCGCTTCTGGCTCAACGGCGTTCACCTCGCGTTCGTCGCGTCGCTCTCGGCGGTCACGGCCTACGTGATCGCGTCGCTGAGTTCGCCCGACCCCCGGCTCAACACCGACAAGCTCTTTCACCGCGGCGCGTACGCCCCGAAGCTCAAGGAGGGCGAACCCGGCGACACGGCTGTCGTCACCCAGAACGCCATCCCCGGCTGGCAGCGGAAGTTGGGCGTCACCGCGGAGTTCACCGCCGGCGACAAGTGGATCTTCGCCGGCAAGTACGCGCTGTTCGTCCTGTTCTTCGGCGGGTTCGTGGTGCTCACGGTCGCCAACCTGGGTTTCGGCCTGATGCAGACCGATGCGGCCTGGGCGAACTGGTGGCTGTTCAAGGTCGCGCTGTCGGGCGTGATCGGCGTGGTGGCGACGGTGTGGTTCCTGATCGGTGGTGTGATCGACTTGCGAGACCTGTTCCGGACGCTCCGCAAGCTCGACCGCGACACGAGCGACGACGGCACGGTTGCGGAACACCTGGGCGACGCCGACGCGTCGGCCGAATCCTCGGCGGTGAAACCATGAGTCGGACCAATCGGCCGGTGTTGAGCGGGTGTCTCGCGCTGAGCGCGGCGGGCGTGCTGACCGCGGGGTGCGCGGCGCCGTCGGCGTCGAGGGTGGCGGCGTCCGGGGCGTCGGTTCCGGCAGTACGTGCGGCGGCGATCGACCGCGCGGTTTGGGCGTCGGCGGACGGATGGTCCCACGCCGAACGGACGGCGCTGCGGCTGAATCAAAAGCAGGAGGCGGCGGGCCGTTCGGTGCGCGAGGCGGGCTGGTTCGCGCTGGGCTACGACGACGAGGCGGTGTACCTGCGGGCCGAGCTGGACGACGCGGACCTGGTCTGCCTGGCCGAGCGGGACGGCGATTCGTTGTTTCGGCGGGGCGACACCCTCGAATGGTTCATCGGCCCGCCCGCGCGGATCGAGGCCGACGGCACGACCCGGCTCGGCTGGTACTTGGAACTGCACGTCAGCCCGACGGGCTTGCGCACGGCGACACGTTGGCTGCGGCCGGGTTTGGCCGAGGTGATAGGCGACGCGCCGTTCGAAGCGGCCGTGACCCGGCGGGGCACGGCCAACGCGCACCGTGATGTGGATGCGGGCTGGTCGGCGACGCTGCGGCTGCCCTGGGCGGCGCTGCGGGCGATCGATCCGTCGTGGACCATGGATCGGCCGTTGACCACGCTGGTGGCTCGATACAACTACGGCCACCACCTGCCGCGCGACGCCGACGGCGCGGGCGGCCCCGAGTTGTCCATGTTCCCGCCCCAGCCGCGGACGGCCTTCCACCTGCGGACGCATCACGCGCCGCTCGAGCTTGTTCCCGAACCAAACCGTTCCGCACCTTCCACGGAGGCTTCGCCATGATCCCGGGCATCTCGTACTGGTCGTTCGCCAAGGGCTTGGAGAACACCCACCCCGTCGCCGACGCGTTGGCCGAGGCAAAGTCCTTGGGCTTCGAAGCCTTGGAGCTCTCGATCGCCGACGCGGGCGTGCTCCATGTCGGCTCGACGCAAGCGGAGTGCGAAGCGATTCGGCGGCAGATCGACGCATCCGGGCTGCACGTTGCGACCGTCGCTTGCGGGCTGAGCTGGGGCATGAACCCGGTCAGCGACGACGCAAAGGTGCGGGAAGAGAGCCTCGCCGCCATGGCCGCCGCACTGCAACGGACGGCCTGGCTGGGTTGCGAGGCCTTGCTCTACGTGCCCGGGATCGTCGGATGTCCGTTCGTTCCGGACCAGAAGGTGCGTTACGACGTCGCGGTCGAGCGCTGCCGAGAGAACGTCCAGCGGTTGTTGAAGACGGCCGAGTCGGTGGGTGTCGATCTGTGCCTGGAGAACGTGTGGAACGGCATGTTCCTCTCGCCGGTCGAGCTGCGGGACTTTGTGGATGGCTTTGCCAGCGATCGCGTCGGGGTGTATTTCGACGTCGGCAACGCCCTGGGCTACCACCAGCATCCGCCGCACTGGATCGAGCTGCTGGGTCCGCGGATCAAGCGGGTCCACGTCAAAGACTTCAAACACGATTTTGACTGGCAGGGCAAATACGACTTCTGCCGGCTCGGGCAAGGCGACGTGCCCTGGCCCGAGACCATCGCGGCGCTGCGGGCCGTGGGTTACGAAAAAACGTTGATCGCGGAGATGCTCCCGCCGTCACCGGGCCTGCTCCAGCACACCGCCGAGGCGCTGCCCAGGCTGATTTGATAGTAATTTGTTTGGTTTTTTCGCGATTCCAAAATTCTGGTTGTCAGAAACCCTAGTTTCGGGCCGGATGCGGAGTTTTCCGTTGACTCCCCGTGAAATCTGATTACACTGACTTCGCGCGAAGTCATTTTCTCATCGTCGGTTCCTGCTGCCGGCTTCGCAGTCTGTTTTCGGCCGCTTCTCGGCCTCTCCTTTTTCGCCGTCATGAGTACCGCGCTTCCCGATCCCGTAGGGGTGATCAGCCGCCAGGCAAAGCGGGTGCGGATCGTGGACATCGCACGGCAGGCGAACGTCTCGCGGGCTACCGCCTCAAAGGTTCTGTTGGGTACCGGCGGTGCCAACACCCGCGTCGGCAAGGAGACGGCCCGGCGGGTCCGCGAAGTCGCCGCTCAATTCGATTACCGCCCAAGCCTCGCCGCCCAGACCCTCGCGGGCAAACGGACCCGGGTGATCGGGGTGGTCGTCGATGTCGCCGCCGGCAGCTCCGCCACCCGCCAACTCCAGGCGATCGACCGGATGTGCACACAGCGTGGCTTCCGTCTGTTGGTGGGCTATGTCCACAACAACCTTGGGAAGATCAGCGAATTCGCCGACGACTTCTACGGCCGCGAGGTCGAGGGCGTGCTTTGCATGGCCCACCACTATCCGCAGTTCGGCGATCGCGTGGTCAAGCTCTTCGAACGCTTCCCCAATTGTGTCTTCATGCCCGCGCCCATCGTCGACGCCGACGTGAGCTACGTCTCGGTTGATTTCCGGCAGCTCTCCTACCTTGCCGCCTCGCACCTGTTGCGACAAGGGCGCCGGCGCATCGTCATGATCCGCCGCAAGGGCCGGCCTCAGCACATCCGAACCCAGCAATGGGACGACGGCTTCATGGCCGCCTACGGGGAAATCGGCCGGCCGTGCAACAAGTCCGATCAATTCGTGTTCGCCGACCGGTCGCTCATCGACCGGCCGCGGATCACCCGGCAGTGCGTCGACGAGATCCTCGATCGCGGGGCCGACGGCGTGATCACCACCAACGAAACCTCGGCTATGTGGCTGATGGGTGAGCTGCGTCGTCGGGGCGTGCGGGTCCCCGACGACGTCGCGCTGGTGAGCTGCCAGCGCGAGCCCATCGGCTGGGCCTCGGATGTCCGCCTTACCAGCATCGACCGGCGCGACACCAAGATCGCCCGCCTGGCCATCCGCTGCCTGCTCGACCACATCGAACTGCCCGCCGACGCCCCCCGGCCGCGTGAACACTTCGTCGTCGCGCCCCGCCTAGTCGTCGGCGAGTCTTGCGGGGCCTCCACCCCTTCCCCTCTTCCGGCGAAGGATCGCACATGAACGGACGCACCCACGCCTTCACCCTGATCGAACTGCTCGTGGTGATCTCGATCATCGCCCTGCTGATTGGCATTCTGTTGCCGGCCCTGAGCGCCGCCCGCGAACAGGCTCGCCTAACCGCGTGCAATTCCAACCTTCGCCAGCAGGGCATCGCCATCGCCGCTTACTCCACGGACAACAACAGCTTCCTGCCCGTCAGCGGGATCGTCGCCCGCTTCAGTTCCGACCCCGGTACTCGGCGGAGATTTTCTCAACAACTCCAGTCCACGCAGCACACACAGATCGCTGTCATCATCGACGGCGTTGGCGACGGCGACACGTTCCACAACATGGGACAGCTCTTCGACGAAGGCCACTTCACTCAGCCCGAGGCCTTCTACTGCCCTTCGCAGGAATTCGAACTCTACACCTTTGAAGATTACAACACCGATGGTTGGCCCTCCGCCTCGGTGGCTTCCCCGAGCGGCAGCCGGAATGTGCTGACCTCTTACCACCACAACCCGCGAGCCCAGAATCTGGACGGCACTTCGCCCGGCTTCGGCGTCGTTACCGAACGCGTCTACCAGACGTTCGACGACTATGAAGATAACGATGTCATGAACCTCGACGTCGCCTCCCGGCCCGAACGTACCGCCCACGCGAGCCTCAACGGCTTCAACGTTTCCTTCCAGGATGGCAGCACCGCGACCGTCAATAGCAAAGAGGCCTACAACGACTTCGATAACCGGATTACGACGCCGAGCGGCATCCTCGACGGCAACAACTTCAACCATTACGAGCAATTCTTGAACTTTATTACGGACCCCGCCTTTGATCCCGATGCGTCACTTTGTCGGCGGCGGTTGTTCTGCCGCTGACG
>JBCDDH010000081.1:0-15031 GCA_039180415.1 Planctomycetota bacterium | reverse complement strand
CCGCCCGCGGTCAGGGCGACGGTTTCCTCGTCGTTCATCGCCATGCGGGCGAAGGTTTCGCGAATGTCGCGGCCCGACTGCAGAACATCCGGATGTCCATCCGGTCCCTGCGGGTTGACGTAAATCAGGCCCATCTGCACTGCGCCCAGCGGGTTCTCTAACTCGCGGTCGCCGGTGTAGCGCTGGTCGCCGAGCCACGTGGTTTCCGGTCCCCAATAGATGTCTTCTTCGGGCTCCCACACGTCCTCGCGTCCGCCGGCGAAGCCGAACGTCTTGAAGCCCATGTCCTCGAGCGCGACGTTGCCGGCGAAGATCATGAGGTCCGCCCACGAGAGCTTCCGGCCGTACTTCTGTTTAACCGGCCAGAGCAAGCGGCGGGCCTTGTCGAGGTTGCCGTTGTCGGGCCAGGAGTTGAGCGGGGCGAAACGTTGTGTGCCGGTGGTCGAGCCGCCGCGGCCGTCGGCGATGCGGTAAGTGCCCGCGGAGTGCCACGCCATGCGGATCATGAACGGGCCGTAGTGCCCGTAATCAGCGGGCCACCAGTCCTGGCTGGTGGTGAGCACTTCGGCGACTTCGCGGTGTAGTTCGTCGAGGTCGATCGTCGCGAACGCCTTGGCGTAGTCGAAATCCGGGGCCAGCGGATCGATCTGCGGAGCGTTCTGGTTCAAGACCTTGAGGTTGAGCTGATTGGGCCACCAGTGCTGGTTCGCGGTCGACCCGGTGATGTTCTGGTGGCGAACGCCGGCCATGAACGGGCACTTCCCGCCAGACGGGTCGGGGCCGGCGGAAGTGGCGTCGGACATCTCGGCGGCTTTGGCTTGGGACATGGCGGGCGGTTCCATGGAGGACGGCGTGTGAAGAGATCCGGACGATCCGACGTCCGGAGCAAAACGCGCCGCGGTCTGTTCAACCGGGACGCGTCCTTGACCAGGGGAAAGTATCTCGACCACTCGTGCATTACTCAAAGTGATGGATGTGATTGTGGGTATCAATAAAAACTATTAAGACTAGGCTACCGCCGGATGAACACACGCGACCTCGAGTACGTCTTGGCGCTGGCGACGACCGGCCAATTCGGCAAGGCCGCGCGGCGCTGCGGTGTGAGCCAGCCGACGCTCAGCACGCAGGTCGCCCGGCTCGAAGCAGACCTGGGCGCCCGCCTGTTCGAGCGCGGCCCCAAGGGGGTGACCGCGACGCCCACCGGGCAGCGGGTGCTCGCCCAGGCCCGACGCGTGCTCGACGCGACCGAAGCACTGCGGGCCGAGGCCGACGCCGACGCGACGCGGTGGTCGGGGCCGCTGCGGCTGGGCGTGATCCCCACCGCCGGGCCGTACCTGATGCCGCACGTCCTACCCGTGATCCGCTCGCGTCAACCCGAAGCGCAGCTATTCCTGCGGGAGGCGACGACACACGACCTGCTCGAACGGCTGACCGGCTCGGACCTGGACGCCGCGATTCTCAGCGACCCGTTCGACACCTCGTCGGTCAGCCGGGCAACGATCTACGACGAGCCGTTCGTGCTCGCCACGCCGCGCCGCCACCGCTGGGCCAAGCGGCGTCGGCTCTCGATCCACGACGCGGCGGACGAGCCCATGATCCTGCTCGAAGACGGGCACTGCCTCCGCACCCAGGCGCTCCGCCTCTGCGGAAACGAAGCGCAACCCGACGCGCCGTTCCAGGCCAGCAGCCTCGAGAGCCTCCGCCAGATGGTCGCCGCCGGCATCGGCCCGACGCTGTTGCCCTACCTCGCGACCATCGGCCCGTTCGCCGACCTCTGCGACTTCCCGCTGCACCCGTTCACCCGTCCGGCGCCTTCGCGGACGCTCGTGCTGGTCTGGCGACGCAGCTACCCCCGGGCCCGGCTGCTTGAAGCGTTGGCCCGCGACATGGCCGGCGCACTCGACGCCCTGCCGCGCCCCGGCGGACGCCTTCCGAAACCCCGCCCCGGCCCCACCCCGAAATAAACGTCGATTTCGCTGGGCAGGCCCGTTTCCCGTGGCACACTTGACGCATGGAAGGGAAAGACACGAGCCCCGGCCCCACGTGGGACGAAGCGCGGTGGGCATCGCGCCGCAACCTCTCGGCCTGGCTGATGGGGCTGCTCATGGGAGCCATACTGGTCTTCGCGTTCGGGTGCACTACGCCGCTCAACCACGACGTGTCCCTCAACGAAAACCCCGCCGCATACGGCCGATCCGTCAGCTTCCTGCCGGAGGAAACGGGCACGCCGGCCTACGCCGGCCGGCCTTGGTATCACGCCCGCAACGACGTCGGCCTCGAAGTGTTCGGCGGCTTCGACGTGCTCGAAGAGTCCACCGTCTTCACCCGCAACCGCACCCGGCTTCACGTCAACAACGGCCGGGTCCGCGACAACAGCCAGACCTACAGCACCACCGAAACGGTCCGTGTACGGGTCCGCTGACTCGCCGGTGAGACATAGCCGAGAGCGGCCCGCGAAACTCGGAGCGCCGCGGGGCATTAAACTTTCATCATGACGGTTCTCGATTTGCCGGCCGCCTCTGCGGATCCGCCCGAAAATCCCAATACGCTGGACATCACCGGGTTTCTATCCGCGTTGCGATCGGCCGTACGCGGGGAGGTCATGGACTCGCCGCAGATGCGCGGCATCTACGCCACCGACGCTTCGCACTACCAGATCACGCCCGCCGCGGTGTTCGTCCCGGAAGACGAGGCCGACGTGCTCGCGGGCCTGCGGGTGTGCCACGAGTTCAAGGTGCCGGTCACGCCACGCGGCGGCGCCACGTCGCTGAGCGGGCAGACGTTCGGTGCCGGGCTGGTGATCGACGTCAGCAAGCACCTCGACCAGGTGCTGGAAGTCAACGAAGAGGAAGGCTGGGCCCGCGTGCAGCCCGGCGTCGTCCGCGACCGGCTCAACGCTCAGCTCAAGCCGCTTGGCCTGCATTTCGCTCCCGATCCCGCCACCGGCAATCGCGCCACCGTCGGGGGCATGGTCGGCAACAACACCTCGGGCACGCGCTCCATCGCCTACGGCAAGACCGTGGATCACGTCTTCGCGTGCCGCGTCGCGCTCCCGGACGGCACGGTGCTCGACGCCGGACCTTGCGACGACGCGACCTGGCAAGCGCGGTCGCGTGGCGAAGGTGTGCCCGGCGGGAAGGACGGCCCGGTCGCCGCCGTCTACCGCGGCGTCAAGCAGATCGTCCAAGCAAACCAGGACGAGATCCTCGCGCGGTACCCCAAGGTGATGCGCCGCGTCTCGGGCTACAACCTCGACGAGTTCGTGGACGGCGCGGGCTACGTCGGCACGATCGGCCCGCGCGGCGAATACAACGCCGGGCCCCGCACGTGGAATCTCTCGAATCTGATCGTCGGCAGCGAGGGCACGCTCGGGCTCTTGCTCGAAGCCAAGATCCGTTTGACCCCGCTTCCGGGGGCGACCGCGGTCTGCGTTGTGCACTTCGAGGACGACATCGACGCGCTGCGGCGCGTGCCGGAGATCAACGAGTTTGGCCCGTCCGCGGTCGAACTACTGGATCGGCACACGACGCGCGAGGCCAAGGTCAACGGCGCCACCCGCGACATGGCTTGGTGGATCGAAGGCGACCCGGACGCCGTGTTGCTCTGCGAATTCTTCGGCGACACCCCGGAAGACGTCGAGCGCAAAGCCAACGATTTTGCGGAAACCATGAAGCAGCGCGGCATCGGCTATGCCCATCCGGTCATGCTCACCGCCGAGCAGCAGGCCGACATCTGGAACACACGCAAACTCGGATTGGGCCTGATCTCGAACGTCAAGGGTCCGGTCAAAGGCCAAGCCTTCGTGGAAGACGCCTGCGTGCCGATCGAGACGTTGGCCGAATACATCGACAAGCTCCGGGAGAAGTGCCACGAGCTCGAGATCGACACCTCGATGTACGCCCACGCGTCGGTCGGCGTGATCCACTTCCGCCCCGCCGTCGACCTGCACCGCGACGACCACCGCACGAAGATGAAACAGATCGCCGACTACGCGTTCGACATGGTCGTCGAGCGCGGCGGCGTCTTCGCCGGCGAGCACGGCGACGGCATGGTCCGCGGCGAGTTCATCCCCCGCTTCTTCGGCGACCGGCTTTACGAAGCGTTTCGGCAGCTCAAACGCGTCTTCGACCCGCACAACCTGATGAACCCGGGCAAGCTCGTCGACGCGCCGTCGATGACCGACCCGACCATTCTGCGCTACGGCGAGAAGTATCGCGTCGCGGAAGTGCCCTCGCACTACCACTACCGCGACCAGGGCGGGTTCCGGCTGGCCGTCGAGCAGTGCAACGGCGTCGGGGCCTGTCGCAAGCTGGGCAGCGGGACGATGTGCCCGTCGTACATGGCGACCAAAGACGAAAAGGATACGACCCGCGCCCGCGCGAACGCGCTGCGCCTCGCGATGTCCGGTCAGCTCGGCGACGCAAACGACGTGAAGACCGCGATCGGCGGCGACGAAGTCGACGAAGTCCTCGACCTGTGCCTGGCGTGCAAGGCCTGCAAGAGCGAGTGCCCCAACGCGGTGGACATGGCCAAGCTCAAGAGCGACACGCTGCAGATGCGGCACGACCGTAAGGGCACGCCGCTGGGCTACAAGCTGATCGGGCGGATGCCGGACGTCGCGCCGTGGATGGCGGGGCCGTGGGCAAAACTCGCGGCGGCGTTGGACCGGTTCCCGCCGTACCGCGCGCTGTTCGAGAAACTGACCGGGATCGATCGGCGTCGCCCCCTGCCGCCGTTCGCGACACGCTCGCTACAAAAACTATTGGCGGACCGCGGCCCCTCCAAACGCACGCCGACACGCGGCAAGGTCGCGCTCTTCAACGATACTTACGCGAGCTACATGGAGCCGCACGTGGGCCTCGCGGCGTACGATCTGCTCGAAGGCTGCGGCTACGAAGTGGTCCTCGCGGACGCCGGCTGCTGCCAACGGCCACGGCTCTCCAAGGGCCTGCTCCGCGAAGCGAAGCCTAAGGGACAACGCACGCTCGAAAACCTCGACGAGTTTGCCGCACAGGGCATCCCGATCGTCTGCCTCGAGCCGTCGTGCGCGTCGGCGCTGAAAGACGATCTGCCCGACCTGATCGACGACGAAGCGCTCGGCCGGCGCGTCTCGGAACACGTCCACATGATCGACGTATTCCTTGAAGCCCAAGGCATCGAACTGACCAGCGAGCATCAAGAAATCCTGCTCCACGGCCACTGCCACCAGAAGGCGATGTTCGGGACGTCCGCGATCAAGCGTTCGTTCGCCGCGATGCCCGAAACGGTCTGCGAAGAAGTCGACTCCGGCTGCTGCGGCATGGCGGGCTCATTCGGTTACGAGCATTACGCGATCAGCGAAAAGGTCGGGCAGGACCGGCTGTTCCCCGCGGTGCGTGAGGCCGTCAACGACGGCAAGACCGTCGTGGCTTGCGGCATATCGTGCCGCCATCAGTTGCACGACTTCCTCGGCGTAGACGCCAAACACTGGGTGGAGGTCGTCAAGCCCGCCGCCTCGACCCCCGACCCGAAAGCCTGACCGCCATGACATCCCTCCCCCGCTCGATCGCGACGCTGGCTTGGTTCCTCGGCGCCGCGCTGTTCCTGTCGGGCTGTAGCTCGGCGCCGATCGTCAACCCGTCGTTCGACGTGAGCGTGGAACGGGCGGAAGCGGTTTTGGCCGAGCTGCGCGGATCGCCCGAGGCGTCGCGGCGTCCCGTGTTGCTCGTGGGCGGATACTTCGATCCGCTCGGCGGAGAGATCGCATCGATGAACGACGAATTGAAGGCGAACTTCGGTGCCGACGCGGTGCTGCGCAAACGGTATTTCATGTTCAGCGATTTTGATCGGTTGCGTGACCAGCTCATCGAAGCCGTCGACGAGCGTTTCGGCCCGGGCGACGACCCGAATCGGACCGCGCCGGTGGACGCGGTGGCCTTGTCGATGGGCGGGCTGGTGTTGCGGTACGCGGCGGTGCCGTCGGAAGGCCGGCGGTCGCTGAACCTGCGCCGGCTATACACCGTGGGCACGCCGCACCGCGGCGCGGCGTGGGCCACGGGCATCTCCCCGGACAAGCTGGTGCGAGATATGAAGGCCGGCTCAGCGTTCCTGATCGAACTGGAATCCGCGCGGAGCGCATCGGAGTACGAACTGGTGCCGTATGTCCGGCTGGGCGACGCGGTGGTCGGCGAGGAGAACACGTCGCCTCCGGGCGTGCCGGTCGTCTGGGTGGACAACCTGCCTTGGCAGCGGGCCCACGCCAACGCGATGCGGGACCCGCGCATCCAGGCGGATATCTTGCTTCGGCTGCGCGGCCTGCCTCCGCTGAGCGCCGAGCCGCGTACGCCGTTGCCCGAGTGAAGCGGCAGACCATCGCCCGGTTTACGCCGGGGCGACCGACCCGCCCTTGCGTTTGCGTTTGCTTTCCCAGTGGCGGGTGAACACGCGGTCGAGCGCTTCGCAGAACCGGCCGCACAACTCGTGCTTGGTAAAATCTTTGCCGGCATCGGCGGCGTTGGTCTTCTTCTCCTGGACCTCGGCTCGGCCCTCGGCCGTAGCCAAACGGCGGAGCAGCGCCTCGCACTCGTCGACGTCGCCGTGCGCGATGTTCCAGCCGGCGTCGTAGCCGTCGACGATCTCGCCGACGTGCGATTCGGCCGGCCCCAGCCCGAGGACCGGCCGGCCGACGCTGAGCGCGCCGTAGACCTTGCACGGGTGGACGATGCCGATCATGTCGTCGCCCATCGCGACCAGGTGCACGTCCGCGGCGGACAGCGAATACTTGATCTGATCCAGGGGCTGATACGGCAGCGTCACGAGGTTACCGATGCCGTGCTCGTCCGCGTACGCCTGGATGCGTTCGCGGCCTGCCTTGCCGCCGATGAAGACAAACTTGATCGCGGCGTGGTCCTTAAGTCGAGCGGCCGCCTCGAGGATCGTGTCGATCGGGTGGGCGATGGAAATATTGCCCGAGTACATGACGACCAGCTCGTCGCCGGGGATGTGCTGCTGGCGGAACGGATTGTCGGCGTGGCCGATGGGCTCGAGGAAATCGTCGTGCGGCCAGGGCGGCATGACCACCATGCGATCGCCGACACGGGCCTTGCGCTCGAGGCGTTCGGCCATGAACTTGTCGAGCGTGACCACGACCTCGGCCGAGCGGATGGTCCGGCGGATCATCGCGTTGAAGACCCGGGCGGCCGGGCCGTTCGCCTTGACCTTGCCCATCGCGATCATCTGATCGGGGTTGATGTCCATAACCGCGAAGGCCAACGGGATGCGCCGCAGCCTGCGGATGGCCAGCGCCCCCAGCGGTGCCATCGGCGGCGACGTGCTGACCAGGATGCCCGCAAGGTTTTTGGTGAACAGCCCCCACGCGACCGCCTGCACGAGGAACAAGATGCCGCCCAGCAGCCGGATCGGGATGCTCGCCTTACCGAACGACGAGAGCGGCAGGCGTTCGATGTCGACGCCGTCGATTTGCTCGGTCTTGGGGAACTTCTGGGTCGGGTCGTCGTAACCACGGGCCGAGGTGATGACCCGGACGCGGTACCCGTGCTTGACCAGCTCGGTCGCGGCGTCGTGCATGTGCTGGCCCAACGCGGCGGGGTCGGGCACATACGTCTGCGAAATCAGGAGGACGACGGGGCGATCGGCGGGGCTGGACGACGAGGGAGCGTTCATGGTTAGATCGACTCGGAAGAAGCGGCGGCGGGTCGGGAAAAAAGCCACCCGGGCGGGGAAACCCGGGTGGCATCGTAGATGCGAGAGATAGATTCGGACCGAGCGGCTCAGACCGTGGCGGCCGCGCCGTACTTGGCCATGTACTCGTCGTGGATCCAGCGGTAGGTGCGTTCCATGCCGTCGCGGAGCTTGATGCCGGGCTCCCAGCCGAGCTCGCGGTTGATCATGGTGTTGTCGGAGTTGCGGCCGTTGACACCCTTGGGCGCGTCGAGCTTGTACTGGCGGTTGAGCTTGATGCCGGCGATGTCTTCGACGATGTCCACGAGCTGGTTGATGGTGACCAGCTCGTCCGAGCCGAGGTTCATGGGTTCGAGCACGTCGCTGTGGGTGATCTTTTCGATGCCCATGGTGCAGTCGTCGATGTACATGAACGAGCGGGTCTGGTGGCCGTCGCCCCAGATTTCCATGTCGTGGTTGCCGGTGTGCTTGGCGTGGATGACCTTGCGACAGATCGCGGCGGGGGCTTTCTCGCGGCCGCCTTCCCAGGTGCCTTCCGGGCCGTAAACGTTGTGGAACCGGGCCACGCGGGTGATCAGGCCGTAGTCCTCACGGAAGTGCCGAGCCATGCGCTCGCTGAACAGCTTCTCCCAGCCGTACCCGTCTTCGGCCATCGCCGGGTAAGCGTCTTCTTCCTTGAGCGGCACGACGTTCTCGTCCTTCTGCTTATCGGCGTTGTAGACGCAGGCAGAGCTGGAGTAGAAGTAACGGCTCACGCCGGCATCGCGAGCGGCGACGAGCATGTGGGTGCTGGTCAGCACCGACAGCATGCACTCGGCCTTGTGCGTCTCGATAAAGCCCATGCCGCCCATGTCCGCGGCGAGCATGTACACCTCGTCCGCGCCGTCGCACGCCGCCTGGGCGTTTTCCAAGCGGGACAGGTCGGCGACCACGTTCTCGACGCCTTCGTGCACCTGGTACCAGCCGGACGTGGGCTTGCGGTCGACCGAGCGGATCCGGGTGAAGCCGCGATCCATCAGGTACTTGACTAGGTGGCCACCGATGAAACCGCCACCTCCGGCTACGACCGCGAGCTTGTCCGACATGATGTTTCCTCACTTGAAAAAGAGTCGCTCGCCTGAAACCGACCGTGGAGCCGGGGCAAGCCGGGGACCAAAAAACACAAGACACCGTCGCCGGCACCCCGACGGGGCCCTCGACGGTTCCGAAACCGGTCGTCCTTACGGAACTTCCCGCGCGTCGGTTCGGAACCCGGCAAAATTAGACCCGAGGCTCGGCAGGGTCAAACCCCTTGCGCGGGAAATGCGTTTGTTTCGGCCTCGGGTTCCGTCTGTGCCGGTCAACCGCACTCCCGCCCGCGGGCCTACGCTCTGCGGACGCGGGTTCCGGGCCTCTAAACTGCCCCGCCCCCCCAAGCCGTAATCCCGTCCCCGCACACGCCCACCCCCGGAGCCACCATGCCCGCCGCCTCCCAAACCGCCCTCCCCGAAGTCGGCAAGAAAGCCCCCGCCTTCACCCTCACCGACCAGGACGGCACGAAGCACAAGCTCTCCGACTACGCCGGCCGATACGTCGTCCTGTACTTCTACCCCAAGGACGACACCTCCGGCTGCACCAAACAGGCCTGCCAGTTCCGCGACGACCTGCCGAAGTTCGAGAAGCTCGACGCGGTCGTGCTCGGCGTCAGCCCGCAGGACGAAAAATCCAAGGCCAAGTTCGCCGGCAAGCACGACCTGAACTTCCCCATCCTCGCCGACGACGACGCGAAGGTCTGCACCAAGTACGGCGTCTGGCAGGAGAAGTCCATGTACGGCAAGAAGTACATGGGTGTCGTCCGCACCACCTTCCTGCTCGATCCGAAAGGCAAGATCGTGGAGCGTTGGGACAAGGTAAAGGTCCCCGGTCACGCGGACGCCGTCTTGAAGCGCATCCAGGAAGCCGGCTGAGCCCTCTGCGTTACGCCCGCGGCGGCTTCGGGTCCCAACCCGAACCGGCCCAAGGGATGCCTCCACCGGCGTCAAGACGAATGCAAAGCGAGAGAGCCCCGGCGTGGTGTTGGACGTGCCGCAAGTTGTAGAGATGGGTTTCGAGGCGTGAAAATTTCAGCCACTCAAAACCGGGCCGCGCGTTGAGGTCACTCGGAGTTTCCGACGTGAGGACCCGGCGGGCTTTGTCCCGGCAATGGTCGAGATAAACGACGGAAAACGGCTTGTCGTAGTGAGCCTGCTGCAAGCCGCCGCCGATCTCTTCGTAATCCGCAAACGTCTCACGGTGCTCCAGATGAAATTCCTGCCGCTTGGCCTCTTCCAAGGTTCGGCCCAAATACACGTCGGTAAAAAAGAGCGTGTGGAAGACCGCTTGATCGAACGTTATTTGCGCGACCGGGGCCTGCCAACGGTCGTCGGAACATTGATCGATGCAAGACCGCAGCATCCTTAACGAAGCCTCGAACTGCGCGATAAGTGAACGCTGGATCGTGTCGGATATGGTCGTGCTCCTTAGCCCGCGACCGTGAAAGAGCCGTCCGGCATCAAGCGGTGCGTCGCGCCCAATACCAGCGGCCAATAGTCCGGCCCGTGCGAGACCGGCAGCTTCCACGCGACGGGAAAGCCGTGGTGCTCGGCGAGAGGGGCCGTGATACGCCGCATCGCCTCCTTTTCGTCGTACGTCAGGCGCAGCGGCGTGGTTGGCGGATCGGGCTGGTCATCGGTCGGCGGGGAGGCGAAACGCGTCGATTGCTCGTCGGTGCAATCGTGAAAGCCGCCGAGGATCAGCCCCGCGACGTCGTCGAACCCGCCGGCCTGATCGAGCTGCGTGAGGTACGCGTCCATCTTGTAGAACCCCTCGCCCAGGTCTTCAAAGAACAGGAATCTCCCGGCGAGTTGCTCGGGCGTCGGGGCCCACGGCGTGCCGGTGAGGTAGTTCCATGTCGCGAGGTTGCCGCCGATTACCTCGGCTTCGATCGGTGCTCCCGGCGGGTTGGCGAAGAACCCGAGCCGGACGGCGCCGAACGTCCGGCCGGCCTGGGCATGAAGGCCTTGCCGCGCCAAGGCGAAAGTCGCGTCGCGCTGGGCCCGGTCCATTGTGACGAACGACGCCGACGCGGGCATATTCGCGTGCAGGGTTTCCCAGCCCCAGCGCATCCGCACGTAGTGATGAAGCACCGTTACGTCGGAGTAGCCGACGAGCAGTTTCCGGGGCGGCGGGCCGTGTTCGGCGGTGAATTTGTCGAGCAGCGGCAAGAGGTGCGTGCAGCCGTACCCGCCGCGGGCGCACCACAAGACGTCGATCGTGTCATCAACCGCCAAATCCCACAACGCTCCCGCTCGCTGCTCATCCGTGCCCGCGAAGATGAAATGCTGGGCCGCCGCTTGGTCGTGGACGGTGACGTCGAAGCCTGCCGCACGCATCACCTCGACACCCATATCCAACTCGATCGGACCGATCGGCGAAGCGGGGGTGAAGATGCCAACACGGTTCCGTGCGTGATCGGTCATGTGTATTGCTTCCGCTGGCGGGCCGTGGGGATGCCGAGTTGCCCCCGGTACTTCGCCACGGTCCGCCGCGCGATCTCGATGCCTTGCTTTTTCATCTCCTGCACCAGGGCGTCGTCGCTGAGGGGCTTGGCCTTGTCCTCGGCGTCGATCACGTCCTTGAGCTTGGCCTGCACCGCGGTCCAGGACATCGACTCGCCCTCGTCCGTCTCCGTGCCCCCAGAGAAGAACTTCCGCAAAGCGACGATGCCGCGTGGCGTCTGCAGATATTTCTCGCTCACCGCCCGGCTGACCGTGGCCACGTGGATGCCCAGCTGGTCCGCGACCGTGGTCATGGGCAGGGGCTTGAGCGCCGAGTCGCCCTGCTCGAACCACTCACGCTGCGCCGCGACCACGACGCCGATCACGCGGAGCAGCGTGGTCTGCCGCTGCTCGATCGCTTCGAGCAGCCAGCGGGCGTTGCGGAGCTGCGTGCCGATGAACTGCCGCGTCGCGGCGTCGGCGTCGCGGGCCTTCACCAAATCCTCGTAACCCGGGCTGATCTGCAGCGCGGGGATCCGGCCGTTGGTCAGCGTCGCGGTGTACGTGTCGGTCGCCTCGTCGTACTCGATCACCGCGTCGGGCGTGATGGTCCGCACCTCGTCGTCTGCGAGCAGACGGCCGGGGTACGGCGTGTACCTCCGCAAACCCAACACCGCGTGCTGCACGTCCGGGATGTCCATCCCCAACGCCTTGGCGATCTTCGGGTACCGGTTCGCTTCCAGGTTTTTCAAATGGTCGGCGACCAGCCGACGCTGCAGGTTCAGCGTGTCGCGGTCCGCGTCCGGCTCGGCCCGCTCGCGGGCGTCGATCTGCAACAGGATGCACTCTCGCACGTCCCGCGCCGCCAACCCCGCGGGCTCCAGGCAGTCCTGCAACTCCGTGATCACGTCGTGCAGCAAGGCCTGCGTCGTGCCCACGGGTGCGTCGGCCAGCATCGCCTCGTCGTCCAGCCGCAGATACCCGTCGCGGTCGATCAGCCCGATCAGATGCTCGCCCACCGCGGCGGTCTCCGCCTCGACCTCCGCCATCCGCCACTGGTCCATCAGTTGCTCGTAGAGCGACGCGGAACGCGCCGCGGTATTCGCCATCGCGTCCAGCTTGCCGTCCCGCTCGCCGCTCAGGGACCGGGCCCGCCGCAACGCGAAGTCGCCCGCCCCCTCGAAGTTGTTGTCGAAGTAGCTCTCGCCGTACTGCTCGGAAAGATTCGACAGTCGCTCGAAATCCTCGCCGCCCCCGGTTTCGGTGACGTTAAGTTCCCGCTCGTTCTCGCGGTCGTCGCGTTCCCGTTGCTTGGCTTCGCGCTGCAGCTCCGCCGAGTCCGCCCCCGCGTCCAGCAGCTCCAGCGTCGGGTTGCTGCCCAGCTCCTGCTCGACCCGTTCCTCCAGCGCGGCCTGCGACATCTGCAGGATCTCCATCGACTGGATCATGCGCGGCGCCAGCTTCATCTGCTGACCCATCCGCAGGTGTTGGCCGGTGTCGAACCGCATCACGCAATCGTACCGCCCCCCGGAAGATCCAGAACCGCCGCCCGCTCTGCACGCCTCAATCCGCCGACCGCCGCCCCTTCACCGCGTCGCTCAGCACCGCCTTGCTCACCGTCTGCAGCGTCTGCCCCACCGGGATGCCCCGGGCCAACCGGGTCACCGCCACGCCCGTCGCCGCGATCTGGTCGGCCAGGTACAACGCCGTGCCGTCGCCCTCCAGCGTCGGGTTCGTCCCCAAGATCACCTCGCGGATCTGCGGCCAGTCCGGCTGGCCCGCGTCCCGTCCGAGCTCGATCCGCCGCAACAGCCCTTCCACGTTCAGATCGCCCGGCCCGACCGCGTCCAACGGGCTCAGCCGCCCCATCAGCACGTGGTACGACCCGCGGTAGGCCCCGCTCTGCTCCAGGCTCAGCACGTCCGTCGGCTGCTCCACGACCAGCACCGTGCCGTGGTCCCGCTTGGTATCCGTCACGATCCAGCACGGGTCGGCCTCGCTGACCATCCCCGTGACCGAGCACACGACCAACGCTTCACGAAATTCCCGGATCGCGTCCGCCAACGCCAGCGTGTCTCTCGCCGGCTGCTTGAGCAGGAAAAACGCGATCCGCTCGGCCGACCGCTTGCCCACCCCCGGCAGGGTTTCGAGTTGTTCCAACAATCGGTCGTACGCGGCCGGCTTGCTCATGGCCAAAGCGTATCCTGACGGCATGCCCCCGGACGCCGAACCCGCGGAAACGCCGGACAACCCCACCGTCTGCCTCTGCTTCCACGTCCCGCAGCGCAAAATCGTCACGTACTGCAAACGCGAGAAGCCGCCGGTCGCGTCGCTGATCAGCGAATGCCTGAGCGCGGGCACCGGCTGCGGCTGGTGCATCCCGTTCCTCAAAAACCTGCATCAGCAGTGCAAGGATGGAGTTGAGCAGCCGACGTTAGGAATTGATCCGGCGGAGTACGCGGCGAGGCGTTCGGGATACCGAAAAACGGGGCAACGGTGAATCGCTCAAAGAAAACCAAGGTTGGCTGCATGATCGCTGCTGTGCTTGCCCTTCTACTGCTAGCAAGTGTCGCTTCTGTCACCTTGACGATAGACCGAATGAACCGAGACCTCTCGCAGCGTTACGCCGCCATGGACACTGGATACTGGATCGTTGATTTCATATCCGAAACCGAGGGCAACTGGCCAGAATCTTGGGGAGCTTTAGAGCAACACGCAACATCATCAGACAGGAATGCAAACCGGGATTTCAACTGGTTTCAGGAGAACGTAAATGTGAACTGGGAAGTTGATGTTGACAAACTGCGAGAAGCAGAGAGCCCTGATTCGCCTCCTTATCCGGTCGTTACGACGAAAGACAATGTGATGGCTGGCCCGACCTGGACTCACGAGGCGAATCGCAACATTTGGCTTGCTTTCAATAACGGCAAAGAACTTCCACCACCAAGCGATACGATGCCGCGATGACGCCCAAAGTCCTCATCCTCCGCACCGCCGGCACCAACTGCGACGCCGAGCTCGCCCATGCGTTCACGCTCGCCGGGGCCGAGCCGCACACGCTGCACCTCAACGCCCTGATCCAAGACCCCGCGAAGCTCGCCGACTTCCAGATCGTCGGCTTCCCCGGCGGGTTCAGCTACGGCGACGACATCGCGGCCGGCCGAATCCTCGCCAGCCGGCTCAAGCACCACCTCTACGAGCCGCTGCTTGCGGCCATCGACCGCGGCGTGCCGATGATCGGCATCTGCAACGGATTCCAGGTTCTGGTCAAGCTCGGCCTGCTGCCTGATCCGCACGCCGGGAACCAAACCGCCACGCTCGCCGACAACGCCTCCGGCCGATTCCAGGACCGTTGGGTCGGCGTACAAGTCCCCGACGACACCAAGTGCGTCTGGACCCGTGACGAAGGCCAAACGCTGCCCGATCACGAGCTGCCCATCGCCCACGCCGAGGGCCGTTTCGTCGCCCCCGACGACGCGCTCGACGCGCTCGAAGCCGACGGCCAAGTCGCGCTGCGGTACGCGGACGACGTCAACGGCAGCCTCCGCCGCATCGCGGGCGTCTGCGACCCGACCGGCCTGGTGTTCGGGCTCATGCCCCACCCCGAGCGGTTCGTCGCCGCCACTCAGCACCCCGCGTGGACCCGGCTTGCCCCAGAACAGCGCCAAACCGCCCCGCCCGGCCTGGCGTATTTCCGCAACGCCGTGCGACACGCCGCCGCACCGACGGCGACGACCGCCTGACCGCCGAGGCTACGAGCCGCGACCGTGCGGGCGCGGGCCCAGCCCTGCCGCCGGCCAAGCAGCCCGCTCCCGCACGGGCGCGGCGCGTTTGGG
>JBCDDH010000080.1:0-15470 GCA_039180415.1 Planctomycetota bacterium | reverse complement strand
GGTGGGCGCGGGTGGCGGACGTGGCGTTGCCGGCGGGGGTCGCGGGGCTGGAGTTTTCGGGGATGACGGATGCGCCGGGCGGCCGGTTCGCGACGGCGGAGGATCGTTCGGGGTTGATCCGCCTGGACGACGGGACGGAGCACGCGCTGGGGTGGGGCGGCTTCGTGAAAGAAGGCGCGGAGGTCGGTGGCTTGGCGTTCTCGGGGGTGGCGTACGCGGAGGGGCGGTTCTACGTGTTGAGCGAGACGTACACGTGCGTCGTGGTGGTGGACGCGGTGACGTTCGCGGTGGAGGCGGTGTTCGGGCTGGAGCCGAGCGCGGCGGCGGACCTGTCGGTGGACGGGGGGCTGGCGTACGTCGTGATCGATCACAACTACGACGAGCCGGTGCCGCCGGTGGCGGTGTACGACCTGGCGGGGGCGCTGGCGGCGTCGGACGGATCGGACGGGCCGTGAGGGTTGGCGATCGCGAGCGGCGGCCGTGGGCGGCGCGGCGGGTTGGGTTTACCTGCGTTTCTTGAAGCCGGATTCGGGCTTTTCGCCGCGTTTGAGCATGGTTGAGTGCCACACGCCACGGAGGACCGTGACGTGTGCCGATTCGCCCTCCCGGCACACCTTGTCGGAGACGGCGAGGTGTGGCACCCGGCATTGCGATCGCCCCAACATTCACAGTGCACCGACGAAATGGACGATGGGCCACCCGGAACGGTTGCGCCCTGGCCCTCGCGGGAAATAGGTCGTTGGCTTTTTTCGCCCGCAAACGCCGAACCCACAGACTTTCACGCTTTCCAATCATGACGGCCCACCCTGCAAAACGAAGCGTCTGCGTGTTTTTGATCTCGGTCCTGGCCTTGTGGATGTATGCGGGGTGTGCGGACCAAACGTCGCCTGAGCCACACGCGTCGCCTGAGCCACACGCGTCGCCTGAGACGCACGCGTCGCCTGGGCCAAAGGATGTTTTACGCGGCTACGTGGAATTGATGGAGGCGGAGGATTGGTCGGGCATGGTTGAATCTTTTGATTTTCGCGAGGGCGAACGCCAAGAAAACCTGGCACGGTTGGAAGAGCATCTGATCAAGCATTCCGGACGCATGAAAGACATCCTCGCGAAGTGCTTGGCCGAGGAGCTGCCTGCGGACGCGAGTCCGACCAAGGTGGTCTTCACGCCTTCGGACAACGGATACTTTGAAATCAATCGGGGCGAAGACGGGGCTTGGCGGTGGCGGTGGTGATTCGGTTGAGGTTTCGCCGCGTACCGCGATTCACGACCCGCCGTCATAATTGATTGGCTTGCCGGGCGCCACGTCTCAACCGCAGACTGAGGGATGGCGTCACGTCATATGCCCACACGTCACGGTCCTCCGTGACGTGTGCCGACTCGGCCTCCAAGGACACATCGTCGAAGACTGCGAGATGTGGCATCTGGTGCCGCCCGCCCTTTTTTGTGGCGGCGGGGGGCTTCCGTGGCTGGACGGGCACGGGTCACTTCTTTTTGAAGCCGAAGTCGGGCTTCTCGCCGCGTTTGAGCATGGCGAGGAACTTGTCGGCGCGGCGTTGGACGGTTTCGGGGCGCTTGGCGGTGGTGAGGCCGTAGGCGATGGCGTAGCGGTTGGTTTTGTTGCAGGCGTCGAGCGTGGCCTGGGCTTTGCGGTGCTTGGCGACGGCGTCGAGGAAGTCCTGGGGGATTTTGAGTTCGGAGGCGGGGCCGTAGGCGTTTTTCCAGCGGCCGTCTTTCTTGGCGGCATCCACCTGCGCGAGCCCGGCGGGCTGCATGCGGTTTTCTTTGATGAGGCGTTCGGCGTGTTGCCGGTTGCGTTTGGACCAGGCGCTGCGGGGCTTGCGGGGGGTGATGCGTTGGAGGTAGGCGTCGTCGCCGAGTGATTTTTTAACGCCGTCGATCCAGCCGTAGCAGAGGGTTTCGAGGACGATGTCGTTCCAGGTAACGCTGGGGGTGCCGGTGTGGACCTTGTGGATGTGGACCCAGAGTTCGTCGCGTTTGGCGTGGTTGGTTTTGAGCCACTGGCGGAGCTTGGCGGGGGTGGCGAAGCTCTTGGTTTTGGTGGGATCGGGGTCGGGCATGGACGGCAAGTTAGCGGGGGCGGTGGATTGGGGGGCTATGGTTTAGGTGGTGCGGCCTGGCTTGGCTTGGAGCACGCTGACGGGAGTCGATGATGAAGGTGACGTTGCTGGCTTCGGTGTCGATGGACGGGTTGATCGCGGACGCGGCGGGGGTGCCGAGCTTTCCGGAGGCGTCGTGGCCGGAGTGGTGTGCGCGGGCGAACGCGGCGGGTGAGAAGGGGGGCGTGGTCGCGGGGCGGGCGTCGGTGGAGCAGATCGTGGAGTTCGGGATGGCGGACGGGGTGACGCTGCCGCACAAGGTGGTGCTGTCGTCGCGGGAAGAGGATGTGGCGGATTGGCGGCGGGCGGGGTCGCCGGCGGAGGCGTTGGCGGCGCTGGAGGCGGCGGGGGTGGAGGAGGTGATCGTGGGGGGCGGCCGGGCGGTGTATCACGCGTTCATGGCGGCGGGGTTGGTGGACGAGGTGGTGCTGGACTTGCAGCCGGTGGTGTTCGGGGCGGGTGTGCCGCTGTTTGGGGAAACGTTGGAACTGACGGCGTTGAAGTTGTTGGAGATGACGCTCCTGAGCGGGGATGCGCGGCGGATGCGCTATGCGGTGGCGCGGGGGTGAAGGAGCGGTGGGCCAACGACCCGTCCGACGGTGCGGTCGATCGGGCTGGAGCCGATGTGGTGCTGTAGCGCTGGAGACGCACCGCCGCGGCCAACTTCCGCGGCGTCGCGCTGCTTGAGTTGATAGCTGGGTCGTTGGTGCTTGTTGCCGGCGGGTTCAACTGCCGTTCGCGCTTGCGCGACGGCTGGCTTCCATCCGCGGAACACGGCCGGTTCCGCTCGCCCGCACCGTCACCGTGCCTGTTCGACACGCACGGCGTGCCACACCGGGACCTCGCGGCGAACCATCTCGAAGTGGAGCCCGGTTTGCGCGGTAACGCGATCCAACACCGCACGGGTCATGGCGTCGCGCTTACCTTCGGGCACCGCGCGTAGCCGGCTCGAGCGGTACCAGCTCCACGAGAGCGGTTGATCGAGGTCCACCACGCCCGCCGGGTCGATGTAGACGCCCAGCTGCGACCCGAGCGCGGCGAGGAACCTCTTGCCGTCGCCGCTGCCGCCGCCCGATTCGTCGTCGTTTTCGGGGTCTACCGCCGAAACCTTCACGGTTTTCTGCGGCCGCCGGAGGACGCCGGCTGCGACTACCACGTCGCGTTCCACGTGCCGCAGTTCGAACGCCACCGCCAGGCCCGCCTCGGCGGCGACCGATTCCATCGCGGTGAGCTTCGCCGCGATCGTTGCGTCGTCGCGGATCACCCAGTCGCCCGGCAAGACCGGTGCATCCAGCAGCGCGGCGTCGCCGTCGAGCTCGTACCGCTTCAGCCCCAGCCAGCCGAGCACGTGCCGCAGCGTGTCGGCCCCGCCGAAGCTCAGGCCCCCACGCTTGACCGACCCGTCCGGCTGTACGTGAAAAACGAACCGGTCCGGTGGTTCGGCGATGCGGCGGGCCTGGCCGGCGTGCTCGGACTGGTAGTACGTCAGCCGCTCCGGAATGAACGGCGGCGCGACGCGTTTGACGACCTCGTCCTCGTCCAAGCGGTACACGGCGTCGAACGCTTCACGCCACGCCGTCTTTCGGACCGCGTCTTCGCCGATCCCGAGGTGTCGGCGCAGCTTCGCTTCGGCGTCTTCGCTACCCGGGTGGAACTCTTCGACCAGCACGCCGTCGCGGTTGATCAGGAGCGTCGTCGGCCACGCGTCGATGCCGTAGAACGCCGTGGTCGCGCCGCGTTCGGCTCGGCCGTCGGTGCCCGGGACTTCGGTCTGCCCGCCGCCGTCGAGCGCGACGAGGAAGGGCAGGTCTCTGCCGTTCCAGAGCTGCTGCCGCGCCCGCCTGAGCTTCGCGTCCATCTCCTCGATCTTCTCCACCGAGTCGTCGTGCACGGCGATGATGACCAGGCCGTCGTCGGCGTACTTCTCGTGCCACTCCATCAGCTTCGGCATCCCGTTCAGGCATGGTCCGCACCAGACCCCCCAGAAATCGAGCAGCACGACCTTGCCGCGCAGCTGCTCGAGCGCCACGGGCCCGCCGTTCTTCCAGCCCTTGATCTGCCGGAGCTCCGGCGCGGGTTGGCCGTAGAGATGCATCAACCGGTGCGCGGGCAGGTCGAGGTCGAAGTGTTTTGCGGTCTCCCCGGTCGCGATCTCCGTGTGCAGCGTCTTGCCGTAGATGTTGGTGCCGTACGAAACCAGTCGGTACTTACCCGGCGGGAGAAACAACTCGATCTGGCCATCGCTCGATTCCGCCGACATGGGGCGAAGCCCGTCCAGGTAGACGTAGGTGTTGGTCCAGGTGATCGCCGCGCCGAGCTCTTCGAGCGCCGCGCTCGTGATGTGCCCGGTCATCCGGCAGGCCGGTTCGAGTGTCAGGTCGCGCTGCCCCGTCGCGGTCTCGGGCGTGAACTTGGCCACCGCTAACCGCCGACCCGCCTCGTCCCATACCACTAACGGCACAGCGATCCGTCCGTAGCGGAACAGAGCTTCAGCCGACACCGACGCCCGGCCGTCCCGATCGGTCCGCAGCGCCTCGGCGCCGTCCAACGATTCGTAGAACGGCGGCTGCGACCAACTCACAAATGTCGTGACCACCGCGCCCGCGACCGGCTTCCCGTCGGCGTCGACCGCCCGCACCTCGAACGTTCCGGAAACCGCATCCTCCGCCGCGGTGCTGGAAGCCATCGCGCAAAGGAAGCACCCCAAAGCGACGCCGAAAAGAGATCGATACTTCATCTGAAGCCTCCCGAAGCAACCACGAATGTACCGCAGCTAAGACGGTTGCCGGCTCGGGTTTTTCACCGCGAGGCGCCGCTGCCGCCGTCTGCGGGGGCGGGGGCGGGGTGAAGCGCGGTTGATTCAATATGAGAATTAATTATCATTTTGTGCCGGAGCCTTGCTGGGCTTTCGGTGCCCCTAGGAGGGCTTCCGGGAGATTTTCGAGGCGGCCGTTTTTGCGGTTAGATCGGTGGTGACGCGTTCATGGTGAAGGCAGGCCCGGGCGAGACGTTGGACGTGGTTATCGTTGGGGCCGGGGCGGCCGGCGTGGGGGTGGCGGTTGCGCTGAAGGACGCGGGGGTGAGAGATTTTGTGGTGCTGGATCGACACCGGGTGGGGGCTTCGTTCGCGTCGTGGCCGGCGGAGACGCGGCTGATCACGCCGTCGTTCCCCAGTAACTCGGTCGGGATGCTGGACCTGAACTCGGTGGCGATCGGGGTGTCGCCGGGATACAGCATCCAGACGGAGCACCCGACGGGCCTGCAGTACGCGACCCACCTGCGGGGGGTGGCGAAGCATTTTGAGTTGCCGGTGCGGGAAAAAACGAACGTGCAGCGGGTGACCAAGATCGGCGACGAGTTTTGTATCGATACGGATGAGAAGACGCTGCGGGCGAGGCACGTGGTGTGGGCCGCCGGCGAGTTTCAGTATCCGCAACTCAATGGCTTTGCGGGGAGCGAGCTTTGCCGGCATACGGCGACGATCGCGCGGTACGACGAGCTCGAGGGCGATGATTTTGTCGTGATCGGCGGGGGCGAGAGCGGGATCGACGCGGCGTACTACCTGTCGGTGCACGGCAAGGAAGTGACTGTGTTGGACCGGGGCGAGGCGTGGGAGTCGAAGAGTTCCGACCCGAGTTTGGGGCCGTCGACGTATTCGCGGATGCGTATGCGGCAGCCGCGGTTCCGGGAGCACGTGGCGATGGTGCCGCAGGCGGCGGTAGACACGGTGGAGCGGGAATCGGACGGGGAAGGGTATTCGGTGGTGACGGAGGACGGGCGTTGGTTCCGGGCGGACACGCGGCCGATCTTGGCCGGGGGGTTTGTGGGTGGGCACGGGTTGGTGGCGGATTTATTCGAGCGGCGCAGGCAGGACGGTTACCCGCTGCTGAGCGACCGGGACGAGTCCACGATCGTGTCGGGGTTGTTCCTGTGCGGGCCGGCGGTGCGTCAGGGCGACCAGGTGTTCTGTTTCATTTACAAGTACCGCCAGCGGTTCGCGGTGGTGGCCAAGGCGATCGCGGATTCGTTGGGTTTGCCGGCCGAGCGGCTGGAGTTGTATCGAAACTGGGGGATGTACCTCGACGACTTGTCGTGTTGCGGAGAGGAGTGCGTATGTTGACTCGCGAAGCAGAGATGTCGGTGGCGGAGAATCCTGCCGTACAGATGCCCGTGAGGTCGGGGGGGCGGCCGGCGTGGTGGGGCCAGGTGTTGCGGGTGGAATGGCTGGGGCAGACGGCGGCGAGCCTGTGCTGGATCTGCAGCGTGTTCGCTTACGGGATCACGTCGATCGGGGACGGACTGCAGTTGTGCGCGGCGTCGGCGTGGTTGATCGCGAATGTCGCGGTGGCGTTGAATGTACGCGCGTCTTGACGCGGCGGGGCTGTGGACACGGTGGCGCTGGACCTTTAACCGGTGTTGTTTGGGGCGGCGGGGTCCGTTACTCGGGGAGGCGTTGGGACTCATCGCGCTGGCGCTGTTGGAGACGATGACGCTAAGCAGGGAAGCGCTGCGAGTGCGCTATGGGGTGGCGAGGGGCGCCCGGGCTTTCCCTAGCGTGGATGGGGCCTGCGTCGGTTTAGACTCGGGGTCGGTGATTGGCAAGTGTTGTCCGCCATTGGGAGCCAGGCCATGGTCGGGGTTCTTCATCGACGTTGGGTTGGGATTGTGCTCGCGATGGGGGCGGCACCGGCGGCCGTCGCGCAGGCGGTGCCCGGGGCGAGCGGCGGCGGGTTTTTGCGCGTCGAGGCGGGGAAGACTCCGGAGTTTCTGGATTTCACCGTGACCGCAGACACCACCACGGCGATGCTGGATCAGCAGTTCGTTAGCGAAGGTTCGACGCTAACCGGCCAGAGCCTGGCCAACTTGAACATCGTCTACGAAGGGAGCATCTTTGTTGACGTACAGACGGCCTCGCGACAGGCCAACGACGTCAGCACGTCGGGGAACTTCGTCCGGGCGAGCGCGACCGGCGTCCTCAGCGTCCATTCGCGGCTGATCTTCAAGAGCCCTCCGCCGTTCGTCTCGGACCGGTACCCGGCGACGCTATTCGTGCCGTACGCGATGGCCGACTTCGGTACCCAGAACGCGATCGCGAACGTCACGATGCGGGCCTACGACTCCGACGGGGCGGAAGTTTTCGACGAGACGCGGACGCTCGGCGTGGACCCGGCGGAAGGGCAGTACGTGTTGCCGAGCGTACTCGTCGAGCCGGACGAGCCGTTTCGTCTTGAGCTCGAGGCCAACGCGTTTTCCAGCGCGACGCGCTTGCAGAACGTCGGCGAGACGCTCTTCTCCGAAGCACAGGCGATCATCGGGACCAACACGTTTTCGTTCCCCCCGCCCGATCGCTCTGGCGAGAACCTGCCCGTGATCGGTTTACAAGGTTTGACGGAGGAGATCTGGCCTGAGCTGACCATCGAGTTTGATCAGGCCGCGTTCGACGCGCTCCACGGCGAAAACAGTTTTGTGTTGGAAGACTTCCTTGCGTTTGAGTTCAGCACCAGCCTGGTGGTGCCCGGCCTCGCCGGCGACTACAACGACTCGGGCCAGGTCGAGCAGGGCGATCTGAATCTGGTGCTGAACAATTGGGGGCTGCCGCGGCCGTTCGAGGCCAACGCCGAGCCGTTTGCGACGGCGTCGGTGGATCAGGAGGAGTTGAATCGAGTGTTGAACAACTGGGGAGACCGGGCGGGGCCGCCGGATATGTCGAGGTTGGATGTGCCGGAGCCGGGTGGGCTGGCGGTGGCGTTGGGTTTGAGTGGATTGATGTTGCGTCGTCGGCCCTCAGCCTGAGGTTGAGGGGGCGGTCCGTCAGGGTTGGGGTTCGGGCGGGGCTTGGCGGCCGAAGAGGGTGAGTCGGATGAGGGGAGCGATTTGATGTGTTGTCGAAGGAGCCGGCGGCGCAGAATTTGACGCCGGTAGCGTGGACGGTGGTGGTGCGGGTGAGAGAGTTTTCGAGGTGGTCAAACGGGAGGCGGCGAAGAGAGCGCAGGCGATCATGAAGTTGGCGTGGACCGCGTCTGTTTCATTCGGCCCCGGGTCGCATCCATAATGCGAGAAAAGGAACGCAGCAGACCGAGCGGCGTATGGCGTTTTTGGTTTATGGCGGTTCGCTCCCGTGGGATGCTCGCGGATATAAATCGAGGCATGCTGAATCGAACGAAACGGCGGTCGGGGCAGGAGCCTTGGACTGTGGTGAGGGGCGAGACTTGGAGGTTGCCCTCGATCGTCGCGAAGGCGATGGCGGTCGGGGCATGGGTGAGTGGCGTGGCTGTGTTCGCGGCCGAGCCGACGGTTCCGTCGGCGGAGCGGCTGGATTTTTTACGGCCGGTCGACGCCGCGGTTAGGGAGCCGCCGCGGGAGACAGGTGACGTGTTGCAGGCGGACGCGGGATTGTCCGAAGGATTGCCGGTGGTTCGTCTGACGCCGCGAGACGTGGCGGTGCCGGGGATCGCGGGCGCCCGGCTGGACTTGAATGGGGATTGGCAGTTCGTGCACGCCGTGCCGGAAGGGTTCGACGGCCGAGGGGCGAGCGTGTCCGCGTGGGATACGGTGCGGGTGCCGGGGCATTTCGCGTTTCAGGGCTTCCCGCGGATGCACGACGCGTTCGGCGTGCCGGTGGCATATCGCAAGACGTTCGACGTGCCGGCGGTATGGGACGGGGCGCGGGTGGTGCTGCGGTTCGAGAGCGTCGATGGGTTGACGCGGCTGTGGGTGAACGGCCACGCCGCGGGCGAGAACGACATCGCGACGCTGCCCAGCGAGTTCGACATCACGGCGTTCGTGCGGCCAGGCGAGACGAACGAGATCACGCTGACGGTGGAGACGTCGTTGGTGACGTATTGGTCGCGGCGGGAATTGGGCGGGATCAATCGGGACGTGTACGTGCAGGCGCTGCCGGCGGTCAACCTCGCGCGGCTGCACGTCGATACGGAAGTCAGCGACACGGAAGGACGCGCGGGCGAGGCGACGCTCAACGCGCACCTGCGGATCGCAAACCAGAGCGACCGGCCGGCCGAGGGACTTCGGGTGGCTTTTTCGCTCCGCGGTGTCGATGGCGCGGACGGCGAAGAGGCTCCGCGGTTGCTGGACGGGGACGCGGTCCGGCTGCTTCCGATCGCGCCGGGGAAGACGCTGGATGTGACCGTGCCGATGCGGGTCGCCGGGGTGGAGCACTGGACCGCGGAGTCGCCGCGTCTGTATCGGTTGAGCGCGACGCTAGAACGGCGGGGCGCGGACGGCGCGGAAGAAGCGGCGGCCGCGGATGCGGACACGGTGACGCTGATGTCGGCGACGCAGCGGTTCGGGTTTCGGGACGTGCGGGTGGTCGGCCACGAGCTGCGGCTCAACGGCCGGCCGGTCAAGCTGCGCGGCACGAACTACCACATCACGTATCCGGCGTTGGGTGAGGCCGTGCCGCGGGCGTTGATCCGCGGCGACCTCGAGCGGTTCCTGGACGTGAACTTCAACGCGTTGCGTTCTCGGCCCACGCCCGACATCGCTTACGTCGAGCTGTGCGACGAGATGGGCGTCTACACGACCGTCGAGGCGATGGTCACGCTGATGATCTATGTCCGCGGCGTCACGAATGACCACGGCGCGAACCCACAGATCGGGCCCGGCTACCGCAACCATGTGGCGACGATGATCGAGAGCTACTACTCGAACCCGTCGGTGATCGCGTGGGGCCTTGGAAACGAGTGCCCGTACTACGACTGGTTCCAAACCGCCGCGCCGGGCATGAAGCACCGCGACCCGACCCGGCCGCTTTTTTTTGGATCCGACCGGCGCGAGGGCGTGGGCATCGCGCACATGGACCTCCACGACGATCATTATCCCCGCGACGAGAACAACCCCAACGGGCCGCACTACGGCATCGGCGAAACCGAGAACGCACGCGTCATCCGCGGCGACGGCTGGGACTACCCCGACGATCGACCGAACATCTTCACCGAGTGGATGATCATCCCCGGGGAGCGCACGAAAGAGACCCTGTACGACCCCGGCGTGTTCGAGTTTTGGGTTCACGTCGCCGACACGCACATCGAGGCTCTGTACGGGCGGCCACACTTTGCGGGCGGTTTCCACTTCAAAGGAGCCCCGTACGTCGGCGCGAAGGAAGTGTCATGGGGCGGCGTGTTCGACCCGCATCGCCGCCCGGTGGATCTGGCTTGGCACGTCAAGAAGACCCACTCGCCGGTCCGCATCTTCGACACGCACGGTCACCGAGACGAACGCCGACGGGTGGCATGGTTCGATGTCGTGAACCGGTACGACTTCCGCGACTTGAGTGAGGTGACGTTTCGTTGGATAGCCGAAGACGGCACGACGGGCGAAGCCGTGGCGGAAGCGCCGGCGCGGACGACGGGCCGCTTGGTCCTTCCCGTGTGGTCGCCGGAGGCTTATCGCGTCGATCTCGAGGTGGTCGATCCGAACGGGCGGGTGATCGATCGGTACACCCTCGACGTTCCGGCGACCGAGGCGCTGCGTCGCGAACGGCGTGGTGAGCAACGCCGGGCGGCCCGCCGGGAGGCCCAGGCACCGCCGGCTGCGCCGCCCGTCGTCACCGGGACCGATGAGGCTTGGCGTATCGAGCTGCCGGGAGCTCGTTTGTGGATCGACCGCGCCACGGGGCTGCTTTCGGACGCGTCGGTGTCCACGGCCGAAGGTAACGTGCCGGTGCTCGCGGGCCCGCCGACGCTGCTGGTGTTGCCCTCATGGAACCGCGGCTTCCGAAACCAGGGCGACGCCGCGATGACCAACCAGGCCCACGGTTGGCAGATGGATCAAGCCCAGCTAATCAAACACCCGAACCGCGTCGGCGTCGTCACCCACGGCCGCTACGCCGACGCGGCGGGCACGTTCACGACCAGCGTGTATCCCGATGGGCGGGTCGAGATCGCTTACGCGTTTGTTTGGACCGGGTCGGCCGACCTGGATCTTTTTTCGGCCGGTCTTTCCTTGCCCGTGCGTCCGGCGTTCGACACGCTGCGGTGGGATCGGCGCGCACGCTGGAGTTGGTACCCCGAAGACCACATCGGCCGCGCTGTCGGTCAGGCCGCGGCGGCCGGCGATCCGGCGTGGAGCGCGGCCCGCGAAGCCGCGGCCCAGGCCACGCCCGATCAAGCGACGTCGTTTTTGCCCTGGTCCCAGCACCGCGTCGCCGGCGGCGTCACGCGGGATTTCCGCGGGACCAAGTTCAATATCCATCGGGCGGGTTTGTACAACGCGGCGGGCCAGGGGTTGGTTCTGGTCGATGATGGCCATGGGCTTCACGCCCAGGCCATACCCGCGGACGGAGCGACGGGCTTCGCGTTGCACGCCTTGAACTTTCACCAGGGCGGCTCCAACCCGCACCTGACCAAGTCTTTGCGATTTGAGCAGAAGGTCCTGAAGCCCGGGCAAGTGTTTTCGGGGGCGGTGAGCTTCCGCCTGACGGACGAGCCTTGACCGGATCACTCGTGGTTGGCGGGTCGGACGAGGATGGCCCAGTCCTGGTCGGGGTCGGCGGGGGGGAGACCGAGCATGACGCGTTGGCCGCCTTCGACTTGGGGGACCGAGCCTTGTTGGAGGTCGCCGCCGACGCGGGGGTCGAACCAGCGGACCTCGAACGTGCCGGCCACTTGTTCTAGGTTCAAGCGGATTTCGTCTTCGCCGCGGTGGGTGAAGACGACGAACGGGGCGTCGGCGTCGGCGTCGGCGTCGCGTGGCCCCAGGGCGTAGCGGGCGTTGGCGTTCGTGAGGTTGCCGACCAGATCGTTGCGGTTCTTCATGGACCAGAACGGGATGTCGTGGTCGTGGAAGAAGTCCAGCGCGATCTTGCCGAACTTCCAGGAGTTGGCCCGGCTACGCCAGTCTTCGGTGAATAGATCACCTTGGGCGAGTTCCCACCCGAAGTAATATTCGACGCCTTCGCCCCCGGCCATGAGCGCGCCCCAGAGGGTGCTCCGGCGGACGTCGTGTTCGTCGTAGCCGACGGGCTTGCCCTCTTTGTTCTTGCCCTCGAAAGCCGAGCCGTCCGCGGGATCGACGTAACCGAGGTCCGGGGGGACGCCGACGGTCCAGTGGTTCTGTTCGTCGTTCGCGACGACCCAGGGCTTGCCGGCGGCGGCGGATTCGCGGAGCCATTGGAGGACTTGTTGATGCGCCTTGTTCCAGTCGTTTTGAAGGGCGGCACCGGTGAGCTCGGATTGGTCGCCCAGGAGCGGGCGGTACTTCCGCTCTTGCTCGTGGGGGAAGGTCTGAACGACGAGGTGGTGGTCGTAGGGGTCGACCTCGCGGAAGAACTCGGCCATGGCGCGCTGCTCCTCGGGCGTCTGGGAGTTTTCTTCGCCGAGGTTCCAGGTGAGGGCGAGGTGGTGGCCGAAGCGGGCGATCATCTCGCGGAAGTAGAGCCGGCGCTCGGGGCCGAGCTTTCCGCCGTCGAGCGCTTCAGGGACGGGCTGGAGCAGGCCGTCGCTGGCACCGCCCTCGGCGGGGTGGAGGCGTTCGTCGTCGTTTTCGGTTTCCTGAAGCTTAAAGTTCAGATGCAGGCCGCGGCGTTGGGCGTGGTCGAGGACGATGGCCCACTGGTCGAGTTTGGAGGCGTCGTAGTGGAGGCGGTGCTCTTTCTCCGGGCCGACCATGGGCCAGACGTTTCGCCCGTCGCCGCCGAGGTTGTAAGGGATGAAAGAGATGCCGTTGGCCCCGGCGGCGGAGAGGTAGTTGAGGGCGCCGATGAGGCCTTTGCCCTTGCCGTCTTGCCACGTGGGGTCGCAGTCGGCCCAGTCGGCAACATGTGGGCCGTAATCCTTAACCGGGACCCAGTCGCGCAGGGTGACGGTGTCGTCAAAGCCTTCGTAAGCCAGGAGTGTTTCGGGAGCGTCGGCCCCGACCTTGAGAAACCAGGATCGATCGCCGGCGAATTGGCGGTGGTGGGTGCCGACGTATTGAAGCCGGCCGTGGTGAGCGAAGTCGCGGGGGGGGAGATCGTCGGTTTGGGCTTCCTTGATTTCAAAGGTGCCGGTGCGGCCGTCGAAGGGGGCGACCGGATCTCCGAGTTTTCCGGTGGTTTCGTCGGCCCGGCGGAAGTGGACCGTGTAGGTCCAGGTGCCCGGGATATCGGGGCTGAGGTGGGCGCGCCACGCGGTCCCGGACGTGGCGGAGGTCTCAGCTGCGTTGCCGTCAGCGGCGAAGTAGCCCGGGACGGTGTACGTGGGAGTGCCCGATTCGTGGGTGAAGCTGACGTCGAAACGCAGCTCGGTGAAGGGGTTGGGGTCGGTGTCGGTTTCGTTCGCGAACGGGCCGTCGAGGGTAAGGGTGAGCGGTTGCCAGGCGCCGAGGTGACCACGGATGTTCACGGACGCGTCGCTGTCCTGAGCTTCGACCTGCGAGAGCGAAGGCGTGACGAAAGCAACGGACAGAGTCAAGGCCGCGGCGACCCAAGGTGAGCGCATCATGTCGGGGTTCCTGTGAAAAGCAGATCGGCCGGGTTACGTGTGGGGAGCCAACCCGGTCTCACGTTCCCTTCGGCCCGCCGGGAGTCGCCGGCGGGCGCGAGCCAACAATGCCAATCTACCCCGCGCCCGCGATTTTTGCTGGCGTTAGCGCTCGATCCGTGGGAGCGCTCCGAGCGGTGTGCCTTCCGCGGTCATGACCGGTGATCGGTCGAGGCGCATGTAAAGGGCGGCCGCCACGCCGGTGGAGGCGCGACGGCCGCGATTCTTCTTGCTTTCGCACGTCCACTCCGGTTGCGCCGCGTGGTCAGAGCCCAAGGTCTTCGAGCCGCACCACGAATGCCTGAGCGGTGTCTTCGTTGATCGGTCGCTTGTAGTAGATCTTTTGGCTGTCGCGGCTGAACGCGGGGTTGACGTGGGCCTTGTGTTTTTTCCAGGTCATGCGGTCTTTTTCGTGGCGAAAGACGCGGACGGCGGGGGTCGTGTTGTGGCGGGCGTAGATCCAGAACTCGACGGGCTTGCTGCCGTACCAACTCTCACCGGCGAACCACCGGGCGTCGGGGGATTGGGCGATGTGGCACCCCAGGCCGCCGAGCGTTTCGCGGTAGACCTTGCCGCGGGTCCAGGACTTGATTAAGCGGAGTTCGCCCTCGTGCCCGTCGTTTTCGACGCCGATGTCCGAGCCGAAGAGGTTGTTGTCGTTGAGCCAATCGAAATGCATGGGCTTGTCGGTACCCCAGTGGCGGATGGATGAGCCGTCGCGTTTGCAGGTAAACATGTGTTGCTTGGATTTGACGTTGCCGTACTGCCCGTAGCTGCGATCGAACTCGTTGGCGGTGGAAATGGTGAAGGCTAGATGTTTGCCGAACTTGGAGTATCGGCCGTGGGCGAAGACCCAGCCGCGAGGGTCGTCGGTGCCGTCGTCCCACTTTTCGTTGTAGCGGTCCGCGAAGAACGACATCGGATGGATCAGCGTGAGGTTTCCGGTGTGGGTGTCGAGCTCGTAGAGGCCTTGTTGGCCGACGGGGCTGGTGGGGTGCCAGACGCTGAGCAGCAAGTGGCCGTCATAGTTGGTGTCGCCGAAGATGGCGCCTTGATAGGGGCCGTGCTCGGTCACGCCGGTGTCGATGTTGACGACGCGGGCGCTGCCTTCGAACGTGGTGCCGCCGGAGTAAGCGACGCTGTCGTTGTCGACCCACTGCTGGAGCGCGCCGTTGTGGACGCGGACGTCGAACTCGATGTCGCGGACCTTGCGGTGGCCGGTGAGGTCGGCGTTGCAGACCCAGAGCGCCGCGGGGGTTTTGCCGTCGGTCGGGCTCAAACCGGTTTTATCGAACTTGAGATAGATGATGCGTTGGCCGTTGGGGCTTTCGGGGGAGACGCCGTAGGTCCCAAAGCCGGTGTAGTCATCGGAGCCGCCGATGCGGCTTTCGTGAGGGAGTGGACCGAGGGTGCCGGCTTGTGACTTCGCACCGGTCAACACCAGCATCGACCCAGCGACCAAGGCGATCGCGACGCTTCGGACGTTACACCGACATCGGTTCACGATGCGGTCGTGTGACAACCATGCAGATACCCGTGGCGAATTCAATTTCATGGCGGAGTCTCCTTGGCTTTAGAAAGCAGAAACGAGAAGTGACGCGACGCAGAAAACGAGAAGTGAAAGCGAAAGAAATGTCGGGGCGTAACCGAGAATTCGCAGGGTCCCCAATGGGTTTCTTTGCTGCGGCTCTTGAGAAAACAGAGTCGTGAATCTCAGTAAATTACTGTAATTAAATTGCCGTTTAACAGTATCCTTGGATTGGATAGAAGTCAATTCTATGCTATGAACATGAGGAATTTTTGAATTTAACCCGCCGTCAGCCGGTTGGCGTAGAAGTGGAAATTACATTTATTCCCGCTGAAGCTTGGGTTAGAG
>JBCDDH010000079.1:0-16030 GCA_039180415.1 Planctomycetota bacterium | reverse complement strand
CTTCTCCGACTGGGGCACGAACGACAACGGCCTCGGCGGCACGCAGGTGCAGGCCTGGGCAGCCGGCCCGAGCCGCGCTGGTGGCGGACGCAACGCCGTGACCAATGGCAGCCAGGGCGTCGCCTTCGGCACCACCAGCGTGTACGAGTTTGACGTGACGACGGTCGCCCCGGACGGTTTTCAGGTCGCGTTCGATTTCAGCCGGTTCGTAACGGCGCCGGACCCGGGTCCCGGCGGTGGCGGGTACATCGCTTTCGGCTTGGGCGTCGACATCGGCTCGCCACTCAACGACTTCACGGCCATCGGAGCGAGCGACTGGAGCGTCTTATTCCAGCAAGCCAACAACGGCAACGCAGCCAACGCCTCGGCGTTCGAAGACAACACGTCCATCAGCAACTTCGACTACCTCACGCCCGACGTGCCGCATACGCTCGAGATCACGGCGATCCCGGCCATTTCCGGTGCTTACGGCGAGACGGACACGGTGAACATCTCCGTGGTCGTGGACGGCACCATCACGCAGAACTACAGCGTGTTGGGCGGCGTGGACTTTGGCACGTTCGCGGTGAGCGCGAATAACTTCGACACCCGGTTCATCGACGACCTGGTCGTGACCGCGGTGCCCGAACCGGCGACAGCAGCGCTGCTGGGCCTGGGGGCTCTGGCGATGCTCCGGCGTCGCGGTTGAACGTATTGTTTTCGGCGTGTCCGGGCGGAAACGCTCGGACACGCTTTTTTCCCAACTGGGGTTCAAATAAACATGCTGCACAACTCTGTTCGACCGTGTTCCTATCGGCGCTTGGCAAGCGCCGGAGCTTGGAGCTTGATCGCCATGTTCACTTCGTCGGCGGCTTGGGCGCAAGCGCCCATCCAGGGGGCCCCGGCGGACGGGCGACTCGACTACGGCGCGGTGTCGGCGAACGCGGAGGACGCCGACGCACAGACCGGTGCGCCGGTGTCGGCGATCCTGCCGAAGGTCCGGCTCACCCCACGCGACCTGGAGCTGCCCGGCGTGGACGCGGGGCGCTTGAGCCTGAACGGCGATTGGAAGTTCGTGTTCGACGTGCCGGACTCGTTCGACGGCACGGCGGCGGGCGTCGAGGGTTGGGACACGGTCCGGGTGCCGGGCCATTACCACCTGCAGGGCCACCCTCGGATGCACAAGGAGATGGGCGTGCCGGTGGCGTGGGCCAAGTCGTTCGACGTGCCCGCGTCGTGGAGGGGACGGCGGGTGGTGCTGCGGTTCGAAGGCGTCGACGGCCTGAATCGGTTGTGGGTGAACGGCAATCCGGCGGGCGAGACGGATATCGCGACCCTGCCCAGCGAGTACGACATCACGCGGTTCGTGGAGTTTGGTCAGACCAACGAGTTGGTGATGACGGTCGAGAGATCGCTGGTGACGCGTTGGTCGCGTCGGGAGCTGGGCAGCATCACGCGGGACGCGTGGCTGTGGTCGCTGCCCGCCGTGAACCTTGCGCGTCTGCACGTGGCGACGGACCTGAAAGACGACGGCTCGTCGACGCTGTACGCGCACGTGCGGGTTGCGAACCAGTCGGACGCGCCGGTGTCGTCGGCGTCGCTGGCGTTTTCGTTGGGCGACGCGGCGGGCGCGGCGGTGGCGCTCGAGCCGGACACGTCGGAGTTGGTCTTGCCGGTGATCGCGCCGGGGCAGACGCTGGAGTTGAAGTTCCCGCTGCACGTGCCCGCCGACGCCGGGGTGGAAACCTGGACCGCCGAGACCCCGAACCTGTATGTGCTACGGGGCGAGCTGCGTCGAGACGGCGAAGCGTTGATGGCGGCGCGGCAGCGGTTCGGCTTCCGCGAGGTCGAGGTGCGCGGCCACGCGATGCTGGTCAACGGCTCGCCGATCCGCATGCGCGGCACGAACTACCACATCACTTATCCGAACATGCACGAGACGCTGCCGGAACGGCTGATCCGTCGCGATTTGGAGTTGTTCCGCGCGGCGAACTTCAACACGCTGCGTTCGCGTCCCACGCCGGACATCGCGTACGTCGACCTGTGCGATGAGCTGGGGATGTACACGACGGTCGAGGCGATGATTTCCTTGATGATGTACGACAAGGGCCCGGACGGCAGCCACGGCGCAGACCCGTCGATCGCGCCGGGTTTTCGGCTGCACCTGGCGACGATGGTGGAGAACTACTACTCGAACCCGTCGGTGCTGACGTGGGGCTTGGGCAACGAGTGCCCGTACTACGACTACTTCAAGATCGGCGCGTTGGGTTTGCAGGCCCGCGACCCGGGCCGGCCGATCTTCTTCGGGTCCGACGCGCGGCTGGGTGTGGGCATCCCGTTCGTCGACATCAACGACGACCACTACCCGCGCGGCAAGCACGGCATGGACCCGTACTACGGCACGGGGTCGGTCGACGACCCGGCGAGCCTCGACGGGCAAGGCTGGGACTACCCGACCGATCGCCCGATCTTCTTCACCGAGTGGCTCCACGTCCATGTCAACAATGGCCTGGAGATCGCGTACGACCCGGGCGTCGACGACTTCTGGGGCTACGCCGCCGAGACGCACTTGGAAGTTATGTACGACCGACCGCACTTCCTGGGCGGCTTCCACTTCAAGGGCGCCCCGTACCGCGGCATCGGCAACAACGACCACTGGCGGGCGCTGTTCGAAGCTAATCGCCGGAAGAACGACACGTTCTGGCATACCCAGAAGTCGCACTCGCCGGTGCGCATCCTCGACACCGTTGGGGAACGCACCGCGGACGGCGGTCTGACGGTTGAGGTCGAGAACCGGTTCGACTTTTTGGACCTGGCCGAGCTGACCTTGGCGTGGGCGCGTGGCGAAGAGTCCGGCGAGTTGGACGCTTCGGTGCCGCCGCATCAGACGGGATCGCTGAGCTTCCCCGCGCCGCTCGACCCGTCGTCGGCCGCGTCGCCGGTTCGGTTGGAGGTCCGTGATCCCGACGGGCAGGTGATCGATCGATACGTGCTGGGCAAGAGCCACGAAGCGCCGGAGCGTTTCGTCGACGCCACCGCCGAGGCTTGGAAGGTCCGCGAGGGGGACGACGCGACTTTCGTGCTTAGCCGCGGCGATGCGCAGATTGCGATCGGGCGTGAAGACGGCCGGATCCTCGCGGCCCGCGTGGACGGCGAGCCCGTGATCAGCGACGCGGTGGACCTGTTGATCTTGCCCGCCGAATTGCGGAATTTTCGCCGGCAGCGCGAGCGTGCGTTGGTGAATCAAGCGACGAACTGGCAGGCGGAAGACGTCGCGGTGGACCGTCGCGGCGACACCGTTGTGGTGCGGGCGATCGGCAAGTACGACCAGGCGGAGGGCGGGTTTGAGACGACCTTCCACGCGGACGGCCGGGTGACGGTGGCGTACGACTTCCGGTGGACCGGGCCGAGCCAGATCAATCTGCTGAGCACCGGCGTACGCGTTCCCGTCGCCGAGACGTTGGACACGCTGACGTGGTCGCGCGATGCGCAATGGAGCGTCTACCCCGAGCACCACATCGGTCGGCCCGTGGGCGTCGCGCCGGCGCTGGGCGATCCGACGTTCCGCTCGACCCGTGACGGCTACGAGACCGTTTCGCTCGACGGCCTGCCGGGCGTCGAGGCGATCGAACCGTGGCCGTGGTCGCAGGACCTGATCTCCGGCGTGACGCGTGACTTCCGCTCGACCAAATTCTTTGTGTTCGAAGCCGGTTTGGTCGACGCCGCGCAAAACGTCGGCGTCGCCGTTTTGAGCGACGCGGAGCACCACGTCCAGGCCGTGCCCGCTCACGACAATCTCGGCGGCAAGCTCAATCACGAAGCGCCGGCGATGGATGCCGACAAACCCACCGCGTGGCACTTGCACGTGCTCGACTTCCACAACGGCGGCACCGAGCCCCACCTGACCAAATCGCTCCGCTACGGCCAGAAGATCACCGACGAAGACACGCGTTTCGTCGGCGAAGCGACGCTGGTTCTCACGCCCCCGGCCGTCCATCTGCCGTAGGCCCGCTCGCTCTACCTGACCGATTCCCATCCCGAGAGCCGCACGCCGCACATGATTGATCACTCTGCTGTCATGATTCAAAACGTCGCGCCACGCCGCGACCAATACGGCCATGTCATGGATTGTCACGACGGCTGCCTGCGCTTTTTCGACGGCGCTTACTACCTCTACGGCACCGCTTACGGGAACACGGACGGTTTCACGCCGGCCAACCGATACGTCGTGTATCGATCCGATGATCTGCGGACCTGGGCGCCGCTGGGTGACCTGCTCGACACCCGGATCGACGGTGTCGGCTACCGCCCGTACGTGGTGTTCAACCCGACCACGCGCAAGTATGTCTTGTGGTTCAACTGGTACCCGAAGCTTTGGGAGGGCCAGTTCGGGGTCGCGCTTTCGGATCGTCCGGAAGGCCCGTTCAAGGTGTACGAGGGCGACGTCAAGGTCGCTCAACCCAAACCCGGCGACCACAACCTGTTTGTCGACGACGACGGCAGCGGCTACGTCGTGTACACCTCGATCGAGGGCGACGGCAGCGGCGACCACGGCATGTCGGTCGAGCGGCTCAACGAGGGTTACACCCGTTCGATTAAAGACAGTTCCGGAATCTTCGCCACGGGCGTGGAAGCGCCGGCGATGTTTAAGCACGCCGGCCGGTACATCTGTTTGGTTGGCCGCTGTTGCTGTTTCTGCCCGGAGGGCGCGAACGCGGCGGTGTATGTTTCGGACCACCCGCTGGACCCGTGGACCCTCGCCGGCGAGATCAACCTCGCCGACTCCACCGACGCGAAGGGCACCCCGATCGTGGCCGGCCAGCAGACCGACGTGGCCGTGCTCCCCGGGGTCGACGGGCCGCTGCATGTCTGGATGGCGGATAAGTGGGGGTCACGGCCCGATGGGATCAAGGGCCACGACGTGCAGCACTGGGAGCCGTTGCGTTTCGATGAGCACGGGCTGCCGTTGCCGCTCACCGGGGCCCCAACCTGGGAGTACACGCGATGAACACCCCGGCGGCTTCGCACGGCGCGGTCCGCGTCGGCCTCTTCGGCATCGGCCTCGACGCGTATTGGCCGCAGTTTGCCGGGCTGCAGGAGAAGCTCCAGCGCTACCTCGGCGTCACGGCCCAACGCCTCGAACGCCCCGGCGTGGAAGTCGTCAACGCGGGCCTCGTCGATCACGTCGATCGTGCCTTCGAAGCCGGCCAGGCCTTCCGCCGGGCCGACGTCGACCTGATCTTTCTGCACGTCACGACTTACGCGCTCTCGGCCACGGTGCTGCCCGTGCTGCGGCGTGCCAAAGTGCCGGTGGTCGTCCTCAACCTCCAGCCCGACGCGGCGATCGACTACGCCGCGTTCAACCGGCTCGGCGACCGCACCGCGATGACCGGGCAATGGCTCGCCTACTGCGCCGCCTGCCCCGTGCCCGAGATCGCCAACGTGTTGCGACGCAGCGGTGTCGACTTCCACCAGGTGACCGGCACGCTCGAAGCCGACGATCCCTGTTGGCGTCAGGTCGACGACTGGGTGGACGCCGCCCGCGTCGCCCACGTCATGGCTCACAACCGGCTCGGCGTCATGGGCCACTACTACGGCGGCATGCTCGACATCTACACCGACCTGACCGCCCAGCTCGCCGCGTTCGGCGGGCACATCCAGATGCTCGAAGTCGACGAGCTCGCCCAGTTGCGGGGGCAGGTCAGCGACGAACAAACCGCGGATAAACGCCGGGAGTTCGAAAGCCACTTCGAGATTCAGCCCGATTGCCGCGGCGACGAACTCGACCGCGCCGCACGCACCGCCGTGGCGCTCGACGCGCTGGTCGCGCAGCACCGGCTCGGATCGATGGCCTACTACGCCCACTCCGCGCCCGGCCACCCGAACGAAGACGTGCTCACCTCCGTCATCGTCGGCAACTCGCTGCTGACCGCGTCCGGCGTGCCCGTCGCCGGTGAATACGAAATCAAGAACGTTCAGGCGATGAAGATCCTCGACAGCTTCGGCGTCGGCGGGTCGTTTACCGAGTACTACGCGCTGGACTTCAACGACGACGTCGTGCTGATGGGCCACGACGGCCCGGGCCACCTCGCGATCGCGCAGGGGAAGACCAAGGTCCGGCCGCTCGACGTGTACCACGGCAAGGTCGGGGCCGGGCTCAGCGTCGAGATGACCGTCCGGCACGGCCCGGTGACGCTGCTGTCGGTCGTGGAAGACCCGCAGCGCGGCGGCTTGATGCTGTTGGTGGCCGAGGGCGAGTCCGTGCCCGGCCCGATCCTCGAGATCGGCAACACAAACAGCCGGTACCGGTTCCCGCTCGGCGCTCGCGGCTTCGTGGAGGCTTGGAACCAACACGGCCCGGCCCACCACTGCGCCGTCGGCGTGGGGCGTTGCGCGGATCGGCTCGAACGCCTCGCGCAATTGCTCGGTTTGGGCTTCGTGCGTGTGTGTTGACGCCGGGCGGCGTCCGGTTCACGCCGTCTTGAAGCCCAGCTTCACGCCCGGCGTCGTGAGCTGCGGTTCGGTGAACTCGTTGAGTTGCTTGTCGTCGATCGACCGGCACCAGTCCCGCACCCGCAGCCGCAAGCGCTGCAACTCGTCCGCAGCGCTGGGGTCATCGATGCGATTGGTGAGCTCGTGCGGGTCCGTGTCCAGGTCGTACAACTCGTCGGGCGCGGTGAGGTTCCAGACGTATTTCCAGCGGCGGTCGCGCACCATCCGGCTGCTGTACAAACCGAACTGGCATCCGAAGTACATCGAAAACGCGTCCCTCCGGGTGGGTTCGGCGTCGCCCCGCGCGACCGGCACGAGGTCTTCCCCCTCGAACGCGACCGGCACGTCGACGCCCGCGGCGCTCGCGATGGTCGTGGCGAGGTCCAACTCGTGGATGCTGAATGCGTCGCAGGTCTTGCCTTCCGGCAGCACGCCGGGCCAGCGCATCGTCAGCGGCACCTGCACGACGTCGTCGTACATCATGTAGTGCTTGTCGATCATGCCGTGCGCGCCACAGAGGTCGCCGTGATCGGTGCTGTAGATCACCAGCGTGTTCTCGGCCAGGCCCAGGCGGTCGAGCGTCGCGAGCAGCTTGCCGACCCACTCGTCCAGCAGCGTGATCTCGGCGAGGTAGCGCGAGACGATCGGCGCCCAGTCGTCCCACGTCCAATCGTCCAGGCCCCAGCTGAGCCTCTGCTGCCGTTGCATCGGCGGTTTGTTTTCCAGCGGATCGTGGAAGCTCGGCCAGGGCTCGATCGACTCGGGCGGATACAGATCGGCGAGTTCTTTGGGCAGCAGATTCGGCAGGTGCGGCTCGGACGGATCCCAGCGCACGAGCCACGGTTGTCCGGCTTGGGTGAAGCGTTCGATCGCGTCGATGCTTTCGCGGGCGCCCCAGGCGATGCGGTGGTGCTCGGGCGGTGTCGTGTCGTCGATGAACCCGAACCAACCCTTTTGTTCACGTTCGGGCAGGCCCTCCGCTGCACGGTAGGCGTCGTAGTCGTCTTCTTCCCAGAGGAAATCGACGCCGTAGTCGGCGGGCGTGCCGGGGATTTCTTTGTGGAACTTGCCGACGTGCGACAGCCCGTAACCCGCGTCGCGGAGCAAGTCGTAGAGCGTGGGGCCTTCGAGCGTGGCCGGCTGCCAGCCGTCAAAGGTCGGGATGTTCACGCAGCGATGTTGGGTCGGCCAGCGCCCGGTCAGCAGGCTCGCGCGGGCCGGGCTACAGATCGGCGAAGGCGTGAACGCGTGGGAAAAGTCGACGCCGTCCGCGGCGAGTCGGTCGAGGTTCGGTGTCTTAAGTTGAGGGTGGCCGTGGTGCCCGAGGCAGTCGAAGCGGTGCTGGTCGGAGTGGATCAGCAGGATGTTGGGGCGGGCGGGCGGGCCTGGATTCGATGCGTTCGACATGGGCGTCCAGTTTAACCCGCGGGTTGTCGCGTCGCGGCGTCCGTACACTTCGGGCATGGCCAGTTCCGCCGAGTTCGAGATCGGCCCGGAGACCGAGACGGCGACGCACTTTTCGTACGACGTCACGTTGTTCGACGCCGGCCGGACGCGGACGTTGGCCGTGACGCTGAGCTTTCAGGACTACGACCATTGGAGCCACGGGCGGGTCCCGCCGGTGAAGGTCGTGGACGCGACGCTGCGCTTCGCGTTGGAGCGCATGACTTCCGCCGAGCTCGGCGACGCATTGGATTGCTCGACGGTGCGTCGGCGGTTCGCGGAGTTCGAGCGGCAATTGTCCGGCTTGCTTTGAAGAGCCGGTCAGGCTTCCCCGGTGTCTTCGCCGACCAGCCGCGGCTCGCGCGGGGCGCTCTCGACGATGGTGATCTCGCCGACGGCGGGCAGTTCCTTGCCGGGGGAGCCCGCGTCGAGTTCTTCGAAACGCTTGGCTTGCGTCACGACGCGCGACTCGAAGCTGGTGACGAACTTGTTGTAGTGCTCGACGGTTTTGCCCACCGCCTTGCCGAGGTTGCTCAGGTGCGCGGTGGCGGTGGCGACGCGCCGGTGCAGCTCGACGCCGAGCTCCTGGATGCGGCGGGCGTTGTCGGCGAGGCGCTCTTCGCGCCAGCCCAGGGCCACGACCTTGAGCAGCGAGATGAGCGTCGTGGGCGTGGCGATCACGACCTGCTTGGAAAGCGCGGTTTCGATCAGGTCGGGCTTGCGCTGCGCGGCGGCGTACAGGAACGACTCGCCCGGGATGAACAAGACGACGAAGTCCGCCGCGTGGAAGTGGTCCTGGTACCGCTTGGAAGAAAGCTCGGCGACCTTGTCCTCGATGTGGCGGACGTGGCGGGTGAGATGGGCGTCGCGTTCGGCGTCTTCGGTGGATTCGGCGGCGTCGATGAAGGCGGTGATCGGCGTCTTGGCGTCGACCACGATCTCTCGGCCGCCCGGCAGCGCGACGACCATGTCCGGACGCAACGTGCCCGCGTCCACCGCGATCTGCTCGACGAAGTCGCAATGGTCGGCCATGCCCGCGAGCTCGGCGACGCGACGGAGTTGGAGCTCGCCCCATTGGCCGCGGACCTCGGGGCGGCGCAGGGCTTTCACGAGGTTGGCGGTTTCGGCGCGGAGCTGTCGCTGGTCCTGCAGCATGGCGCCGAGCTGTTCGCGCAGCCCGCCGTAGGCCTCTTGCCGGGACTTCTCGAGTTGGCCGATGGCCTGGTTCGCTTCGTGCAGCTTCTCGGCGATCGGCTTGACGAGCGCGGCGATCTCGGTTTTGCGTTGGTCGAGCTGGGCGTCGGCGTCTTTGTTTTTGACCGCGAGCTTCTGTTCGGCGAGCTTGAGAAACTCGTCGGTAGTCTGCTTGAGCGTCTTGCCGGCGAGGGCTTCGAACGCGGCGTGTGCGGACGCTTTGGACTCGCGCAACGCGGCGGCGAAGCGTTCTTCGCTTTGCTTCATGCGTTCGGCGAAGTCGGCTTCGGCCCGCTGGGCGACGGCGAGGTTTTTTTCGAGGTCGGCTTCGCGAGCTTTGCCGTCGTTGATGGTGTCGAGGTAGGACTCGATGGCGGCGTCACGATCGGCAAGTTGGGTGCTGGCTTCTTCGGCGCGGGCGCGGGCGGCGCGGAGGGCTTGGAACAGGAACCCGGCCGCGACCAAAGCGGCGAGCAGCAGCGCAACGGCGGCGGCGAGCAGGAATTCGAGCATGGGTACAGCGTACCCGTGGTCGTGTGGGGTTTGGGTGGCGCCTTCAGGCCTGGACGTCGATGTGTTGGAAGGTTTCGACGGGGGATTCGGGGTCGGCGCCCGGGTCGGGGTACAGCTGTTCGTAGCCCGGAGCCTGGCGGTCGGGCAGTTGGTCGTCGGTTTCGTTGGCGTCGGCGGGGGATTCGACCTGTTCGGCGACGGCCTGGGAGAACTCGGCGCGGTCGGTGTCGCGGTCGATGCGGCGCTTGTCCTGCTGACGGGCGAGCTTCTCGGCGTTGTGGGCGCTCTGCGCGACGCCGGCGGCGAGGGTGGTGGAGATGGTGGACATGGGCCGACTCCGGGGTTGGGCGGGGCCGCGCGGCCGGTGCGAATCCACGCGGCCCCGCTTTGGAATATCGGCGAAATCTGGGGAAAACTTGAGCGGTCGGGCGTTGCGTCGCCGGAGAGGCGGTTTTTATAGGGACGTGGGCCGGCGGTTCGGTTTCGCTCGGCGTCCGGTCTTGCGAGATGATGAGGCGATGGTTGAGCCGGACGACGTGTCGGTGTGGCGGAGGGCGTGGGCGGACGCGTCGTTGTTGGAAGCGGCGGCGGCATGCGACCCGGCGGACGTGGCGGCGGTGGCGCGGTTACGGAAGTTGACGGGCGACCCGACGGTGGCGCGGGCGGCGCTGTCGATCGTCGCGGCGCGGATAAAGGCGAGTGGGAAGTTCGGCCCGGTGGCGGCGGGGTTGTTGGCGGACGTGGAGGGCGTGGAGCAGGCGACGTCGCGGGGTGCGGCGCGGCCGAAAGCGGCGAGATTCGCGCGGTTGATCGTCGCGGGACACGCCGGGCCGGTGCTGGACCTGGGCTGCGGGATCGGCGCGGACGCGATGGCGTTGGCGGGTTGCGGCGTGCCGGGCGTGGTCGCGGTGGACGTAGACCCGGTGCGGGCGGCGATGGCTTCGGTGAACGCGGCGGTGCCGGTCGCGGTGGCGGACCTGCGTGACCTGGCGGACGGCGGCGCGATCGACGTAGCGGGTCGGCTGATTCACTTGGACCCCGCGCGGCGGACCCGGGTGGCGGGCGAAACGCGGGCGCGGCGGACGTTCGCCTTCGCCGATCTCGAGCCCGGACCGGCGACGCTGCGGCAATTGATCGAGCGCAGCGCCGGTGCGGCGGTGAAGCTGTCGCCGGGGATGGACGTCGATGCGGTGCGCGATGCGTTGGGCGAAGGCGAAGCGTGTTTCACCAGCGAGCCGAGCGGCTTGGGCCGAGGCGACGCGCGGCGGCTGACGCAGGCGACGTGGTTCACGGGGGCGTTGCGGGAATCGCCGGCGGTTGAACGGGCGGCGGGGCGGCGGGCGGTGTGCGTGCGGGCCGACGGGCGATGGGACGAGGTGTGCGGCGAGCCGGACGATTCACGGGACCTGCCGGCGTCGCCGTTGCGGCGGTTCTTGGTCGTGCCGGACCCCGCGGTGGAGCGGGCGGAACTGTTGCCGCGGCTGGGCATGGCGACGCTGCATCCGGGTTTGGGTTTGTTGACGGGCGATGCGTTACCCGGAGACGCGGTCCTTGGGTTGTACCGGGCGTACGAGGTGTTGGCGGAGATGCCGTGGCGGTTGGCGAAAGTGCGCCGTTGGTTGACGGAGCACGGCGCGACGGTGTCAGCGGTGAAGACGCGCGGCCGGGCGGTCGATCCGGACGCGGCGTTGCGGGCGTTGCGGAGTTCCGAAAAAACCGTGAGCGCCGCGCTCCCCGTCGCGACGCTCACGGGGTTTGGTTTGCGGCTGGGGCGCCGCGTGGTGGCGATCGTCACCCGGCCGTGGCCGAGCGGCGGCGGAAGATGAGCCCGCCGCCCGCGAGCAGCAGCGCGGCCACGCCCGGCTCGGGCACGGCGAACTCGCCGACGGCTTCGATCGCGTCGATGTCGTAGGCCCAGTACTCGTCGACCTGGTTCGGCAGCCCGCGGGTGAATGTCGCCAGCGCGTAGGCGTGGTCCCAGGTGTGTCCGCCGTGGACGAGGAACGAAGCCGTGCCCGCCGCGTCGAGCAAGAACAGCTCCGAGCCGGTGGCGTAGTACTTGTCCGGGTCCGACGGGTCGGGGACCTGGTCGATGCTGAACAGGATGCGGTCGAGCGCGCCGCCGGGGTCGCGGCCGAAGTCCAGGTCGTCGCCGGCGACGTCCTGCACCATCAGCGCGTCGAGGTTGATGACTTCCTGCGCCGGAAGCTGGCTCGGTAATGGGCCCAGCAGCGACGTCACCGCGCTGACGATCGTGGGCAGGTCGATGTACGTCGAGCCGTCCACGTTGAACACCGACGTCGGCACCCCGCCGGTCGGCGGCGAGGCGAGCCCGTCGATCCGCAGCGAGAACTTGTCCGCGTCCGCGGTGGTCGCGGGCTCGGGGCCCCAGACCTCCAAGCCGTCGATGTCCTCGGGCAGCGGCATGCCGTTGATCATCGCCTGGTCGGCCCACAGACCCTGCGTCTCGGGCGCGTTGGCGCCGCCGAACAGGCCGAGTTCGTAGCTGATTTCGCCCGAACCGCCGACGACGTTGCCGTTCTTGAGCATCACGCCGGGCGGCGTGCCCAGCGGTACCGAAACGGGGAAACTCGAAGCCAGCGAGAAGCCCGTTACCTCGCGGTCCAACGAGAACAGCAGGTGGGCTCGCTCTTCATCGACCAACTCTTTGAACGCGAAATCGCCGCGGTTCGCCAGCGCATCGACGTCCAACTCCACGAACGGCGTCGGTAAGGCCAGCGAGTAGTCCTGCCCGTTGGTCACCCCGCCGATGCCGTCCCACGCGACGACCTGATGCGGGTCGGGCGCGACGCCCACGGCCGTGATCTCATGGTCGCGGTCGTGGCTGTATTCCTTGCCGTACACATCCTTCGGGGCGATCAGCCCCGGCCCGAAGCCCGGCGCTCCATCGGTGAACGGGCCTACCGGCGTATACGCGATCGTGCCCGCCGCGGGTGTCGCCCCGCCGCCCACGATCAGACCGCCCAACGCCACAACCATCGCCGTACGGGTCTCTCGCATCACTCATACCTCCCAAGATGAAAAATCGCACTCAGACGGCGGCACGCCACGCGGCGGCGCCCACTGCGATCCGCTCGTGAAGGCGGACCGAGCCCTTGACCTAGCGACGCCGCGCGGCGCCCGCTCGAAACACGACCCCAACCTATCGCGCGGCGATGGGGGAGCAATATCCGTTTTCCCCCAACGGTTTTCCCTCAATCGGCGCTCCCAATGTCCTCGCAGCTGCGAACTTCCGGTGTTTGTTTGTCAACGCCGCGGTTGGCGAATCAGTACGATCCGATCGGTCTTATTTCACGCCGTTTCAACGAGGGAATCGCCATGCCGCTCGCACCGCCGCCCATGCTCGCCCAGCCGTTATTCGATGGCTTGGGCTTCCTTATTCTTGTCGCGCTCGTGTTCGCGATCGCGGTGGGTTTCGCGATCTTCTTCGTGCGGCGCTACCGGCGCTGCCCCCCGAACCGCATCCTCGTGGTCTACGGCAAGTCCGGCGGCGCGAAAACCGCCAAGTGCTATCACGGCGGAGCCGCATTCATCCTGCCGGTCTTTCAGGACTTCGCCTACCTCTCGCTCGAGCCGATGACCATCGACATCGAGCTGACCTCGGCGCTCTCGAAGAAGAACATCCGTGTGGCCGTGCCCTCGACGTTCACCGTCGCGATCAGCACGGCCCCGGAGATCATGCAGAACGCCGCGGAACGCCTGCTCGGTTTACGCGAACAGGAGATCGCGCTCCAGGCCCGCGACATCATCCTCGGCCAGATGCGTCTGGTCATTGCGACCCTGACCATCGAGGAGATCAACACCGACCGCGAACGCTTCCTTGATCTGGTGAACAAGAACGTCAACTTCGAGCTCAACAAAATCGGGCTCTACATGATCAACGTGAACGTCCGCGACATCACGGACGAATCCGGTTACATCGAAGCACTCGGCAAGAAGGCCGCCGCCGAGGCGATCAACCAGGCGAAGATCGACACGGCTCAAGCGGACCGCGAAGGCGCGATCGGCACGGCCGCGGCGGACCGCGAGCGCGAGGTGTCCGTGTCGGAGCAGGTCGCGCAGTCGACGATGGGTCAGAAGCAGGCCGAGCGCGACCAGCGGATCCGCGTCGCGGCGCTCGAGGCGGAGGGTGTGACCGGCGAAGCGGAAGCCAAGCGGGAGCAGGACATCGCGTTGGCGAGCCAGCAGGCCCTCGCGTCGCAGGGCGAGAAGGAAGCCGAGGCCCAGGAACGCATGCGGGTCGCGGAGTTGGAAGCCCAGGCGGTGGACGGCGAAAACACGTCCAAGGCCCAGATCGTTGCGTCGCAGGCCACGCTGGCCGAACGCCAGGCCGAGGCCCGGCAGCGCGGTGACGTCGCGCTCGCCAACGCCAGCCGCCAGGTGTTGCTCGCCGAAAAAGAAGAAGAGCTGGCCCGCATGGAGAAGGAGGTCATCGCCAAGGAGATGATCGAGCGGCAACAGGTCGAGATCACCGCCGAAGCCGAGGCCGAGCGGCTGCGTCGCGTGGCCAAGGGCGAGGCCGACGCCGTGCTGGCGAAGTACATGGCCGAGGCCGAGGGCATCCAGAAGGTGCTCGACGCGAAGGCCGAGGGCTACGAGCGCTTGATGAACGCCTGCGGCAATCGCCCGGACCTCGCGCCCAGCCTGCTGATCGTCGAGAAGCTGCCCGAACTCGTGGCCGAGCAGGTCAAGGCGATCCAGAACCTCAAGATCGACAAGATCACCGTGTGGGACTCGGGCGCGAAGGACGGCCAGACCACCGGCTCGACGGGCCAGTTCCTCAACGGCCTGATCGGTGCATTGCCACCGATGCACGAGCTGGCACAGCAAGCCGGGATCGATCTGCCCGAGGTGTTGGGCAAGGTCAAGGGCGAGGGCTCGGGCAACACGTCGGAGGAAAGCGCCTCGCAGGACCGAATCGAACCCTCTGAGCCCTGATCCCTCGGCAGTGTTCTCGTAACTCGGGTGCATCCGTATGGACGAGCGTCAAGACCAATTGATCCACGCGACTCGGCGTCTGCTCGGTGCCATCGCCACGACGTTCTTGATCTTGGTTGTCTCAGTTTCCGTCTGCCTGCTGCTCGATTGGCCGATCCCTGTCGCGCTGGCGACATTCTTCGCCGGCGCGTTGGGCGGCTTCATTGGGATCCAACGGCGTCTGAAATCGCTCGAAGCTCTCGATCTCGCGTTGCTGACCAAGTCTTGGTGTTACGTGTTGCTGTCGCCTTTGGTGGGCGGCATTCTTGCGATGCTGGTGTACGTCTTGTTCATTTCCGGGTTGATCCGAGGGCCGCTGTTCCCGGAGTTCACCCACCTGCTTGATCCGTCCGCCGTTGGTTTGCAGCGGCTGTTTCAATCGGCGAGTGAAGACTTTTCTGACTACGCCAAGCTGACCGTCTGGTGCTTTCTGGCCGGCTACTCGGAACGATTCGTGGTGAACATCCTCGGAGTGTTGGAGGGGCGGGCCAGACAGGCCACAGGCCTGGAGTCGGCCGACGAGTAAGGCGTCGATGCGCTACGAAACGAGACGAAGCCCCGGCCGCTTGCCGTAGCCCACCCATCGCCACAGCCACTCCATCGGGCCCATGCGGAAACGCCTCAGCCACCACGGCGACCACGCCAGCTGCAACGCCCACACGCCCAGGACCACCAGCAGCTGCGTCGCGTAGCCGAGCCAGCCGAACAGCGGGTACGGGTTGATCGTGCCGTAGAACAGCAGCGTGCAGATCACGCTTTGCAGCAGGTAGTTCGTCAGCGACATCCGCCCCAGCGCCGCAACCGGCTTGGCCCACGCGCCCGCGTTGCGGCAGAGCATCACAACGAGTGCGACATATCCGCCGGCGAGGAACAGGCTGCCGACATAGTTCCATAGCCCGCCGAAGAAGAAGCTCTCCATTGAGTCGCGCGCGTCGGCGGGGAACGCGAACATGCCCCAGACGATCAGCGGCAGCCCGAGCACCACGCCCAGCGTGAGTAGCGTGCCGTACGCCTTGCCCGGCGCTTGTCCGCTCAGGACGCCCCACTTCATCAGAGCCATGCCCAGCAGCATCACGCCGCCCGCCCGCCACAGGCCCCAGATCAGGAACAGGAACGTCTGTATCTCGAACACGACCGGCGCCCGGAACCACAGCTGCGCCACGAACCCGCCGCGGTAGGCCTCGATCTCGTCCGCGATCATGCCCGCGGACGGGTTCATCAATTCGTTCAGTTCTGCGAGTTCCTCGGCGGACATCTTTGTCATCGCAAACCCACAGAACGCCATGAGCAGCACGCCGAACATCAATGCCGCGACGCCCATCGCCAACAGCCAACCCGCCCGGAGCCTTCGCAGCGGGTACAGCAGCATGCCGCACAGCGCGTAGGTCACCAGGATGTCGCCGAACCAGAT
>JBCDDH010000078.1:0-16833 GCA_039180415.1 Planctomycetota bacterium | reverse complement strand
GCTTCGAAGGAGCCAGGTCCGACACGGCCGGGTTCTGTGCCACGTAATCGTGGACGTTCAGTCTGTTGTCTTCGAAGCCCTCGGCCGAGCTCGGCAAGCCCGCGGCGATGCAGCTAACCACGCAGAGGCGTCGGTCGCGGGAGTCGGTAGGGCGAGTGAGCATCCGTCAAAGCTGGTTTGTTGATTGGTATCGGTTAAGGGGGCGCAAGTTTTCTCTTGACGGCCGTCTGAGTTGTCATTCGCCTGGCTCCAAGTTGAGCTTGTCAGCGCTGGCGCGATGCGCCGAGGCGGCCGAGTATCTTTGAAAGCCATAGAAATTGTGCAGTAATCCGCCCGATCTTCGGAGGTTGACCATGAGCAAAGTATGCTACGCAATCGTTCTTGTCTCGCTAACTGCGATCACCGGATGCGGCGATACCCAAGCCGATATGTCGCGCGAGCCCACCCCCACACTCCTCGTCTCGAAGCTTCCTGCGACCTTAGAAACAGAAGTCGCTTCAGCACTTGCCGTTGAAGATCGGAACAACAACCGGGAGTACTTCTTAGCGTCACACGGTCCCGAGAGGATCGCAATGTGGGGAGAACTTGCTGAAGCCGGAATCCCCGAGGCGATGTGGCTGTCTGCGTGGGCGTCCCGATACGGCGTCGGGGTGAAAGAGGATTGGTCAAGAGCGCATCGCCTTTGTAAGAAAGCCTCCGAAGCGGGTTTCGTTCCCGCGACTTTGACATACGCTGACTTGATTAGAACCAAGGAAGGGGGGGGTGATGAGGTGATCAAACTGGCCCTGGAGATCACCAAGAAGGCATCCGATGCGGGCTATGTTCCTGCCACCCGGAGGCTGGGCTGGCTTGCGGCAAGGGGGGTAGGCGAGCCCGGAGGCGACGAAGCCGCGGTGGATTACTACGAATCCGCTATCGCTGAAGGCAGTACCGCAGCGTTACTTGGCCTTGGTTACATGAAGGAGGTCGGGCGCGGAACCCCCCAAGACATGGAGGGTGCGGTCGATTTATACGAACAAGCACGAAGTGGGGGATCGGGGCGTGCGATTACTAATCTGGCGAAAATCTACTGGCACGGGCACGAGCATATTCCTGCCGATCGCGAGAAGGCAATCTTGCTTTACTGTGAAGCCGTTCGACTCGGCGACAGGATTGCGATCATGGATGTGGTCGGAGGGTTGACTCTTGGTAGTTGGGCCTGGAACGATCGCGAACCATTGCAAGAAGCTTTGTTAGCAGCGCAGGAAGTGACAATCCCGCACATTCTCGAATTTATTGTTGGTTACAGGCATCCCGACCCGGTAACGGGCCTGACAAACATGATGACGCACTTCGACATTCTTGAAATGTCGGACGCGGACTCGAAAGCGCTGATCGCAGATGTAGGCCACAGGCTTTTAGGAACATCTGACGAAAATGCGGACCGGGCGAGTGATGCCGTCTTGGTTGGAGGCGCGGACGACATTGTTGGGTCAATTTCGGCGACCTCGATGGATCAATACCTCAAGGGGAACCGGCTACTTGAAAGTGCAGGACGCAAGTAGAATTAGCGGGACCGAATGGTGTGCCGGGCAAATCCCATGATGACCGATTCGACCCGGTGCGTCGTTCTGCTTCAGTCCTGCTGTCCGCGAAAGGTGGTCGTTACCCCATCGCTTGAGGCCGACTAATCTGCGTTCCCGCCAACTACCCCTCCGGAGGCGGCTTGAGCAGGTCCAGCACGTCGTCCGGCCCCGCGTCCCGACTCAAACACCGATCGGCGTCTTTGGGCTCCGTCAGAAACGCCACCATCCGCGGGTCGTCCGGTTTCTTGTTGTGAACCTCGGCCGCATTGCCTTCAGCACGGCTGGTCATCATCGAGACGTGGCCCGAGAGAGAAACTTGGCTTGGGCATCAACCTTGCCCAAACCAAGGGGGCCAAGCGCTGACTCCAGGTTGATCGGCGACTCCCGCGACAGATAATCTGGAGACCGGTTGGGAGCCTTTCTTCGATGGGCGGCCGGCAACTGGGCGATTCATTTTGCAGTACATCCGTGAAAGTATTCATCGGACTGGTCGTGTTGCTGCTTGGAGTGTCTGTTGCGGGCGACGCGGCCTCCGCGCGCTACCAGCTAGGTGAGGCATTTACGGATCCCGATACCCAAAACCTCACCGTGATCCCGATGCTAGATACACAGACGGGTCGGCTCTTTGTCTGGAGTTCAAGCCAAGAAGAGTGGGAAGGCGGCTGGAATCTGGTTGAAATTGGTAGTCCCGATGAAGTGGAACCCGCTCAGTAGAGCGTTCTAAACCTCTGGCCGCATTTGACCGGTAACGTCCGCGATGGATAATCCGGTGGTTGGTTGAACGCCTGTTCTCGCGGGCGGTTGGCTGCCGAGCGAGACACGTTACGAGCGGTTTGAGATCGTCACGTGTGTGCATTGTGATCAGCTTCGCCGGCTGTACCGCAGTTCAGGACAGACCATCAAACATGAGCGAATCTGATTATCAACTTGTCCTGCTGAAAATCCCCGTAAGTGACGTTGATCGAGCCGCGGCTTTTTACCGAGACGCGCTTGGCTTTGAGGAGCGGTTTGTCGCGGCCGAATACGGTTGGGCGCAGCTTCAAGCGGGCGCTGTGCCGCTGGGGCTTTACAAGCCCGGAATGGGTGGCGGGGAGGGGCCGATCGGCGGGAGCCTTGACTTTCATCTCGGGCTCTTTCCGGCCAGCTTTGACCCACTAGCTCAGCGGCTTAAAGAACAAGGATTGCTCGTCGAAAACATGATTCATCGTGGTGATGACGGGAGTACTTTTTTCGAGGTGTCTGACCCGGACGGTAACCGGCTCAAGGCCATGCGCTTGCCAAGCGAGGCCCCCTAACCCCACCCGCGTTTGACCAATGACGCCGAGGCTACAGCCTCTCACGCTTCGCCGAGGTGGTGCAGACGACCTAGTACCTAGGCCTCGGCCTTGCGTGCGTGTGGCCACACGGACCACACGGTGCTTCGCCCAGGCAACCCACATCAACCCCGATCTTCGATCGGGTTAAGCACTGATTGGCTCAAAGCTTAAGCGCTACGCGTTGCGCTGCACTGCTCCCGCTAACGATCGCTTTCTTTGATTTATTTCGGATTCACCGGTTATTCACTTGTCTACCCAGTTTCACATCGATACATTCAAGAGTGTCGGCTTGTGGTTTCACAGCGCCGGTTTAGGCGGGTTCTGGGTCGTTTCGGAGGCAGGCAAATGGCGACACGACTTAGCGCCTAAGCGTCGGCGTGAGGCTCGAGCACGCGTTCGGGGCGTGATCCAGCGGCTTACATCTCCCGATCAAGGAACGAATTGATGAAACATCAGTCGTTAACGCTGTCGTATTGGGTTGGCTGTTCAACCGCCTTCGCAACACTAACCGCAACCACGGCTTCGTCGCTGGATTTCTTCGCCCCCAACGGGCGGGTCGCGGGGGTGGCTCTGCCCAGTTTCGATCCCATTGTGGCGGCCGAGTCACTCTTGCTGCAGGGCGCAGGCTTGGGTACCGGACCTCTGGTCGTCGATGGGCAGATCGGAACGTTGGTCTCCCCGCCGGTCATCGACCGCTCGTTCGCCGTCTACGAAAACGCCGCGGGTACGTACGACCTGCCAGCGACGGGGATAGCCCTCAGCACCGGAGACGTCTCGACCCACGGGAGCGGCCCGGACAACGAAGACCAGTTCACCTCGGGGAGTTTTTTTGAAGCAGGCACCACCGACCCGCTGAACCAGCAGCTCCTCGACGATCTATTGGGCCCAGGTATCGATGTGTTCGACGTGACCCGCGCGGACCTCCTCGTGGCAACCACACAGGGGCGTGACAAGCTGCTCATCAGCTTCGCGTTCGCGACTGAAGAGGCCCCAGAGTTCCTCGGGGAATTCACGGACAGCTTTGGCTTCTTTGTGGACGGGGTCAACCGTGCGGTGATCCAAGGCAGCACCATCGGAGCGCAAGAATACGATGAGGCGGTCACCGGGTTCGACTTCGCGGGCAACGACGTCACGACGCTTATCTCGTCGGGCGAGACTTTTGAATTCGACATTATCGCTACCCCCGAGACCGAGCTCGACGGGGTCTTGCAGACCAACGACGCTGCGGGGAGCAATTTGTTCCGCGTCGGAGGGCCTCTGGTCACGCCAGCCAGCAACGGGCTGGGTTTCGTGGCCGACCTCAACTTCTTGATCGCCGACGTGGGCGACGAAGCCCTGGACTCCACGGTTTACCTTGCCGATCTACGCGCGGTCTTCAACGGCGACACCACGCTCAACGACACCATCGATGCCGACGATATCGATGCGTTGTTTGATGCCGTCGATGCCGGATCGCTCGACCAAGTCTTCGACATCAACTTCGACTCGTTCATCGACGCCGCGGACATTGATGCGCTGATCCAGGGCGTGCTGGGCACGGTGTACGGCGACCTCGACCTCGACGGCGACGTGGACCTGACTGACCAATGGATACTAGAGTCTCACCTTTTCCAGCCCGGCGAGTGGGCGGATGGAGACCTCGACGGGGACGGCTTGGTCACCTTCAGCGACTTCGACATCCTGAACAACAATCGTGGTTTTGGCACCGGCGGTGGGCTGGCCCCGCTGCCCGAGCCCACGACAGCGTTGTTTGGTGGGGTGTTCGCGCCCCTGCTTTTACGCAGACGAGCTTCCCGGGCTTAAACCGGCAACGCAACCAGATCTCGGCTGATTATGTTTGCGTGAACCGCTTGGCGCGGCAGAAGCGGTTATCGCCTGTCTCCGACGCTTCCGCCACTCTCACGGCGGGACGGGATCAGCATCGCGCCGCAACCCTCGCCGCGCTTCCCTGGCCTCTTGTTCCGCCGCGGCCAACTCCGCGTTGTCGCTGAACTGCGTGTAGTGCCACGCCATCCCCGCGCGCACCATCGCGTGGTTGATCGACCGGCCCTCGATCTTCAATGTGGCCAGCACGCGCTTGAAGCGGTCGATGCCGAGCAGCCGCATGCGGACCTCGGCCCGGTCGTGCAGCACCGTCACCGTGGCGCCGTCGGTGACGCCCACGACCTCGGCGGTGAAGGGAGTGAGGTCGTCGTCGGCGATCGCTGAGCACGCGAGGGCGAGTAGTAGGGCGGTGCGCAGGATGGGCGTAAGGCGGGCCGGTTGCGCGGCCTAAGACACGGTTGCGGTGATGGTGCCGCCCGTGGATTTATAGCGACCAACTGTCTGGCCCGGGTTGGGATCGCTCTTGGGAATGTTGAACATCCTGGGATAGGCCGGAGAATTGCCGCCAGGATTAAAGACGCGAAGCTCGTAGCCGGTCCCGGGGTTGCTTCAACTCACGCAGTGAAGTCTGGTGCGTCCCCGCGTACGCGCCGTTGCCCTCGTCACTCAGGGTGCTACTAGCGGCACCGGGTCCAGAGAAGGTTGCGCTTACGTTTGCCATGGGAAGTCTTTTCAAAATTGATGTTGCCTCGGTAACCTAAACGAACCTGTGACGCCCTCAATAAAGAGAAATGAGAAATGAAGCTGGTTGCATCCGCCGTCGTGCTAATCGCGTGTTCCACCCTGGCACAGGCACAGCAATTCACCGATGTCGTAGTGACCGGGGGTAGCACGCCATTCACCGTGGACCTGGGCAACGCCCCGGCCTTCATCGGTCTCACGACCAATTCGCGGGCCACCACGATCATTGATTTGGTGCCGGCAATGGACGGAACGCAGGCCGCCTCGCTCGTGTTTTCCATGTGGAACGCCACCGGCGATTTGTGGACGGGTGTTGCCTTAGAAGTGAATGACAACGGTTTCTTCAACTCAGACCCCATACTTCTCTTTGGGGGCGATTTCGAGTCGGGCTTCGAGGGGCATGTCGGGGGGATCATCACGGATACAAATCCGGGCGAGTTCTTGGATTTCATCGTGGACATCACCATTCAAGGTGAAACACGTTTCAGGGTGACGCCCCAAATACCTGAGCCAGCTACGGTCGCCATAGCTGCGTCGCTTGCGCCACTATTGCTTCGTACTCGTCGCGGTCGTTGAAGAAGAAGAAGGGCACGCCGTTGTCGTCAGTGCGGCCCTCGATGATTTCGCGCCCTTCACTCTCAACGTGGCCGTCGCCCCCTGCGTGGTGGTTTTTCCCGGTGGTGGTGGCGGCTCGCCTTTCTTGTGCACCACCGCCTCGAAGTACATCGCCACGTGCGCTTAAACCCGAATCTGAGTCCAAGCGTGTCGCGAGTTTTGGGGCGAGACTCCGGTTTCCGTCTGGGGACCGATCGATGAAGAAGACGAGATTTACGGACGAGCAGATGGCGTTTGCTCTGCGGCAAGCGGAGGCGGGGACGCCGGTGAAGACCATCTGCCTTACGGAGTGAATCCCTCCCAAAGTAGGGCGGCGCGCTGCGGATCGGGGACGAAGTTGAACCGGTCGCGGTGGTGCTGGTATTGGCGGTAGATCGGTACGCCGTGCTCGAGGCCGAACTCGTCGTAGCGGCGCGGACCGGTCAGGGTGAGGGTGGTATCGGGGGCGTAGGTGGGGTTGCGTTCCCAACGGAGGGTGAGGCTGTCGGTGACGACGGGGAAGAAGGCCAGGCCGTAGTGGGCGCGGACGCCGGCGTAGTCGAAGCCGTAAGCCCGGTCGCACCACGCGCCGAAGGTCAGCGGCGTGGCGGGGTCGGCGCTGACGGTGGCGTGGGCCCAGCCGGGGGGCACGATGATGACCTCGCCCGGGCCGGCCTCGACGGCGAAGCAGCGCCCCGGGTCCGGGTCGTCGGGCACGCAGCGTTGCTGCATGAGGATCACCGCGCGGCCGCGCCAGACTTCGTAGACCTCGGGCGTGCTCCAGCCGTTTCGGGGGCTGGGGATGTGGATGTGGCCCTGCGAGCGCACGGGTTCGTCGCCGAGTCGGCCGGCGGCGTAGGTCACCACGCCGAAGAGCAGGTGGCGGGCGTTGAGGTCGTCGCGGTCCTCGGCGTGACCGACGTCCATCATGATCGCGTAAAGCTCGTCGGGTCCGGTACACGCCGGGTCCCGCAGGCTCGGGCGGACGTCTTCCAGCCGACGCACCTCGGCTTTGGGCGCGAACAGCCCGGGCCCGACCGCGAAGCCCAACGGGTGATCGATGGCCCGTAGGTCCAGGCCGGTCTTGACGGGGAAGGGGGGCGGGGGGCTCACGACCGCGGCTCCGTGTCGCGTACGTCAGGTCGGCGACTTGGGAGCCGGAGCAGGCCCCGCGTTGTGTGGGCGGTCGGTGGGATGGAGCGAAGCATGCGGTGCCTCGGCGTCGGTTTGGCCGTCTTTCGATGCGCGGTCACAGCCCGGTGCGGACCGAAGCGCGGAGGGTGGCGTGTTCGGTGGCGTCAGGGTCGTCGGCGTCGGGCAAGGGGCGGACCGTATAGGGCCCCACCGCGGCGGGCACGATCCACGTCTCGGCGAAGTGCACTTCGAACGGTGCGAAGGCGCCGCTCGGCGACTCGACCAGTGCGGCTCGCCCCTCGACCAGGTTCAACACCTGCACCCCGCCCCGCTCCACGCCGCCCGTGTCGTGGGGCACGGCCTGGGTGAACCAGTGCCGACGCGTCTCGATGAACTCCCGGCGGTGCAGGCCCGTGCGTTCCTCCCGCCACCCGTCGTCTTCGGCTACCGGCTCGACGGCGTTGATCAGTTCACGCTCGCAGGACGCGGTGTCTCGGGACCAGTCGATGTTGTCCATGCCCCGGGCGATATTGATCGGACGCGGCTTGCCGTCCAGGCCCAGCCGGCCCCAGTCCCAGAGCTTGAACGTGAAGATGTAAGGCGTCGCGCTGATCTCCAGCACCATCGTGTTCCGGCCCGAGCAATGCACCGTCCCGGCGGGGATCAGGAAGTGGTCGTGCTTTTTGGCCGGGAAGCAATTGGCGAACGCGTCGGCGTCGAACGGCGCGCCGCCGGCCTGGGCCGTCTCGAGGGCTTCGCGGAACGCGTCCGACTCCACGCCGGGCTTGAGGCCCAGGTAGCACGTGCCGTCGGCCGAAGCGTCGAGCAGGTAGTAGCTCTCGTCCTGCGTGTAGGCCATCCCGAAGTGTTGCTGGATGTACTCGGTCAGTGGGTGGACCTGGAAGCTGAGGTTGCCGCCGTCCATCGTGTCGAGGAAGTCGAAGCGGATGGGGAACTCGTCGCCGAACCGGGCGTGGACCGGGTCGCCGAGCAGCTCGCGCGGGTGGAGGAACAGCGCGTCGACGCTGGGCAGCTCGATCGTCTCGCCGCCGATTTCCAGCAGCAGCGAGTTTTCTTCCGGTACGCAGTCGAAGCACCAGGCGTAGTTCGGCGGCTCGGGCGTGTTGTAGCCTTCGAGCCCGCAGACCTCGCGCATCCATTGGCCGCCCCACGGCCCGGGGTCGAAGAACGGCACGACCCGGAACGGCCGACGCGTGGTCTCCGCCAAGCCCGCGCGGACCGCCGGGCCCGCGGCCAGCTTCATCGGCGCCGCCGCGTCGGTGGTGTCCAGGAAGAAGTCGGCCCGCGCAAGTAGCGGCTTCTTGTGACGATCGCACACCCGCCAGTCGATGAAGTACGACCGCTTGTACTGCAACGACGCCTTGAGCGACGCGTTGTCGACGCCGAGGTTGCTCACTTCGTCGCGACGCTGCCGGAGCTGGGCTTCCCAACGCGGCAGGTCGGCGTAGACCAACACGTCGCCGGGATCGACCAACGTCGCGCCGACCCCCAACACCACGGCGCGCCGGCCTGCGTCGCGTGTGCTCTGCGCGACACGCCGCGCCTCGGCGAGCCGTTCGGGGGAGAAGAACGCCTCCATCGGCAGCGGGCAGAGCACGCCGAAGACCCGGTCGTCGCCACCCAGCCAGGGTTCGAGCATCGCGTCGATCTCCGCGGCCGGCTTGAACAACGCCGCGGTCTCGATCACCTCGAAGCCCGCGAGTTCGGGCCGCCTTAAAACCTGTGCGGCGACCGCGTCGACGTCCATGCCCACGTAGCAATCGATCGTCAGCACCTTCCCGCCTTGCAACGCTTCGGCGAGCTTCGAGGCAATGGCGTCGCCGACGGTCACGTCGTCCTTGCTGCTGCCCGTCACCCCAACGGCGGGGCGCTTGTCGTAGTTGGCACGGAAACCCGGCCCGAGTACTTGGCTATCGAAATCGGTGGTCATGGCGTGGCGGTTTCCGGTGGTGGTGGTTCTTGGATGAACGGCAGTCCGAGCAGCGCCGCGTCGTCGCCGAGCTCGCCGGGCCGGACGTCCACGGTGCCCCATGGCGTCCAGGCGTGGCGGTGGACGTGGTCGCGGATACCGTCGATCACGGCCGAGCCCGCCCGCGCGACGCCCCCGCCGATCACCAGCCGGGACGCGTCATAGGCGTGGATCAGGTTGACCGCGGTGATGCCCCAGGCGCGGACGCTCTGTCGCATCACGTGCGCGGCCGCGCCGTCCCCGGCCTGCGCCGCGCGGACGACCTCGAGGTAGCTCGCCGTCTCGGGATCGAGCGACGAAGGCTTCGTGTCGGTGTCGCGCTGAGCCTCGGCCAGGTGTTCGCGCAGGCGATCGGTCGAGGCCACCGCTTCGGCGCACCCGACATTGCCGCAGCTGCACGGCCCGCCGTGTAGGTCGATCGTGAGGTGTCCGCCAAGTACGCCGGCCTGCCCGTGCCCGCCGCGGATCGGCCGGCCCTGCACGATCGCCGACGTGCCGATCCCCGTGCCCAGCGTCATCATCGCCATGTCGTCGCATCCGCGCCCGGCTCCGCAGCGCCATTCGCCGAGGCAGGCGGCTCGCGCGTCGTTTTCGAGCAGGACCGGAAGCCTCAACGCGTCTTGAGCCCAGGCCGACCAGTTGATCTCCGGCGCATCGAGGAACTTGCCGTTGACCGAGAGAACCTCGGTGCCGGCCGCGTCCACGATCCCCGGGAACGCCACCGCGGCGCGGTCGCGCTCGGGGTCGACGGGACGCCCCAGCAGGTCCCGCCATGCGTGGACGAGCGCCGGCAGCAGGGGGCGCAGCGTTGCGCGGTCCACCACTTCGATTCGTCCGCGGGCCGACACCCGGCCGGCTTCGACGACACCGAGCTTGATCGAGGTCCCGCCGATGTCCGCCGCGAGCACACTCATCGCGGGGCCTCCACCAGCGTGGTGCGGTACTTGAACACATCGGAGCGATAGGCGTTGATCGCGAACTCCAGCGGCCGGCCGGACGCGTCGCGCACCCGCCGCTCACGCATCAGCACCGCGGCTTTCGGGTCGATGCCCAGCTCCCGGGCGATACGGGCCCCGGCGGGCTTGGCCCAGAGCGTCTCTTCGGAGCGGGCCGGGCGGTAGCCGGTCAAGCGCTCGAGTTCTTGGTAAAGCGGTCGGTCTGTCGCGAGGTCGTCCAGGCGGCCTAGCGCCGGGGTGAACCACGAGCAAAACCACACCGCGGGGCCGGCACCGATCCCGCGCAGCCGGTCGATGCGGGTCAGCCGCCGGCCGGGCTCGATCTCCAGCGCTTCGGCCGCCCGCCGCGTCGCCGCCACCCACCGCCGGGTCACCTTGTGTTCAACGACCGGCCGGCCCTGCGCCGCCATTTCCGACGAAAAACTGGGCCACGCCGATAGCGCCGTCTCCACCCGTCCCCGCCCCTGGCCGTGCACGACCCGCGTCCCGACCCCTGCCCGCCGCTCGAGCAACCCCTCGGCCACCAGCCGCTTGATCGCCTCCCGCAACGTTCCCCGGCTCACCGAAAACCGCCGCGCCAGCGTCAACTCGTCCGGCAAAAGCCCCCCCCGAGCCAACGCCGGCTCGCGGATCATGTCGCGCAGCGCCCGCTCCACTTGAGCGTGCAACGGCTCGGCGGCGGCGCGGTCGATCGTCGCGTTACGCGTCATTCCGTGGGCTCCGGTACCAGCGTCGGTCGGCCGTCCACGCGGCGCAGCCGGGCGCTGAAGCCCTCCCGCGCGATCGTCTCGTAGTCGTGCCCCGCGTCGCTCGGCCAGCACGCCCCGAGTACCAGCGTCGCGTCGCCCGTATTGGCCACGCGGTGAGCCGTTCGTCCCGGGATGTAATGCAGGCTCCCGGGCGACATCGCCTCCGCCCGGCACCGGCGGTCTTCGTCCATCAGGATCAACGCCCCTTGCCCGGCGACGCACCAGTAGTACTCGGCCGCGTCGCGCTTGGCGTGGAAATGCCCCTTGGTCATCGCGTATTCGTCGCCGACCAAACCCGGCTCCAGCCGCGTGTTGCCAAAATACAGGCCGCCCGGACGGCCTTCTTCCACCGGGAGATACAGGTCGGCGGTATAGGCGATCGTTTCCGCGTCCAACGCCCGCCACGCTGCCTCGTCGGCGTAAGCCCCCGACAAATCACCGACCCGACGCACGAGCCGGTTCAGGCCATCACCCTCCAGATCCGCGGTAAGCCCCCGGAAAAACACCGCCGCGGGCGCGGGGTGAGCGGCGGAGCCGGCGGTCGACGTGGGTATATTGTTCATACATTTGTACAATACCCGTTCCCGCCCGATTGGGCAAACTCTCCCCCGATCTCCGGCCCGGATCGCCTCCGCTACGCTCGGGCGTGAACGCGCCCGGCGTCGCTTGATTCGAGTCGCCTGCGCATCGAAAAGGCCCGCTTCTTACAGAAGCGGGCCCGTCGGGGTTCGGACGCGGCGCGGGAGATCAGTTCAGGGACAGCACGACGAACCGTTGGCGGTAACGGCGTTCGCTTGGGTCCCAGGCCTTAACCGTAAAACGGATCGGGGCGTTCTGCGGCTGGGCGTTGACGGCGTCGACCAGCTCGGACACGGAGCCCACGTCGATCGAGCCGACTTGGGTGATCAGCATGAACGTGCCCTGGTTCGGGCCGAACATACGGCTGCTCATCGCGACCGAGCCTCGCCGGATCTCGGTGACCAGCACGCCCTCTTCGACGTCGGCGCGGAATCGGCGGGCCAACGCGTCGGTGAACGTTTCGGCCCCGGTGATGCCGTATTTGAGCAGGCGTTCTTCGCCCGGAAGATCGGCGTCGCCGAGCGCGTCGTCGTTGCGGGTGGCGGGGCGGCGTGACCGGCCAGCTTCGCCCAGCTCACCGAGGGTAACGCCGACGTCTTGGGTGTCGCCGTCGCGGAAGACGGTGAGGGTGACGGTCCGGCCGGGCGGCAAGTCGGCGATGGTGAAGCGCAGGTCACGCGGCCCCGAGATGTGTTGGCCGTCGACGGCGACCACGATGTCGCCGGCGCGGAGTTCGGAATCATCGGCCGCACCGCCGGGCATGATGTCCTGGATGAGCACGCCGTCGGTCGAGCCGTACCCGAAGGTCGTCGCGGTGTCTTCGGTGAGCTCGGCGATCTCGACGCCAAGGAAACCCCGGCGGACGGTGCCGTCGGTGATGAGGCGGTCGGCGATCGAGGCGGCCAGGTCGACGGGGATGGCAAAGCCGATGCCGGTGTTGGTTCCGGTGCGCGAGGCGATGGCGGTGTTCATGCCGACGACCTGGGCGCGGGTGTTGACCAGCGGGCCGCCGGAGTTGCCGGGGTTGATGGCCGCGTCGGTCTGGATGAAGTTTTCGTAGCCGTTGCCGCCGCCGATGATCCCGACGCGTCGGCCGACCGCGGAGACGATGCCCTGGCTCATCGAGAAGCTATACCGCGCGCCGAACGGCGAGCCGAAGGCGAAGACGATTTCGCCCTGCTCGACCGGGCGGTCGCCCAGCGCGGCGGGGTGGAGGTACTTCGCGTCTTCGTCGTCGAGTCGGAGCACGGCCACGTCGGTGGACTCGTCGGTCCCCACGATGCTGGCGTAGGTCTGGTGCTGGTCGGTGAAGGTGACCTTGATGCGGTCGCCGCCACCGACGCCCTCGACGACGTGGGCGTTGGTGACGATGTAGTTGCCGGCGTGCTCTTCCGAGCCTTCGTGGCGATACACCCAGCCCGAGCCGTTGGCGACCGGGCGGAAGTCGTTGAACTCGGAGAAGTCGTCGGCGTCGTCGCGCGGGTCTCGCGGCTCTTCGAAGCGCTCGCGGAAGCGTGGGTCGTCGCCGAAGAACCGCTCGAACATGTCGCCGAAGCCGGGCGGGACCTGGCCCGAGCCGCGGCGCCGGGCCTGCCGTTGGCGCGACTCGATCTCGATGTGGACCACGCTGGGATCAACGGCGCGGGCGACCTGCTTGAAGGCGTCGGACAGGTCCGTGAGCGAGGGGTTCTGGGCCAGGTCGTTGCGGATGGTACGGATGGTGGCGTCGGTGCCCGACCAGCTCACCGTGCGGATCAGCGCGGGCGTGGCAAACAAGACGGCCAGGGCGGTGACCAACAGGACGAGGGTCGGGCCGTACCAGCGGAAACGAGACTCAGCCAGAGGCATGGGCAGCTCCTTGAGATCGAAGGCGAGATCGGCGCGGCGGGGGGGGGCGCGCGGGTTCCTGCGTCCGGGGTCCGGCCCGGATCGAATCGATGTTACGCACGATGGATGCGGCGGGTTCGGCGGGGCGGGTCGCGGGCTTGTCGGCCACGGCCGTTTGCACAAATCGGACGGTGGACCCGAAGCCGATCCCGCGGTGGCCGCGGGTGGCGTGTGGGGCCGCGCACGCGGGCAGGCCTCCCGGCGAAGCCCGCGTTCTTTAGCCATCGAAGCTAGAACTTGCCGAACTCACGCGCTTTTGCGGGGCCTCACGAAGTCAGCCGGACTTTACCCGTGCCGCGCACGACCTTGCCCAGCACGTGCACCGTCTGCCCGGATTTGCGGAGCTTGGCGGTGACGGCTTCGGCGAAGTGCGGCCGGACGATCAGCGTGTAACCGATGCCCATGTTGAACACCCGGAACATCTCGTCGTCCGCGACGCCGCCGTGTTGCTGCAGGAACCGGAAGATCGGCGGCACGGTCCAGCTTTTGCGATCGATCTTTGCGTCCACGTCTTTCGGCAGCGCGCGGTTGAGGTTCCCCGGCAGGCCGCCGCCGGTGACGTGAGCCATGCCGGAGATCGGCCGTTTGCGTTTGTAGCCGCGGAGCAGCGAGACGATCGGTTTGACGTAGATGCGGGTGGGTTCGAGCAGCAGCTCGCCGAGCGTGCGGCCGGCGTGATGCGGGTCGTCGTCGAACTCGGGGTAGGCCCGGTCGAGCTTGAGCTTGGCTTCCTTGACGATCGCACGGACCAGCGAGTAGCCGTTGGAGTGGACGCCGGACGACGCGAGCCCGAGGATGACGTCGCCGGCCTCGACGCGTTCGTGGCCCTCGATCACCTTCTTGAGTTCGACGACGCCGACCGCGAAGCCCGCGAGGTCGTAGTCGTGCTTGGCGTAGACGTCGGGCATCTCCGCGGTCTCGCCGCCGAGGAGCGCGCACCCGGCCAACGCGCAGCCGTCGGCAACGCCCTTGACGATCTGCTCCATGTCTTCGGGGACGACCTTGTGCAGCCCCACGTAGTCGAGGAATAGCAGCGGCTCGGCGCCCTGGACGATCATGTCGTTCACGTTCATGGCCACGCAGTCCTGGCCGATGGTGTCGTGCTTGCCGAGCTGGATCGCGAGCTTGACCTTGGTGCCCACGCCGTCGGTGCAGGCGACGAGGACGGGGTCTTTGTAGTTGCGTTGGAAGAGCCGCTCGTTGTAGTCGAGCCGGAACATGCCGGCGAAGGCGCCGTCCTTGCCCAGGACGCGCGGGCCGTGCGTGCGGCGAAGGTGGGACATGATGCGTTCGACGGCGCGGTCGCCGGCGTCGATGTCCACGCCGGCGTCGGCGTAGGTCATGTTTTTTTTGGATTTGGCGGGGGCTTGGGCCATAGGCGGGCAGCTTAACCGCGTCGGCTGCCTTCACACCCGTACGCGGCCGACGTACACCCACCACTCCACGCAAAGTAAAGCCAACGCCGCCCCCAGCACCCACGGCCACCACTCGCGGCGGACTTGTTCGGACGCCGCCACGCCGGTCACGCCGCCGCCGAGGCTGCCCGCGACCGGGAGGATCGACACGGGCCGCAGGTCACTCTCCGTCGCGTCAAGCAGGTTCACCGCCAAGCGGGCGTCGCCGGGGTCGACCGCCGGCTCGGTGGCCGGCGCCGCCTCGAGCCAACCGACCCGACCCGGCCCGGGTAGCGTCGCTCGGCCGCCGCGGATCGGCGCTTCGATCGGACCGCCGGGCCCGACGTACCGCGCCGGCCCCGACGACGCGTCGGCCACCGGCACCGAGATCGGTCGGCCCGCCGAGTGCCACGACGCGGCACCCTCTGCGCCCCCGCCCAACACGTCCAACGCGTTGACCATAAATACTTGGAAGCTCCAGCTCAGCGGCCACCGGCTTTCCCGTACGTCGAACGCCACCGCCACGTGCGACGTGCCCGACTCCGCCAGATCGACCTGCCCGATCAGCGGCCCGCTCAGTCCCATTGCCAGCGCTCGACCGCCCACCGGCAGGACCAGTCGGCCCGGCGATCGGATCGGCACGTTGTCCAACGCGACGTGACGCATCACCGGCTCGTCGGGGGTCCAGGTCAGAGCCCGTTGAAGCGAAGCGTCGGCGTCGCTTTCGGTGATGAAGGAGAACCCGTCGATGCCCGACGTCGCGGCGAAGCTCAACGTGTCGATCGACGTGATCGGTTCGGCCGGCGTCCAGCGGTCCAACACGAGCAGGTCGTAACCGGCCAAGGCATCGTCGGCTAGGTCGAGGAACGCGTCGGGGGTCAGCGTGTCGAGGCGCTCAACGCCGCCCGCCAACATCGCTTCGCCCGGGAACGGGTTCCCACCTGGCGACACGAGCAGCACCCGGCGTCGCCGCGAAGGCGTTACGACGAGCCGCGCGTCGTTGTCGGCGACTAACGCATCTTCGGCGTCGTGTCGCAGCTCGAGCGAAGCCAGGCCGGGCAGGCGGACTTCGAAGCGGACAATCCCTTCGCCCGGCCGGTCTTCCCGGGTCGCCGGCAGCCGCAGGCGGCGGGCCGCCTCGAGGCGACCGTCGACCCAGAGCTGCACGTTGGTGTCGCGCGCTTCGGGGCCGACGTGGGTCAGCCGGGCGAACACCTCAACCCGGCCCGGGTCGTCCGCGTTGCGTCGCGCGTCGGCCGCGACGAAACCGACGTTCGTGGTGTCGGCCGAGCCCATCGGCAGGTACGTCACCTCGACCCCACGCAGCGCGATCGGGCGGGTGCCTTCGAACCGGCCGTCGCTGAGCACCACGACGCTGGGTGTTTGTTCGCCTTGGTCGCCGCCGTTCATCAACGGCGCGAGCACCGCGAGCGCGGCGTTCAGATCGCCGGGCACGTCCCGGGGTTCGATCGCGCGGACGGCCCGGCGCAGCGCGGAGCGGTCGGTGGTGAAGCCCTGGTGGACGACGGGTCGGTCGCCGAACGAGACGACCATCGCCGAGGCGTCGCGGCCGAGGCCTTCGATGAGGTTCAACGCTTCGCGTCGGGCCGCCTCTAAACGCGAAGCGCCTTGCGGATCCCCGTCGCGGGCCGACATCGACGCGGAACGGTCGATCAGGATCGCGACGCGGTCGCCGCGGACCGCGGCGGCTTCGTCGGCGGGCCGGGCGAACGCCAGTAACAGCAGCGCCAGCAGCAGCAGTTGCAGCCATAGCAGCAGCGAGTTGCGGAGCCGTTGGAACGGGGCGTTGACCTGCAGGTCCTGCACGGCTTTCCGCCACAGCAGCGTCGACGCCACAACCCGCGGCCGGCGGCGCAGCTTCAAGAAGTAGAGCCCAACCAGCAACGGCACCGTGACGGCGGCGGCGAGCAGCGCGGCGATCGGCGAAAGGAAGCTCACTTGAGCCAGCCTCGCTGGCGGAAGGTGTCCAGGACCAAGCGTTCAACCGGCAATCGTGCGTACGGCGCGGCGTGGGCTTCGCCGACGTGTCCACCGATCTGCCGGTTGAACGCTTGGTCCTGGACACCTTCCGCCAGCGAGGCTG
>JBCDDH010000077.1:0-16939 GCA_039180415.1 Planctomycetota bacterium | reverse complement strand
GGGCGAAGCGGGCGTCGAGCAAGTGGAGCTGCTGCTGGAGCAGGGGGCCGCCGCGTCGCGGGTGACGTTGAGCCACTGCGACCGGGTGCCGGACGTGGCGTACCACCGGGCGCTGCTGGGGATGGGCGTGAACTTGGAGTACGACCACCACTTCCGCACGTTGCGCCAGCGGGGCGACTGCCCGACGGCGGAGTTGATCGCCGAATTGACGGCCGACTTCCCGGGACAGATCGTGTTGGGCATGGACCTGGCGCGGCGGAGCTATTGGCGGGGGCACGGCGGGGGGCCGGGCGCGGCGTGGCTGCTCACGGGCTTGCCGGAGGTGCTCGCTCGGCACGGCGTGAGCGAAGCCGCGACGCATCGGATGCTGCACGACAATCCGGCTCGGGCGTTCGCGTTTGGCGAAGGGAGCACGGCGTCGTGAGCGAAGCGGCGACGCCCCATCCGTTGGTCGCGTTGTTTGAGGCGCAGTGCGCCGCGGCGCGGGCGGTAGGCGACGCGGCGGTGGGCCCGTTGCTGACCGAGGCGGATCGGGCTGTGCGGGGCCTTTTGCGGCTGCCGGGCAGCGGGGGCGAGCCGTTCGACGTAAACGGTCCGAGCGGGCTGCCGGACTGGCGGCTGGACCCGTTCGACTATTCCGAAACGATGGGCATGCTCAACCGCATGAGCCATTGGAACACGCTGCTGCGGGCGTGGCGGCTGTCGGGGCGGGCGGCGTACGTGGAGCGGGTCGAGGCGGAGCTTGCGGACTGGATCGAGCGTTGCCCGTGCCCGATGCCGCCGGGGGAGGAGTTGGGCGGCTTCGATTATCGCGGGCCGACGCCGTGGCGGTTGTTGGAAACGGGGATCCGGATGTTCGAGTCGTGGGTGCCGAGCGTGTTGGTGCTGCGGCGGGCGGGTCGGTTGGACGACGCGTTGTACGGGTCGGCGTTGCGGGTGTGCGAGCAGCACGCGCGGGTGTTGGCCGTGTGCACGCCGGTGGACAGCCGGCCGGTGTCGCACAACCACATGCTGATGGAGATGCTGGGGCTGTTGTACGTCGCGTTGGCGTGGCCGGCGGCGGCGGAAGCGGCGGCGTATGTCGATCTCGCGCAGGCGGAGTTGTGCCGGGCGGTGGACGATCAGGTGACGCCGGAAGGGGCGCACGTCGAGGGTTGCCCGATGTACCACAACACGTCGCTGCGGCTGTTCGCGCAGGCGTCGGCGGTGTTGCGGCTCTACGGCGTTGAGCCGGCGGGGAAGCTGGACGCGGCGGTGCGGGCCATGGCGGGGTATTCGATCCAGGCGACCCGGCCGAGCGGCAAGACAGTGCCGTGGGGCGATTCGGACGCGACGGGCTCGACGTGGACGGCGGCTCGGTGGGCGTTCGCGGCGACCGGGGACGCGTCGCTGTTCCGGCAGATGCGGCGGCTGGCCGGCTTGGCGGAAGGCGAACGCCTCTTGCGGGAGGGCGTGTTCGACGTGCCGCTCGAAGACCCGGCGGCGTTGCGAGCGGCGTTGGACGATCCGCAGGAGCCGCCCGAGCCGCCGTGCTTCTGGACGGGCCCGAACATCAAACAGGTTTCGTTGCGGACGGGCTGGGCAGCCGACGCGTGGCACGTGTTCTTCGGCTGCCACCTGCCGACGTTCAACACGCACGCCCACGGCGACCCGGCGGGCTTCGAGCTGTCGGCGTTGGGCGCGACGCCATTGCCCGACCCCGGCCGGCTGACGTACGCGGAGACGGAGGACCGGCGCGACCTCAAGTCGGCGAAGTGGCACAACACGCTGACCGTGAACGGCAAAGAGCCGGTGCCGTACGTCAACACGTGGGCCTTCGGGTCGCAGGGAAACGGCGCGCTCGCCGGTTCGTACCAGGACAAACACGTCATGGCGGCGGCGTGCGTGCAGGACAGCTTCGACCCCGTGACGCATCGCCGGCTGATCGTGTTGAGCCGAGCGGGCGGCGTGGACGGCGGGCTGGTGGTCGTCGATTGGCTCGAGGGCTTGTCCACGCGTGACCGGCCCGACCTTTGGTTTCACTGCGACGCGGACGACACGGCGTGGGAGCCGGACGACTGCGGCTGGTCGTTTTCGGCCCGGGGGCAGGCGTTCACGGTGTCGGTGGACGCGGCGGGTGCGGCGCGGTTGACGGGGCCGGAGCGCCTGACCGGCAAGTTGTCGGAGGTGTTCGACCAAGCGCGGCCGTCGCTGCGGGTAAGGGTGGGTTGCGAACCGGTGGACGCGGGGTCGCTGCTGCTGGTGACGCGGGTGGCGGCGGGTGTGGGGCAGGATGCGGGCGAAGCGTCGGAGGTCTCGGCGGCGTTCGCGGCCGACGGCGTGCGTTTGGCGTGGCCGGCGGTGTTGGGCGGCGGCGGGCTGATGTGGTCGGCCGACACGATCGCGTCGGTCGATTGAGTGTTTAGGGATCGCGTCGGGTTTCGGTTTTGGGTAACCACGCGGAGCGGATCATGTCGAGAGCGGCTCTGGGCTTGGACATCGGCGGCACGGCCATCAAGGCGGTGCGGATCGACCCGGAGACGGGCGAGGTGTTGAAACAACTCACCGAGGCGACGCCCGATACCGGCGAAGCGTTGATCGCCACGGCCCGCGGGATGGTCGAGGCGCTGGGTGGCGGGAAGGTGGGCGTGGCCGGGCCCGGCTTGGCGGACGAGCGGAACCGCTGGATCGCGTGGATGCGAGGCCGGATGGAGATGCTCGAAGGATTGGATTGGTCCGCGGCGTTGGGCGACCTATCCGGGGCCGGCGGCGGGGTGCCGGTGATCAATGACGCGCAGGCGGCGACGTTCGCCGAGGCGTGGATCGGCGCGGCGGCGGGGCGGCAGAGCGCGGCGATGTTGACGCTGGGCACGGGCGTGGGCGGGGCCCTGATCCTGGACGGCCGGTTGGTGATGGGGCGGTTCGGGCGGGCGGGGTGTTTCGGCCATCTCACGCTGGACCTCGACGGCACGCCGGACATCGTGGGCACGCCCGGGAGCCTCGAAGACCTGGTCGGGAACCACACGGTGGAACAACGGACGGGCTTTGCGTCGACGCGGGCCTTGGCTGAGGCGGCGGCCGCGGGCGACGCCGAGGCCGAGAAGCATTGGGCGCGGACGGTGTACGCCCTGGCGTGCGGGGTCAACACGTTGATCAACGCGGTGTCGCCGGAGGCGGTAATCGTCGGCGGGGGGATTGCGGCCTCGGGCGACACGCTCTTTGGGCCGCTGCGAGCGGCGGTGGCCAAGTTGGAGTGGCGGCCCTGGGGGCAGGCCGACGCGACGCCGATCCTGCCGGCGACGCTGGGCCCGTGGGCCGGGGCGATCGGGGCGGCGAAATTCGCGGCCAGCGGCGGCGACCTGAGCGGGGCTTGAGACCTGATTCTTCGAGGTTTTCGCGCGTCCGTCGATCTTTCCGCCGCCCCGTTGCGTAGGTTGCAGGCGTGTGGCGCTTGCCCTACACTTCCGCGACTAGGCCGCGACTAGCGGCCTTATCTATTGCCCGGATGTCGCGAAAAGCGGGGTTTGTGGCAGAAGAAACGCGTTTTCCGCCATCGGCGATGGCCTCCGAGGTACTCGGAGGCCGCGGGTTCGACTCCCGCGAGCGGCCTTTGCGACTTTGTTTTTGCTTCCCCACGGAATCTTGGATTGAGGATTTTGGATTGAGGAACAGCCGGGTCGCGGCGTAGCGACCCCAACACCCACCCTCGGTCAAGAATCGAAAACCTCCTTCACGAACCGGAGAATCTCCACCATGGCTAAGGGCACCTTCGAACGCACCAAACCGCACGTCAACGTCGGCACCATCGGTCACATCGACCACGGCAAGACCACGACCACCGCGGCCATCACCGCCGTCCAGGGCGCCAAGGGCCTGGCCGAGCACATCTCTTACGACGACGTCGCCAAGGCCTCGGCCTCGGACGGCCGCCGCGACGCGACCAAGATCGTGACCATCGCGACCAGCCACGTCGAGTACGAGACCGAAAACCGTCACTACGCCCACGTCGACTGCCCCGGCCACGCCGACTTCGTCAAGAACATGATCACCGGCGCCGCCCAGATGGACGGCGCGATCCTCGTGGTCGCCGCCGACGACGGCCCGATGCCGCAAACCAAGGAGCACGTCCTTTTGGCCCGCCAGGTGAACGTGCCCAAGATCGTCGTGTTCCTTAACAAGGTCGACCTGGTCGATGACGACGAGCTGCTCGAGCTGGTCGAGCTCGAAGTCCAAGAGCTGCTCACCAAGTACGACTTCGAGGAGGACACCCCGATCGTCCGCGGTGCCGCCTTCCCCGCGCTGCAAAACCCCTCGGACCCCGAAGCCAGCAAGTGCATCGGCGACCTGATGGACGCCATCGACACCTGGATCCCCGAGCCGCAACGCGAGACCGACAAGCCGTTCCTGATGTCCGTCGAAGACGTCTTCTCGATCAAGGGCCGCGGCACCGTCGCCACCGGCCGTATCGAGCGCGGCGAGGTGAAGGTCGGCGACACCGCCGAGATCGTCGGCCTGCGTGAGACGCAGAACACGACCATCACCGGCGTCGAGATGTTCAACAAGACCCTCGAGACCGCCATCGCCGGCGACAACTGCGGCGTCCTGCTCCGCGGCATCGAGAAGAAGGACGTCCAGCGCGGCCAGGTCATCGCGGCCCCCAAGACCATCACGCCTCACAGCCAGTTCGAGGCCGAGGTCTACGTCTTGACCAAGGAAGAAGGCGGCCGGCACACGCCGTTCTTCAACGGCTACAAGCCGCAGTTCTACTTCCGCACCACGGACGTGACGGGTGCCTGCACCCTGGACGGCGGGGCCGAGATGTGCATGCCCGGCGACAATATCAAGATGACCGTCGACCTGGGTGAGAAGGCCGTCGCCATGGAAGAAGGCGTCCGCTTCGCCGTCCGCGAAGGCGGCCGCACCGTCGGCGCCGGCGTCGTGACCAAGGTCGTGAAGTAAATCCAGCTTTCGTATCGCGGGTCGGCCGAGAGGCCGGCCCGCGCTTTTTCTCGAACCGCTTAACGAAAGGCAGGCCCGACCATGGCCAAGTCCAAAGACGCCGTCGAATACGTTTGGCTCCAGTGCACCGAGTGCGACGACCTGAACTATCGCACGCCGGTCAACGTCAAGGGCGGCATGCCCGAAAAGCTTAAGTCGGGCCTGAAGAAATACTGCCCCCGTCTCCGCAAGCACACCCTGCACAAGATCAAGCGCAAGTGATCGGACGGGTCGCTTAAGCGACCCGTCCTACGGCCCCGAACGGGCGTAGCTCAGTTGGCTAGAGCAGCGGATTCCAAATCCGCAGGTCGTGGGTTCGAGTCCCTCCGCCCGTGCTTCCCTCCCTTTTCCCGGCGACCCCTATGGCCCTGTTGCGTTACAAGCCCGAGCAAGGCTACTACACCCGGACGCTCTCGTTCTGGTGGTTCTTCGTCCTGGCCATGTCGCTGGGCGCGTTCCTGTGGTCCGAACTCGCGACCGTCCCCGGCGAACGCGCGATCTATTGGCAGGCCGGCGCGCTGATCGCCGTCGCCTTTATTGCGCTGCCACTGCTCTATTGGATCGTCAACAAGCCCAACATCGCCGACTTCATGATCGCGACCGAGCAGGAGATGAAGAAGGTCAATTGGCCCAGCCGTAAAGAGATCTTCGGCTCCACCGTCGTGGTCATCGGCGGATGCCTGATCATGGCCGGCATCCTGTTTGGCTTCGACATCTTTTTTGTAACTATTTTTGAGGCCATCGGCATCCTGAAGACTGCCGACCCCGAAAGCCTCTGACCGCCTCCCCCCCAAGCCCGCGGCTGCGAAGCTGCCGCGCGGGTCGCTTCCCAACAAGCCCCCACCCGCGAGCCCCGTCATGTCTGACGAAACCAGCCCCTCGGTAACCGCCATGACCGATGACCTCCCGCCCGTCGATCCCGATCTGAACCCGGAGCCCGAGCCCGAAGACGAGCCCATGGTCTATCCGGGCATGAACTGGTTCGTGCTCCGCGTCGCTTCCAACAAGGAGGACTCCGTCCGCAAGACCCTGCTCCGCAAGGTCAAGATCGAAGGCTTCGACGGCAACTTCCCCGACAAGCCTCACCTCGTGCAGCGCATCCTCGTGCCCACCGAGAAGACCAAGACCATGAAGGCCGGCAAGCAGAAGGTCGTCGAGACGAAGCTGTACCCCGGCTACGTCTTCGTCGAGATGAAGCTCGAGCCCGACGGGCGGATCCCGCAGGACATCTTCTTCCTCATCAAGGAGACGTCCGGCGTCGGCGACTTCATCGGCACCGCCGGCCGGCCGTCGCCCATGTCGATCCCCGAGATCGAGAAGATGCTCAACGCCGCCAAGCCCGCCGAAGAGCAGCCCCAGGTCAAGATGGAATACCAGAAGGGCGACCACATCAAGATCACCGACGGCGCGTTCGAGTCGATGGAAGGCACCGTCGACGAACTGCTCCCCGATCAGGGCAAGGTCCGCGTCATCGTTACGATCTTCGGTCGAGCCACCCCGCTCGAGATCGAGTACTGGCAGATCGAGCGGTTCGAGGAAGAGTGAAGCACGCGCAACCCGTTGGGTTGCGGCTACGCGAATCGCTGGTTGCCGCGGGTCAATCCGGTGCAACTTCCGGAGAGGAATCCCGGGTTTCAAAAAACGCGCGGAAGGTGTTGACGTGCGCGTCGACGACTTGGCTCACGTCCTTCGTGTACCCGCCGGCGAGGTTCCATGCGACGGGCAGACCGTGCCGGCGGGCGAAGTCGAACACAAACGCGTCCCGCGTCCGCAGGTCGCTGTGGCCTAAATCCAACGGTGAATACGGGTCGTCACGCAGCGGGTCGGCCCCGGCTTGATAGATCAGCGCGTCCGGCGGCTGGCCGTCGAAACAGGTCAGTAGCCACGGCAGTTCGGCGTTAAGGACGGTGAGCAGATGATCGCCGTCGGCGCCGTTGGGCAGCGCGACCCCGCGGTGGTTGGGGCCGTCCTTGTGACGCTTGATCGACACGTCGCGGTACGGCGTGTTTTCGCGGTAGTCGTTTCCGTAGATCGATAGGTTCGCGAGGTGCGGGCGGGCCGCGCAGAGCGAGGCGGTGCCGTTGCCGTAGTGCAGGTCGAGGTCAAGCACGGCGATGCGTTCGGCTTGGCTTTCATCTCGCAACGCATCCGCGGCGATCGCGAGTCCGTTGAAGGTGCAGAAGCCTTCGCCGTGGTCGGCGTGGGCGTGGTGGAAGCCGGAGACGAGCGCGGCGGCGGCGCGGTGCTCGTTTTGCGGGTCGAGCGCGGCGCGGCAGGCGTCGAGCATCCCGGCGGCGGTGAGTTTCACGCTGCCGAACAACGGCGGGGTCCACGGGAATTTCTGAGATTCCGCCAAGCCGCGGGGGTGCCCGGTGCGGACCGCTTCGATGTAATCGGGGGTGTGGGCGGACCGTAGCTGCGCGTCGGTGATCGGCGTGGGTTCTCGGAATCCGACGGCGAGCGTGTCGTCGCGGCGTAACGCCTCGGCGACCAGGCCGAATTTGCGGATCGGCATCGTGTGGTCGTCGCCGATGGGTGCGGCGTAGTCGGGGTGGTAAAAGACGGGGAGCTTCACAGCGCGAGCGTCGGGGGCAGCAGCGGGAGGGTTTGATCGGAATCGGTCATGCGTTCGAGCCGGGGGGTGACCTTCTGCATCGCGGCCTCGGGCAGGTCGACGGCGTACATGGCGTAGAGCGAGGCCACGATCTTGCGGGCCTGCCGGCTGGGGATGGTTTTCAACGACTCGCGATCGACCCGGCGGACGATCAGCCGCAGCGGCAGCACCGGGTACTCGGGGTCGTCGGTAAAGCACGGCTGGGCGTAGGCGGCGGTGTACGGCTCGATCATCGCGAACCCCGCCCGCTCGTACACGTCGAGCCGACGTTCGCGGGCTTCGTGTGCCTCGATGCGTGACGCGTCGGACAAGTCGGGGTGTTCCATTTCGGCGACGAGCGTGACGCGCCGCGGCGTGGGCTGGACGAGTTGGGCGTCCAGGAGGGGGAGGGTCCGCAAGAGGGCGCCGACGCCGTGCCCGCGTGCTGGGGGGAGCACCAACGCGTGCGAGAGGTGGACGAGGGTCTCGTGGTCGGGGTCGCGGGGCGTGATGACGGTGTGGTCGCGGACGGCGGCGAGTCGGCCGGCCGGGTCGGTCACGGCGTAGAGGCGGTAGTGCAGGGTGTGGCCGGCGGGCGTGGAGCGGGGTCCCGCGAGCCGGGCGGCGAGGACGGAAGGGGGTTCGAGTTCGCCGGCGTCGCCGAACGACTCACGCAACGCGGCGTAGGCAGCGCGGAACGCGGGCCCGTCCGCGTCTTCGATGCGCTGCCGTGGCCAGCTAGCCAGATCGGGAACGCCGCGCTGCCGGTCGCCGGGGGCGGCGAGTTGGTCCCAGTGGCGGAGGATCGGGTCGTGCATCTTGCGAAAGAATCTGTTGGAATGCGGGCATGCCCACGCCCGCGCTGCCCGCCGACGAACTCACTCGCCTACAAGCTCAGGACGCGGCGCACCACCTGCACCCGTTCACGCCGCACCGGCAGATGCACGCGGCCGGCACACACGTGATCACCGGCGGGCAGGGCGTGTACCTCCACGACGCGGAGGGACGCAGATTACTCGATGGCATCGCGGGTTTGTGGTGCGTGAACGTCGGTTACGGCCGGCCGGAGATCGTGGACGCGGTCGAGCGGCAGATGCGGGAGTTGCCGTACTACTGCTCGTTTTTCAATTCCACCACGAAGCCCGCGATCGAGTTGGCGGCGAAGCTCGGCGAACTGGCACCACAAGGGCTGGGGCGGGCCTTCTTCACCAGCAGCGGGTCGGAGAGCAACGAGACGGCGCTGAAGCTGGTGCGCGGTTACTTCCACGCGAAGGGCCAGCCGAAGCGCACCAAGGTCATCGCCCGGGAGTACGCGTACCACGGCGTGGGCCTGGGCTCGACGTCGCTGACCGGGTTGGAGACGTGTCTCAAGCCGTTCGGGCTGCCGCTGGACGGTTTCCTGCACGCCCCGGCGCCGTACCAATACATCGAGCAAGACGAGGCGCGGCGTGCGATGTCGCCGGAGGACTACGGGCTTTGGTGCGTCGAGCAGACGCGGCGGATGATCGAGGCCGAGGGGCCGGACACGGTGGCGGCGGTGTTCGCCGAGCCGGTGCAGGGCGCGGGCGGGGTGATCGTGCCGCCGCGGGGGTACCTCACCGCGCTGCGGGAGATGTGCCGGGCGTACGGCGTGCTGTTCGTGGCGGACGAAGTGATCACGGCGTTCGGCCGACTGGGGGCGTGGTTCGCCTCGGACATCTGCGGGAGCGAGGGGTTGCAGCCGGACCTGATCTGCACGGCCAAGGGGTTGAGTTCGGGGTACCTGCCGATCGGCGCGGTATTGGTGCAAGACGGGATCGCGGAGGCCCTGCACGACGCGGGGTATCTCGCGCACGGCTTCACGTATTCGGGGCACCCCGCGACGTGTGCCGCGGCGTTGGCGAACCTGAAGATTTTGGAGGAAGAAAAGATCGTGCCGTACGTGGCGGACACGATCGGGCCGTATTTCCAGGCGAAGCTGCGGTCGTTCGTCGATCACCCGGCGGTGGGTGAGGTGCGGGTCGTGAACCTGATCGGTGCGATCGAACTGGTGGATCGGGAGGGCGTCGCGGGCGGGCTGGGCACGCCCCTGGGGCCGTGGTTCGCGGCGCAGGTGCGGGAGCGGGGCGTGATCGTGCGGGGCATTCGGGATTTGATCGCGCTGAGCCCGCCGTTGGTGATCACGCCGTCGGAGGTCGACGAGATGTTCGACGCGATCGGCGCGGTGCTGAACACGTTGGGTTGATCGACGGCCGCTGCGTGAAGATCAAAAGTCGAACTGGCCCGGGAAGTAGTCGGCGAACAGCTCGTTCCGCCCGGGTTCGGTCACCGCCCAGAAGTTCACGGGCGAGATGGTTTCCTGCGGTTGGTAGGTTCGGGCGCCGCCGTCGGCGAAGGCGTAGACCGAGGCGCCGCCGACGCCGTTGCGTCCGCCGTGCCGCGACTGCTCGAGCCGACGGAACTGGTCGGCGGCGTAGAAGTCGAGGTAGAAGCCGCCGAACTCGGCTTCCGAGCCGCTGATCAGTTCGCCGAACACGGCGGTCGCGGACGGGTCGCGGATCGCGTCGCGGGCCATGGCGGTGTCGTCGGCTTCGCTCCACGCGCCGCGCTGCGCGACGGGGAAGCGGAAGTCGTTGAAGCCGTTGAAGACGTAGCTGCGGGGCATGCGATCGAACCAGAGCACGCTGCCGGCGTCGGGCTCGGAAGGCGACTCATCTTCGGGGCAGATCAGCGTGGGGTTGTACGGGATGTTGTCGCTGCTGTAGGCGGAGGTTTGGACGCTGATGGACCGGAGCTTGCTGCTGATCAGCGCGGTCCAGCGGACTTTGCGGGCCGGGCCGAGCGCCGGCAGCGTTTCGCCGTCGGGCAGGTCGAAGCCTTCGAGGTGGTTGCCGGGCATCTCGTTGCCGCCGCGGCGGGGGTACTGGCCTTTCTCGTCTCGCGTGCCGTAGGCGACGTTGGCGCCGGAGCCGGCCGCTCCGGCGCTGCCGGTGTAGGACGCCGAGGCGCGGCCGTAGCCGCCGTCTTCGACGAACAACTCGAGGGCCGTGCCGTTCTGCCTTTGGTTATTGCCGCAAAGGATGGTCCGGGCCGTACCGCGGGCGGCGGCGAGGGCGGGCAGGAGGATGCCGATGAGCAGCGCGATGATCGAGATGACGACCAACAGTTCGATCAGCGTGAAGCCGGCTTGGGGCCGGCGGGCTTGGCGTGCGGGGGGCATGGTTTCTCCTGAAACAAATCCTCGGAATGCGATCGGCAACTGTCTTATGGTAGTGGCGTCTGGCCGTTTCGGAGTGGACCATGTCGGAAACCTTAAAGTCAAAACCGGTGGTTTTGCTGATCGTGCTCGCGATCCTCGCGGCCGGGATTTACTTGTACCGCGGCTTGGCGGGCGGGCCGACGCTGGAAGTTCAAGTCACGCGGGGGCCGGACGGCTTGACGTTTTTGTTTAACGGGCGGGTGGGCTTGGAAGAGGTGGTCGTGACCGCCGATCCGGACGGCGACGTGGACGGCCCGCGGGTGGTGTGGCACCTGGTGCCGCGGCTGGACGACGACGGCAACCCGCGCGAGCCGCGACCGCAGATGGCGGTGACGTATGGCCGGCGGTTCGGTCTGGGCATGCGGCCGGCCCCGGACACGCCGCGCAACGGCGAGCCGTTGGAGCCGGGGCGGACGTACGAGTTCCTGGCGGAGACCACGGCGGGCCGGGCGCGGACGCGTTTCACCGCACCTGACGCCTGAGAGGGAGCCTTGGGACGGGGCGTTGCTTGTTGCGGCAGTCGGCTTTAGCATCGTCGCGGCGTTACTGGATGGTGTGCCGGCTCGAGCCGGATCAAGCGGCGTCTGAGTTCATTTCTTTTGGTTCGCACGCAAGGCAAGTTCATGTCGATGTCAACCCCGCCGGCTGGGCCGGCTTCGTCTTCGTCCCCTGGGTCACAACGGTTGGACGACGCGACACGGCGCTACTGGCGGGCGAATGTTTCCGTGATGTCCGTGCTGTTGGGCGTGTGGGCGTTCGTCGGTTTAGGCTGCGGCGTGTTGTGGGCGGACTGGCTGAACCAGTGGCGATTGGGCGGGGTACCGATGGGGTTTTGGTTCGCGCAGCAGGGCAGCATCGCGACGTTTGTCGTGTTGATCTTGGTCTACGCGATCGCGATGAACGCGTTGGATGCGAAGTTCCATCGGGAGGCCGGCGGGGGCGGGCACGAAGAACTGCCGCCGGTGGATCCCGAAGCGCCGGGCATCTCCGAAACTTCGGCGGAAGGCGGTGACGCGTGAGTGGCCCGCATCGCCCCGCCCTGGCCGAGGCCGTCTTTCTCGGCATGGATTCCGTTCAGCTTTGGACCGTGCTGTTCGTCGCGATCACGTTCTCGATCTACCTGGGCATCGCGTGGCTGTCGCGGGTGAAAGACACGAAGGGCTTCTTCATCGCGGGCGGCGGCGTGCCGGCCCCGGCGAACGGCATGGCGACCGCGGCGGACTGGATGAGCGCCGCGTCGTTTATCTCGATGGCGGGCCTGATCTCCGGGATGGGCTTCGCGGGCGGCGTGTACCTGATGGGGTGGACGGGCGGGTACGTGCTGCTCGCCTTGTTGCTCGCGCCGTACCTCCGGAAGTTTGGTCACTTCACGGTGCCGGACTTCATCGGCGACCGGTACGACTCTTCGACGGCCCGGCTGATCGCGCTGGTGTGTGCGATCTTTATCAGCTTCACGTATGTCGTCGGGCAGATGAAGGGCGTGGGCGTGGTGTTCAGCGGGTTCCTGGGCGTGACGCCGGCGGTGGGCGTGTTCATCGGGATGGCGATCGTGTTCGTCTACGCGGTGTTCGGCGGGATGAAAGGCATCACGTGGACGCAGGTCGCGCAGTTCTGGGTCTTGATCACGGCGTTCCTCATCCCCGCCGTGGCGATCTCGTTGAAGCTGACGGGCCAGGCGATCCCTTCGGTCGGCTTGGCGTCCGAAGTCACGGCGTCCATCGACCCGGCTCAGCCTTATCTGCTCGACAAGCTCAATGCCCTTCAGCACGAGTTTGGCTTTTTGAGCTACACCGACGCATACCCCGAGGGCGAGAGCCGCTGGACACGTTTGAATGTGTTCTGCGTGGCGTTGGCGTTGATGGCGGGCACGGCGGGTTTGCCGCACGTCATCGTTCGTTTCTACACCGTGAAGAGTGTCAAAGCGGCTCGATGGTCGGCCTTTTGGGCGCTCGGCTTCATCTCGTTGTTGTATCTAACCGCGCCCGCGGTTGCGACGTTTTCGCGGTATTACATGGTCGATGACGTGAACGGGATCAACGGCGTGACCGCGGAAGAATTGCCCGATTGGTATCACAACTGGAACAAGACCGGTTATATCGCGTGGTTGGATTTCGACGGCGATGGCAGAGTCGCCTTTACGAATAACTTGACCGATCAGGCCGTCACGATTGAAGGCACGGGCGGCGTCGTATTGCCAAACGAATTGATGAGCGTCAGCGGTGTTCCGGCAGACATACGTGGGCAGATCCTCGCGGATCCAGCGGCATGGATTGCTTCGAACGGTGGAAACGATGGTTACGGCAGTGCCGCCAAGCAACAACTCCGTTTACTCGGAGGTAAAGACCGGCCCGATGCAGACATCATTGTTCTCGCGACGCCGCAGATGGCGGAATTGGCGGACTGGTTGATTGCGTTCGTGATGGCGGGCGGCCTCGCGGCGGCCTTGTCTACGGCGTCTGGGTTGCTGCTGGTGATCTCGTCGAGCGTCGCGCACGACCTGTACTTCAAGGTCATGAACCCCACGGCGTCGGAGAAGCAGCGGCTGCTGGTCGGCCGCTTGGCGATCGCGGGGGCGGTGCTGGTGGCGGGGTATTTCGGGATCAACCCGCCGGGGTTCGTCGGCGAGGTCGTGGCGTTCGCGTTCGGGCTGGCGGCGGCGAGCTTCTTCCCGGCGATCGTGCTGGGGATCTTCACGACGCGGGTGAGCACGGTGCCCGCCGTGGCGGGGATGCTCGCGGGCATCGGGTTCACGGCGTTCTACATCGTGACGCAGAAGGCGGACGTGATCCTGCTCAACGCGGAGGTGGCGGCGATGTTCTTCGGTGGGCCGGAGAGCGCGATCCGGCAGCCTTGGTTCTTCGGGATCGACGCGCAGGGGATCGGCACGGTGGGGATGGTGTTGAACTTCGTGGTCACGTTGGCGTTGATGCCGTTCTTTAAGCCGCCTCGCCGGGAGGTTCAGGACATGGTGCGATCGATCCGGCAGCCCGAAGCGCCGGGCACGGAGATGGCGGTGGCGGCGCACTGAGTCAGGGATGGGGTTTCCCCGATTTCGGGAATAATCGGGCGGGGCGTGGTGTCCTAACGTGCAACGATGCGGAAGCTGCGTGCCCATCGAGTCTGGAGCTGGCTGGCGACGCTGGTCGTGGGTTGTTGGGTGTGGCTCCCGATCGGCGCGGCCGAAGCTTTGTCATCGGAGCCGGTCAAGTCGGCGAATGTGACCGTGCGACTGGTGAGTGCGACCGAGTCGGCGGTGCCGGGCGAGGTCTTGCGGCTGGGCGTTCTGCTGGAACACGAACCGACCTGGCATACGTACTGGACGAACCCGGGGGCGGCGGGGCTGACGACCCGGCTGGGCTGGACGCTCCCCGAAGGGGCCACGGCGGGGGAGATCGCGTGGCCGACGCCGATCAAGTTCGGGCAGGAATTGGAGATCATCGGGTACGGGTACGAAGGCGAAGTGCTGCTGCCCGTTGACGTTGCGGTGCCGGTGGATTTTGCGGGGGACGTGTTCCCGGTATCGGTGGACGTTCGATACTTGTCGTGCGCCGAAGTGTGCATCCCGGGGAGGGCGGAGTTGACGCTGTCGGTGCCGATTGCGTCGGGGGGCACGCCGGGGCTTTCGGGATTTGCCGGTTTGTTCGCGGCGGCGGACGCGGCGCGGCCCGCCGTGGTCGATCCGAGCGAGGCGCGGGCTTGGGCGGTGGACGGCGGGGAGGCTTTGGCGTTGGCGGTGCGGGCCGACGCGTTGGCGAGCGCGGGTTTGGACGCGGGCGTTGATCCCGAATTCCTGCCCACGGAACTGGGGGCGTTCGACGGGTTGGCGGAGCAGCCGGTGTCGCGGGGCGTGGACGCGTCGGGCGTCGAGTGGTTGGTCGTGGCGGTGACGCCGAGCGAGACGACGGCGAGCGTTGCCCGGGTCGCGGGTTTGGTCGCGTGGGGACCGAAAGACGCGCGGCGTGCGGTGGCGGTGGACGCGGCGGTGGGGGGCGAAGCGTTGGTGTTGAGCGGGGCAGACCCGCGCGGCGACGCCGCGGCGGCGGACACTCGGGGCGGCGGGGTGGACCGCGGATTGATCGGCGTGCTGGCGTTCGCGGTGTTGGGCGGTTTGATTTTGAATCTGATGCCGTGCGTGTTCCCGGTTTTGGCGCTGAAGATCAGCGCCTTTGTGGGGCAGGCGGGCGAATCGCGGGGGGCGGTGCTCAAGCACGGCCTGGCGTTCGGCGTCGGGGTGTTGGTTTCGTTTTGGGTGATCGCCGCGGCGGTGTTGGCGATCAAAGCGGGTGGGCAGGAGATCGGTTGGGGTTTCCAGTTGCAGAACCCGGTGTTCGTGGGCGCGATGGCGATCGTGGTTTTCGCGGTGGGCTTGAATTTCGCGGGCGTGTTCGACGTCGGCGTGGGCGTGATGAACGCGGCGGGCCGGGCGAGCGGACACGCCGAGACCCGCGGCGGCCTGCCCGGTTCGTTCGGCTCGGGCGTGCTGGCCACGGCGCTGGCGACGCCGTGTTCGGCGCCGTTTCTCGCGACCAGCGTGGGTTACGCGATGACCGCGCCGGCCGGGGTGCTGATCGCGGTGCTCACGGCCATGGGCTTCGGGATGGCGCTGCCGTACGTGCTGCTCTCGGCGTTCCCGTCGTGGTTGAAGCTGCTGCCGCGGCCGGGCGCGTGGATGGAGACGTTCAAGCAGCTTATGGCGTTCCCGATGTTCGCGGTCGCGGCGTGGCTGGTGTGGGTGTTCAACGGGCAGACGGGCGGCGGCCTGGGGCTGCCGGGCATGCTCGGGGCGCTCGTGTTGGTCGCGATGGGCTTGTGGGCGTTGGGTCGTTTCGGCGTGCCGAGTCGGGGCACGGCGACGCGGTGGGCCGGGCGGCTGGCGTGCGTGGCGCTGCTGTTCAGCTCGGCGGCCACGGTCGTCTGGGCGGGGCGTCCGCCCAGCACGGCGAGCCTGGATTGGCAGCCGTGGAGCGAAGCGGCGGTGGCGGAAGCGCGGGAGGCGGGTCGGCCGGTGTTCGTGGATTTCACCGCTGACTGGTGCGCGACCTGCAAGTTCAACGAGCGGGTGTTCATCGACGTCGCCGAGGTCCGCGACGCGGTCGAGGCCCACGACGTGGCGACCTTCAAGGCCGACTGGACGAGCTACGACGACTCGATCACCGAAACGTTGGCCGGCTTCGGGGTGGCGAGCGTCCCGTACTACGTGTTCTATGCCCCGGAGTCGAACGCCGCGCCGGTTCACTTCGACTCGGTATTTTCCACGGGAAAGATTCTCGATGCGATCGACGCCGTTGTGCCCGACGGCTGAATCGGGCAGCGCCTAGCGTTGAATGACCCTACGAACTTACCCCCGCACGGGGCCACGACTTGGAGACCCTGATATGAAAGCCCTGAAACCCTTCGTCGCTCTGACCGCCGGACTCGCGCTCGCCGTTGGCGTTGTGATGATTTCGCAGCAGCAGCCCGCCCAAGCGGTCAGCGCGTCCCCGACCGCAGCCGGCCTGCCCGAGGCACCGGCGTTCACGCTGACCGACACGAACGGCACGCAGCACAGCCTGGCCGATTTCCATGGCAAGTACGTCGTGCTTGAGTGGATCAACGACGGCTGCCCGTTCGTGAAGAAGTTCTACGAGCCCGGCAAGATGCAAGAGCTGCAACAGGCGTACGCCGAGCGGGGCGTGGTCTGGCTCGCCATCGCCAGCAGCTCGCCCGGCAACCAGGGCCACCACACCGCCGCGGGTTGGAACCAGGTGATCGACGACTGGGGTATCAACGCCGCCGCGATCCTGCTCGACGAGGACGGCAGCGTCGGACGCGCTTACGACGCGAAGGTCACGCCGCACATGTACGTCATCAACCCCGACGGCAAGCTGATTTACAACGGCGCGATCGACAGCGTGCGTTCGACCGACCCCGGAGACATCAGCTCGGCCGAGAACTACGTCACCAAGGTGTTGGACGCGGCGCTGCTGCAGAACACCACGCCGTACGGCTGCTCGGTCAAGTACTAAGCGACCCGTCTACCTTCTTCCGAACCTCGAAGCGCCCGCGGATTTCATCCGCGGGGGTTTTTAGTGGGGGTGGAGAATATGTGGTTTTGATGAACCCCCTTTTCCCGCCCCGCAAAAGTGTGGCCC
>JBCDDH010000076.1:0-16953 GCA_039180415.1 Planctomycetota bacterium | reverse complement strand
GGAAGTGCGTTGGCACAAGAGCCAGCGCGACGAACGACAGGCGGACGGCAGCCTGCGCATGTGGTTCCGGGTCGACGGGCTTGACGAGATCGCGTGGTGGCTGTGCGGTTACGCGGACCAGGTCCGGATCGAGCGGCCCGTGGCTTTGCGCGAAGCCGTGCGGCAGATGCACCGCCGAGCGGCCGAGATGCCGTAGGTCGTGGCACCGCTCGCGAGCTTATGTAAGCGCAAACCCATTCAGGGAAAGTATTAGGAGCCGACCGGAACTTTTCGAGCGTCGTTGCAAAGCGATGTGCAGTTCGTATACTCCGACCGCGTTGGTGGGTGATCCGACGCTGCCGACTCGCGAAGCTCCTTTTCGGGGCCGATGCGACGCAACGTTCCGCTCTGTCGTCTTCGACGGGCGGGCCGATGGTGTGTGCTTGCTTGGATCACCCCCCCGCCGAGCGAGCCGCCGGAGGTCCGCCCGCCTTTTTTTTGGGTGTACTCCGCGCCGGGCCCACATAAGCAGGCGGGGGGTGAGTCGGGTATCACCTGCGTATGACGCTGCGCCGAATCGGTCCCGCCGTCCTTGCCGACACCGCCCGGGTCACCGGTTGCGTCACCCTCGGTCGGGACGCCAGCGTGTGGTACGGCGCGGCCATCCGCGGCGACGTCGCCGCCATCACGGTCGGCGAGGGGACCAACGTCCAAGACAACGCCACCGTCCATTGCGACTCCGGTCGATCTAACACGGTTGGCCGCGACGTGACGATCGGGCATAACGCCGTGGTCCACGGCCAATCCGTCGGCGACGGCACGCTGATCGGCATGCACGCCACCGTGCTCGGCCGAACGCGGCTGGGGCGCGGGTGCCTGGTCGCCGCGGGCGCGGTCGTGCCCCCCGGGCTCGAGGTGCCCGACGGGATGGTGGTGATGGGCGTGCCCGGTCGGATCGTCCGCGAAGTCAACGACCGGGAACGCGAGTACCTCGCCTGGCTGCCCGCCCATTACCGGGAACTCGCGGCGAAGTACGCCGACACGCCGGACGCCCCGGAAGTTCGGCCCTACGTGGGCTGACGCCTGGGCGACGGCTCGACCGCCCGGCCGATCTCGCTAAGGTGTCCCGCCCATGCCCGAACCCACCGCCGCGATTCCCCCAACCGCCGTCGGGCCCACGCCCCGTGTCTTCCCCGCGATCGACTTGCGCGGCGGGAACGTGGTCCGGCTGCTCCAAGGCGACTACGACCGGCAGACCACCTACGGCGACGACCCGGTGTCGCAGGCCCGCCTTTTCTCCGACGCTGGAGCGCAGTGGCTGCACGTCGTCGACCTCGACGGTGCTCGGTCCGGCGAGGCCACGCATCGCGACGTGATCGCCGCCATTGCGCGAGCGGTCCCCATGAAGCTCGAGGTCGGCGGCGGCGTCCGGGATCAAGCCACGATCGATGCGCTGCTCGAGGCCGGCGTCCACCGCGTGGTCGTCGGGACCGCGGCGCTGCGCGACTGGCCGTGGTTCGAGACACTCGCGTGGCAAGACACCTATGCCGGGCGTTTGGTGCTCGGCCTGGACGCGCGCGACGGACACGTCGCGACGGACGGTTGGGAGCAAACTTCCGACCTCACGGCGGTCGAGCTCGCCCGGCGTGTGAACGGCTGGCCGCTCGCGGCGATCGTGTACACCGACATCGCCACCGACGGCACGCTGCGGGGCCCCAACGTGTCGGCCACCGCCGAGATGTGCGGAGCCACCGATGTGCCGATCGTGGCGTCCGGCGGCGTGGGTTCGCTGGAACACCTCGCAGCGCTGAAGCCCTTGCCGATCCAAGGCGCGATCGTCGGTCGAGCTTTGTACGACGGAAAGTTCACCCTCGCCGAGGCAATCGCGACGTTCGAGGGTTGACCCGACATCGCCCGGCATCGGAGGCCGGGGGTTTCACTCGCCGCCGCTCACCAATCATGCCCGATCACTCCCAAGAAGCCGACAACCCGCTGCAGGGCTACTTCGATTGGCAGGTCAACACGCTGATGCTGGCGTACGACTTAGCCGAGCCGATCACCGGGCCCGACGAATCGGCGCACCGAACGCGTCGGGCCAGCGTGGAAGACGAGGTCCGTCGGTTCAGCCTGGCGGTGGTGCCCGAGGTGTACCGCAACGACCCCTCGCTGGACTGGCCGCCAGACGTGATGATGGACATCACCCGGGCGACGCTGTTGCGGGCGGCGCAGGTGGCGGGTTTGACCGACGCGGGGTGACGCCGGGCCGGGAATCTGCGTTTTCGGGGCCGGCGGGCCGAGTTTTCGCAGGTCCGCAACGTCTTGGCCGGTACGCTGTGGGAGGTTTTAGAACACAAATTTTTATTTTAAGGAGTCGATTATGTCGCGAATGCTTTCTCAGCGTGCTTGGGGCCGGGGCTGGCGCCAGGCGGTGGTTTCCGGGGTTTCGGCCTTGGCGGTCTCAGGCCTCGGGGCGGTCGGGCCGGTGGCGTCGGCCGAGGCGATCGAAATCAAGCCCAACTTCAAGGTCGGTGACGCTTACGCGCAGCGGCTACAGATCAGTCAGAACATCGAGCAATCGTTCATGGGCAACGATATCTCGATCGACATGGACATGGCTTTTGACCTGACCACGACCGTGGAAGCCGCGCCCAACGACAGCGTCTTCACGCTGACCTTGAAGTACGACCGGGTCGAGGCCGAGGTGAACGGGCCGATGGGGCCGGGGGCTTGGAGGTCCGGCGACCCGCAGCCGCAGAACCCGATGCTCTTGGGCTTCGCGGCGATGGACGGCGCGGTCATCCGTTACGACTACGACATCGACGGCGAAGTTACGAATCTCGAAGGCACCGAAGCGATCGTCGAATCGGCGTTGGCCAGCGTGCCCGAAGCGATGCGGCCGCAGCTCCGCGAGGTCTTCGAGAGCCAGTTCGGCGAAGAACAGATGGCCACGATGATCGAAGCCGGCCACGGCGTCTACCCCGACGCGCCGGTCGTGATCGGCGAGAGCTGGGAACAATCGGTCGTGGTCGGCGGCGTCGTGCCCATGAAAGCCGACACGACCTACACGCTGCTCGCCGCGGAAGGAGTCACGGCGACGACCGCCGTGACCGGCACGCTCGAGACCACCGAGGACGCCACGATGCCGCTGGGCCCGGGCATGGAGGCCGATATGGCCATGGAGGGCACGCAGGAAGGCACGGTCGTGTTCGCTCTGGACTCGGGCTGGGTGCGCTCGATGAACCTCGAGCAGGATATCGAGGGCGAGCTCACCATGGCCAACCCCCAGAACCCCGGCGGCCCGCCGATCACCATCCCGATGCAGATCGAGACCACGATCGCGGTCGAGATGATCGAGTGACCGCAAGACTTCGGCCAAACCCATGAAGATCGGCGTCCTCAGCGACACGCACGACCGGTTGCCCGCTTTTGCCGCGGCGCTAGACGCCTTTGCCGACGCCGGCGTGGACGCGATCGTCCACGCCGGCGATTTCGTGGCGCCGTTCGCCGCGAAGCTGCTGGCGCCCGACGCGTTGCGGGAACGCAGGCTGGCACTGCCCGGCGGGTTGCACGCGATCTACGGCAACAACGACGGCGAACGCGTCGGCCTGAAAAAGACGCTGCCGCAACTCGTAGACGGCCCGCTGCGGCTCGAATTGGGCGGCCGCCGGATCGCCGTCGCGCACTTCGTGGAGTGGTTCGACGCTGAAGATCACGCCTGGGCCGACGTGCTCATCTCCGGCCACAACCACGAAGCCCAGATCGTGACCAGATCCGTCGCGGGTCGGGATCGGCTCTACCTCAACCCCGGCGAGTGCTGCGGCTGGCTTACCGGCCGGTGCACCGCCGCGTTGTTCGAAACCGAAGGCAACTCGGCTGAATTGATCGAACTGCCGGGCGGCTAGTCGGCGTATCCTTGATGTTGTTGCTCTTTACGATCGGGACCCTCATGAATAGCTACAGACTGATCGCGTTGGCCGCTGTTTTTACCGCGACTTCCGTCGCGGGTTGCACGACGTCGTCGTCGTTCGTGACACCCGGTGGGCCCGCCTCACTGGGCGCGATCGCGGGGCTCGCCGAGCCGTCCGCGTTAGGCGGGGGGGCCAAGGGCCGCATGCTGGGCGAGGCCTCGGAGGCGAGCGAACCTTTGCCCGAGGGCTTTGTCCCGCTGTCCGCCGTCGAGCCCGTGGCCGAGTTCCCGGTGAACATGGTCGCCGCCCGCGTCCAAGCGGGGAACTTCCGCGGCGAAGCGGTGTACCGGCCGGACGGCGCGAGCTTCTCGATCGTCACCGCTCGCAACGTCGAGTCCGACGAGGCGCTCGAGAAGCTGTTCGAGTTGCCCGGCGTCGAGCAGGTCCAGCCCATGAACCGCCTGCTCGTGCCCAACCGGCTGCGCGACGCCAAGGACCTCCGCGAGTCTGCGGCGGTGGTCAAGGCGAACATGCTCCTGCTTTACACTTTTGACACTACGTTCCGCCAGGACGACCAGGACGTCGGCCCGTTGAACATCTTGGCCCTGGGTTTCTTGCCCAACCAGAAGATCACGGTGAACTCGACGGCGTCGGCCGTGCTGATCGATACGCAGTCGGGCTTCGTGTACGGCGTCGCCGAGGCCAGCGCCGACACCGCCGAGAACACGAACATCTATCGCGGCCGTGACGGCATCGACGCCTTACGGAACCAGGCCGAGCGCGAGGCGTTCGACCGGCTCGCGGACGAGATCACGCGGATGTGGACTCGGGTGTTCACCCAGTTCTCCGATACGTGACGGCTCGGCTCGGCCATGCCTGCGCAGGTGGGCCCGGCGATTGGTAGGCTGCCCCGAATTTCGCCCGCCTCACGCCCGCCCCCAGCCGCCCGCCGACATGCCCAAACGCGACGACCTCCGCACGATCCTGCTCATCGGCTCCGGCCCCATCGTCATCGGCCAGGGCTGCGAGTTCGACTATTCCGGCACCCAGGCCTGCAAAGCCCTCCGCGAAGAGGGCTACCGGGTCGTGCTCATCAACTCCAATCCCGCGACGATCATGACCGATCCGCAGTTCGCGGATCGCACCTACATCGAGCCCATCACGCCGCAGGCCGTCGAGAAGATCATCGCCCGGCACCAGAACACCGACCTGCACATCGACGCGCTGCTGCCCACGCTCGGCGGCCAGACCGCGCTCAACGTCGGCTGCAAGCTCGACGAGGACGGCACGCTCGCCAGGTACGGCGTCGAGATGATCGGCGCCAACCGCGACGTCATCCACCGGGCGGAAGACCGCAAGATCTTCAAGGAGCTGATGGAATCCATCGGCCTGAAGTGTCCCGAGGCTTACACCGCCAACACGATGGACGAGGCGTGGCAGATCCTCGATACCGTCGGCCTGCCCGCGATCGTCCGCCCGGCGTTCACGCTGGGCGGCACCGGCGGCGGCGTGGCCTACAACCGCGACGAGTTCGAGGACATCGCGCGTCGCGGCCTCGACGCCTCGATGACCAGCCAGGTCTTGATCGACCGGTCGCTGCTGGGCTGGAAGGAATACGAGATGGAGGTCATGCGCGACCGCGACGACAACGCGGTCATCGTGTGCGCTATCGAGAACTTCGACCCCATGGGCGTACACACCGGCGACTCGATCACCGTGGCGCCGGCGCAGACGCTGACCGACAAGGAGTACCAGCGGATGCGCGACGCGTCGCTGGCCGTGCTCCGCGCGGTGGGCGTGGAGACCGGCGGGTCGAACGTGCAGTTCGGCGTGAACCCCGAGGACGGCGAGATGGTCGTGATCGAGATGAACCCGCGGGTTTCGCGCTCTTCAGCGCTGGCCTCCAAAGCGACCGGCTTCCCCATCGCCAAGCTCGCGGCCAAGCTGGCGGTGGGTTACACGCTCGCCGAGCTGCCCAACGACATCACCGGGCAGACCGTCGCGTGCTTCGAGCCGAGCATCGATTACGTGGTGACCAAGATCCCGCGGTGGACCTTCGAGAAGTTTCCCGAGGCCGACGAGACGCTGACGACGCAGATGAAGAGCGTCGGCGAGGGCATGAGCATCGGGCGGACGTTCAAGGAGAGCCTGCAGAAGGGCATCCGTTCGATGGAGGTCAAGCGGTTCGGGTTCGGGTTGGACGCGCAGGACAAGTGGCTCGCGGCCCGACGCGGCGAATCGGAAGGATTTCCGATCGACGAGGGCAAGTTGCGGCGGAAGCTCGAGGTGCCGTCGCAGGGTCGGATGTACTACCTGCGGTATGCGTTGAAGATGGGGTGGACGACGGAGCAGATCTTCGAGAGCACCAAGATCGACCCGTGGTTCCTGGATCAGCTAGCACAGCTGGTGAAGTTCGAGGACACGCTCGCTTCGTATACGAAGCTCGACGACGTACCGGCCGGCGTGCTGTTCACCGCCAAGCAGTACGGCTACAGCGACGCCCAGCTCGCGAATCTTTGGCTCGGAGATATGTCGATCGAGAGCTTGCTGAAGTTCCGCGGTTGGCGGAAGTCGCTCGACATCGAGCCGGTTTACAAGCTCGTGGATACCTGCGCGGCGGAATTCGAAGCGGTGACGCCGTACTACTACTCGACCTACGAAACGCCCTACACGTTCGAGGGCACCGCGACCGCCGACGACGAAATCCGCGTCAGCGACACTAGGAAAATCGTGATCCTCGGCGGCGGCCCCAACCGCATCGGACAGGGCATCGAGTTCGACTACTGCTGTGTGCAGGCCGTGTTCGCGGCGAAGGAACTCGGGTACGAGGCCGTGATGGTGAACTCGAACCCCGAGACGGTCTCGACCGACTACGACACGAGCGACCTGTTGTTCTTCGAGCCGCTGACGTTCGAGGACACGATGAACATCTGCGAGCGTTTGAACGGCAAACCGCTCGGTGAAGACGGAGGCCTGTTGTATGGCGTGATCGTGCACTACGGCGGGCAGACGCCGTTGAACCTCGCGGAGGGCTTGGAGAAGGCCGGGGTGCCGATCATCGGGACCAGCGTGGAATCGATCCGCCTGGCCGAAGACCGTGAGGACTTCGCCGAGCTTTGCCGGAGCCTGGACATCAAGCAACCCGATAACGGCATCGCGTACGACGTGGAGCAGGCGGTCGAGATCGCGAACCGGATCGGGTATCCGGTGCTGGTTCGGCCGAGCTTCGTATTGGGCGGGCGGGCGATGGAGACGGTGTTCGACGACGCGCAGCTGCGGACGTACATGGTCGACGCGATCGGCGCGTCGGACCTGGCGGGTCAGCCGATCCTGGTGGACAAGTTCCTGTTCCAGGCGACCGAGTGCGACGTGGACGTCATCGCGGATTTCGGTGGCGAGGATCCGCGGGCGTTGGTGTGCGGCGTTTTGGAGCACATCGAGGAAGCGGGGATCCACTCGGGCGACTCGGCGTGCGTGATCCCGCCGCACTCGCTGTCGCCGGAGATGGTGGACACGATTAAACAGCAGTCGCGGAAGCTGGCCGAGGCGCTCAAGGTGCGTGGCTTGATGAACGTGCAGTGGGCGGTGCGGACGGACCCGGAGACGGGCGCAGAGACATTGTTCGTGATCGAGGTGAACCCGCGGGCGTCACGGACGGTGCCGTTCGTGGGCAAGGCGACGGGCGTGGCGTGGGCGAACGTCGCGGCGAAAGTGATGGCCGGTAAACAGCTCCGCGAACTGGGCGTGACGGAGGAAGTGCACCCGTCGCACACGTCGATCAAAGAATCGGTGTTCCCGTTCAGCAAGTTTCCGGGCGTGGACGTGATCCTCGGCCCGGAGATGCGCAGCACGGGCGAGTGCATGGGGGCCGACGCCGATTTCGCCGTCGCTTTCGCCAAGTCGCAGATGTCGGCCAACGCGGACCTGCCCACGTCCGGCGCAGCGTTCGTGTCGGTGCGGGACTCGGACAAGTCGGAGGTGGTGGGCGTGGCGCGGAAGCTCGCCGAGCAAGGCTTCGAGATCGTGACCACCGGCGGCACGCACGATTTGCTGAAGGGGCACGGCATCGCGAGCCGGCGCATCCGCAAGATCCAGGAGGGCGGCCGGCCCAATGCGATCGACTTGATCAAGAACGGCGAGCTGGACTTGATCGTGAACACGCCCACGCGGAAGGGCGCGGGCACCGACGAGGGCAAGCTCCGCGCGACGGCGGTGCGTCACGGGGTGCCGATGATCACGACGATGACCGCGGCGGGCGTTGCGGTAGACGCGATCGCGGCGCTGCGGCGGGGCGACTGGGGCGTGAAGAGTTTGCAGGAGTATTTTGCCGGCGACGGCCGCTAAGTCGCCGACACCGCACAGCGAGCGCTTAAGCCGCGTTCTGGTTCGGGCGGTGCTGGCCCGCTTGGCCGCGGTATTCGGCTTCCAGGGAAGCGGGGTCCACGCCCAGCGTGGTTAGCAGCCCCGCGCCGGCCACGAAGTTTGCGCCGACCAGAAACAGGTCGGTCCGGACGGGCCGGCAGTACCGCACGCCGATCGCCGATTCGCCCACGGCGTAGCCGCCGCGGAGGAACACGACACGGAAGTCGTGGTCGATCGGCAACGCGCGGTCGCTGAGGAAGCCGACGCCGCGCCGGCCGATGTCGCGGAGGAACACCGTTTGTCCGGCGTCGTCGAGGCCCCGCCGGCTCATCGGGTAGATCATGGCCTCTTCGCGCACGGAGTAGCGTTCGGCTTGCCGGTTCGAGCGACCGGAATGTTCCGCGATCGGGTCGCGGAGCGTTTCGAGCCGTTGCAGTTCGCGGACGACGTCGAAGCCTTCTACGGGTGGGCCACCCGACGACGGCGGGGGTGGCGAATTGAAACTTGGATCGGGCATGTTCGGTCTCGGGTCGTATCCGTCGGAGCCGCGGCGTGAGCATGACCCGCACGGCGACAACCCCCACAATCTTGAATTCAATCGGGGAAACACCACGGCTACTTGACGCGTCGGCTTAGGGTTTTCCGCTTTTTGGTCTGGAATCCAAAAAAACGCCGCTCTGGGCGGCGTTTTGAGGGAAAATTCAGATGGCTGAGCGGGATCATGCCCGGTAAAGCAGCGCTCAGGGGATGACCCACGGGCTCAGACGGCTGGGCTTATCCAAGAGAAGGATTCGGGAAGCATCGTCCCAAGCGCCTCGGGTGTTGTGGTCGATGATCCGAGCGTAATCGTTATAGTCTTGTTCGGTGGAACGAGTGGTGGAATCGGTCGTAGGGGACAGGTCTGCGCGAATCGCCGGAGCGCTATTGCACCCGGTCAGGGCCACGGCGGGCAGGGCGACGGCGATCAACAAAGCGGGCAGGCGGAAGCACTTCATGGGAACTCCGGGTCCGGGGCAGTCAGGTCGTGAACATGGATTCTCGGGCCTGGGGTCGGCGGTGTCAACCGTTGCGCGACGGACCGGCTCCGAGCGGGCGGCGTATCAGGGGGCCGGCGGGGCCTTGGCGTGGGGATCGTCCGGAGCCATGCGGGATATGCGGAGGCGGATCTTCGTACCGTTCGGAGGCATCGCCTCGGCGTGGGGGGCGAGGTTTTGGCCATCATCGGATTCGGTGACGGCGGTGTCACGGCCGATGGTTTCGTCGCCGAAGTGTACGAGCGAGACGGCGGTGCCGTTGACGTCGGCGAGGTAGACCTCGGGGCTTTCCGGGTCTCGGCGATCGCGGACCAAGCGGGAGCCGGTGAAGATCCAGCCGCCGGGGGTGTCGGGCAGCACGGCGTCGGCGGCGCGGTCGAAGACCCAGGACTCCACCGGGGCGACGGTTTCGGCTTGTGCAGGCGCGTCGTCGGCGGCGGGGAGCACGAAGTGCAGGTCAACGACCGGGCCGGTGGGCGGGAGGATGATCCAGCCGTCCTCGCCGCGGACGCCCGTCTGAGGCTTGCCCGCCTCGAGCCCGAGCAAGAGCAGCGCCAAGTGTAAGTCGGACGGCTTCGCGTCGATGGTGACTAGCGCTTCGTGCTCGCGACTGCCGGGCGTACAGGCGACCAACTCGAGCCACTCGCAGCCGTGACCGATAACGGTGGCGTCCAATTCGACGAAGCCGGCCTCTCGGTCGATCGTGAGCCCCGGTCGGTCGGCGGCGTCTGCCGTTTCCGCGGCTGGAACGTCGGTGGTGGGCGGCTGGCCGTTCGGACGACCCGAAACCTCTGGCGCGGTGGTGGCGTCGGGGGTGGCGGCGGCACCGGGTCCGGCGAGCGCGAGCCCGAGGATCGCGGCGGCGGCGACTCGGCCGCAACAACCGAGGTCATGGAACGAAGCGCGCAGGCACATCTTGAAAGGATACGCTGCGACGGTGTCCGGCAAGCCCCCGCCGTTGAATCCGGAACTGCTGACGTGGTCGGCGCTGCTCGCGCAGTGCGTTCAACTCGCCCAGGCGGCGGTGGCCTTGCCGGATGACGAGGGAGCCGAGGAGGGAATGGGGCGGGCGTGGCGGGCGTCGGTACCGCACGTGATCCGGCTGCAGGCGGTGTGGTTCGCGCTCGAACGCCACGGCGAATTGGCGGCCGATCAGCGTGCCTTGGGCCGAGACCGCGCGGCGGTGGCGTTGGGAGAGGCCGGTGCGGTGTTGCGGGACGTCTGGGCGGCGGCCGGGATGCCGATGCCCGAGGGGATCGTGTCGTTGTTGGAAGATGTCCATACGGCGATCCGTAGCGTGGGCTAAGGACCGCGCCGAACCGCACGACGTCGAAACTCACCGGAGCCCGCCCGCCGTGTTCACGCGGTCGCCAACAGGTCGAGATAAGCCCGCACCGCCGTGCCCATCCCTAACCGCAGCGCGTCGGCCACCAGCGCGTGCCCGATGCTCACTTCGTCTACGCCCCCGACGCCCGAAAGCGCCGCGACGAACGGCCCGAGGTTGTCGAGGTTCAGGTCGTGCCCCGCGTTGACGCCCAGCCCCGCCGCTCGCGCCGCGTGCGCCGCCGCCACGAACCGCTCCAGCACCGGCTCCTGCTGCACCGTGCCGAACGCCTGGGCGAAGCTTTCGGTATACAGCTCGACGCGATCCGCGCCGGTCTCCGCCGCGCGTGCCGCCGCGACTTCGTCGGGATCGACGAACAGGCTCACCCGGCAACCCATCGCCTTCAACTCCGCAACGATCGGTGTCAGTTCGGCCACCACCGCGTCGTCCCGTAGCGCGAAGCCGTGATCGCTCGTGCTCTGCTCCGGGGAATCTGGCACCAGCGTGGCCTGCGTCGGCCGCGCTTGTCGGATCACGTCTATCAGCGTCCCGCCGCTCAACCGAGGCGACGTGTCCAGCGGGTTGCCCTCGATGTTCGATTCACGGTCTGCCCAAGCGTCTTCCGTCAGCAGCGCCGCCAATGCCGACACGTCGCTCGCCCGGATATGCCGTTCGTCTGGCCGCGGGTGTACCGTGATCCCCGCCGCGCCCGCCTCGAGCGCGAGCCGCGACATCTCCGTCACCGACGGCACCTCGCCGGGCCGCGCGTTGCGCAGCAACGCGACCTTGTTCACGTTTACCGACAGCTTGGTCGTCGTGCGGGTCATCGTTCCTCCGACAGCGCGTCCGACATGAACGCCATCACCAACGCCCAGAAGCACAGCACCAGGTTCTGGAACGGCAGCTGCAACGCCAGCGGCATCGTGTAGATGACCATGACCGCCGGCACCCACACGCACCAGTTGTTTACGACCACCGGCAGGACCGACCAGCGGTACCAGTGCGCCAGGCCCCGCGACAGCGGCCCGTCCCGGACCGCCGACCACACGAAGCCCTTGTCTCGAAACTGGTACGCCACCAGCGTCGTGGGTACCGCCCAGATCGGGCAGTAAAAGCCCATGTCCAACACGATCTTCAGGGCGACGACGCTCAACGCGGCGCCCGAGCCCACCACGGCGTCGAGGACGAGGTAGAGCAGATGGATCTCCGCGCCCTTCAAGCCCCAGAACGCCGAGAAGTACATCAGGTCTTTCGCGCTCGGCCGCGCCGCCTTGTCCGGCCGAAGCCGCTGCACGACCCAAGGGATCACCGCCCCGAACACCGCCGTGCTCGCCACCGGGAACAACCAGTTCAGCGGGAAGATCAACCCGTTCCGCCAAGCCGCCAGCGTGTCGAACGCTTGACGCACCGCCGGCACCCACGCGTAGCTCAGCCCCAACGACAACGCGAACAACGCCAAGAAGACCGCCGGCACCGCGTTGCGCCGCGCCGCCGCCAGGCCCAACGTCCACGGCGACACCGGTCGGGCCGGCTCGGGCGGGGCGTCTTCGAGATTCGGGTGCACGGCTCGCGTCACGGGCCCAAAGTCTACGTCCCGGCTCACGTCAGCTCGTTCTGGAAAAGCTCCACGTGCTCTCCGTCCGGCCCCCGAAAAAAAGCGATCCGCACCGGCACCACGGCCGGAAGACACCCCTCTTGATCGGCGTCGGGTTCGGTGTTCGCAATGTCGATGTCCCGCGCTTCCATCGTCACGGTCATCCCCGCCGATCGCACCGCCGACAGCGTCGCGTCCAATGCGTCGGTCCGGAAAGCGACGTGCAGCAGCGGCGGTTCGGGCTCCGTCGGCGTCGCCGGCGCGTCGGGCCGTTCAAAGATCTCCAGGTAGTCCCCTCGGCCCGCGTCGAGCATGACCGCCCGCTGGCCCGGTGCCTCCCACGACAGCTTCGGCGTCAAGCCCAGCACGCCCGTGTAGAACGCGACCGACGCATCGAAGTCGTGCGCCCGGATCGCGGCGTGATGGAAACCGGTGATCGAAGCTTGGGAGTCGGCCATCGACGCAGCTTACCCGACCCCGCGCGCCCGACACCGGCGGGTCCGAGCTAATCCCCGCGCTGCTCGAGCAGCGTCTCGATCCGTCGCAGCGTGTCGCGGATGTCGTGCAGCGTGCCCGCGTCCGTCGGTTCGTCGGGCGACGCCTCGGCTGCCGCGGTTCGGTTCGTGTCGCCGCCGAGGCCCTCCAGCGCGAGCCGGTCGCGCTGCTCCAGCACCGCTTCGCGGAATGCGACCGTGTCCTCGATCCCCGTCAGGCGCAGCAACGCCCCGCCTGTCGGCGACGACTGCCCAGCCGTCTCAATGCTCAGCGTGTGCAGCCCGAAGCGCCGCATGATCGGCCCCTGCACCAGCCCCAGGTCGGTGATCTTCTCCAGCGGCACGGTCTTCTCCACCCGCGTCCAGATCCCTCGGCCGAACTTCAGCGAACGGTCCGTCAATTCGCACGACAGGCTCGCGCGGTGCTTGCCAGTGAACCATGCGCCGAATATCAACCAAAGCGGTAACGCAACGAACCCGATCAACCCGAGGCAAAGCAGCCCGCAGATGATCGTGCCCGAGAGCATCCAATACGCCTGCACATTCGGTGAAAACGTCGCGACGCGGAGGGTCTGTTCTTTCTGCATGCCACCAGCCTAAGTCGAATCGGCGTGGTGGCGGCGGGAAGCCGGCCGGCCCGCGCCGCAGCCGTGCGACTCAGCCCCGCGGAGCGACCAGGCGTTCGACCACGGTGCGTTCTTCCCGCGTCGTGGTGTCCTGCGTGATCGCTTCATCAGCGCCGACTCGACCTCCATGGCCCCGAGGTTGTGGCCCGCGACGACGATCACGTCGTCGACCCGGCCGGCGATCCAGAAGTTGCTGTGTTCGTCCTTCCGTGCGCCGTCGGCCGCAGCGCGGCGGGCTATCGGGAGAACAAGTTTGTGATAAGTCGGTGCGAGCGAGCGACTCAGGCCGAGCGACGCCGGGCCGCCATCGCCCCCAGCGCGGCAAGCATCAGCAGCCCGGCAGAGGGCTCGGGCACGATCTCGCCGATCGGGATTGACGTCTGCATCTTGAAGTTCGAGTCGTTGTGGAAACGCTCGGCGAAGAACAGATCGAACGAGTGGACCGTACCGGTCTGAGACGTCGCGAGCACGTCGTCGAGGTTGATCGAACCGGAAACGAACGGCTCGGAAGCGGCGTCGGCCGCGTGGAGGCCGCCGAGGTCGAGCGCGAGCTCGCCGTCGATGAACACCCAAAGGTCGTCGTCGCCGCGGAACGAGAAGGTCTCGCCGCCTTGGTAAACGAACTCGGTGCTGATTTTCATCGTCCAGTGCCAGTTGTGGCCGGACTCGATCGGCACGCCGTCGAAGAAGGGGATGCCGCAGTCCGGGGTGCGTCCGTCGGGGTCGTTGCTGATGGTGTTGCCCAGGCCCTTGCCGTCGAGCGGGAAGAAGGCGGCGGAGTCGATGCCGTAGATGTCGGACGAGCCTTCCTGCTCCAGGACCAGCGTGTCGGTGACCATGACGTTGTACGCCGGGTCGGACTTGAACCACTTGTCGAAGAGGGCGGGGTCGTTGTTGGTCGAGTTGGACGAGCCGGTGTGGACGGGCACGCCGTCGACGCCGAGCGTGCTCTGCACGATGCCGGTGTCGAGGATCGAGTGCCCCAGCCCGCCGATGAAGGTGGGCTTCTGGTTATTCGCGTCCCAGCAGTGGCCGATCTCGTACTCGAAGTCCGGGTGCGTGTTCGGCGGGTCGGGCGGTAGGCCGACGCCGCTGGTCTTGTCCCCCTCATTGTCCGTGCCGTTGAAGTCGAAGTACGTGACGTCAATGACGAGTTGCTGGCCCTGACCGGCCGCTTCACCCGGCAGACTGAACAGCACGCACAAGAACGCGGCAAACGATACGAATCGCAGATTGAACATCCCTAGCTCCCTCCCCGGAGCAGACCTGCCGTCCTAGCGAAACCTCCCTCAAGCCGCGCCACCTTAGATCGGCGCGACAAACAAACAGGCCCCGTCAAGACGGGCCTCGATAAATCATTATGCAGCGCATTCGTTCACGGCCAACTAGGGTTTTCAGCAGTAGCCGTCATCGGGGCACGCAATCCACCTCAAATCGATACACCCTGGGCGCGATACCGTTTTGCGCTCTCGTAGCCGTGCGATTTAGCCCCGCTGCGCGATCAGGCGTTCGACGACGGTGCGGTCTTCGAGCGTGGTCGTGTCGGATTTGATCTCTTCGCCGGCGGCGATGGTCCGCAGCAGGCGACGCATGATCTTGCCCGAACGCGTCTTGGGCAGGGCGTCGGTGAGCAGGATCTGGTCGGGCTTGGCGATCGGGCCGAGCTCCTTGCCGACGTGAGCGGAGAGGCCTTTTTTGAGCGCGGCTTCGTCGTCGCTGCCGGCGGCGGGCAACTCGCCGCGGAGGATGACGTAGGCCGCGATGCCGTTGCCCTTGACGTCGTGCGGGAAGCCAACGACCGCCGCCTCGGCCACGCCGTCGTGGGACACCAACGCGGACTCGACCTCCATGGTCCCGAGGTTGTGGCCCGCGACGACGATCACGTCGTCGATCCGGCCGGTGATCCAGAAGTTGCCGTGCTCGTCCTTCCGCGCTCCGTCGGCCGGGCAGTAGTATCCCGGCACCTTGGACCAGTACGTGTCCACGAAGCGTTGGCGGTCGCCGTAGATGCCGCGCAGCATCGACGGCCAAGGCTTGCGGATCACTAGGATGCCGCCTTCGTTCACGCCGACCTCGTCGCCCTCGGAGTTCACGACCGCGGCGTCGATGCCCAGCATCGGTCGGCAACAACTCCCCGGCGTCGTCGACGTCGCGCCCGGCAGCGGCGTGAGCATGTGCCCGCCGGTTTCCGTCTGCCACCACGTGTCGACGATCGGGCAGCGCTCGCCACCGATCACCTTCCGGTACCACATCCAAGCCTCGGGGTTGATGGGTTCGCCGACCGTGCCGAGCACCTTGAGCGACGACAGGTCGTGCTTGGTGACGTGCTCCTCGCCCCACTTCATGAACGCGCGGATGGCGGTGGGCGCGGTGTAGAACTTGGTCACCTTGTGCCGCTCGATCATGTCCCAGAAGCGGTCCTCCGCGGGGTAATTCGGCCCGCCCTCGAACATGAGCGTGGGCACGGCGTTGGGCAGCAGGCCGTAGACGATGTAGCTGTGCCCGGTGATCCAGCCGATGTCGGCCGTGCACCAATACAACTCTTGGCCTTCGCGCGCAAGCTCGGGCTTGAGGTCGAACGTGAGCCGGGCAGTCATGGCGGTGTAAACCATGTACCCGCCGGTGGTGTGCATGATGCCTTTGGGTTTGCCGGTCGATCCGGAGGTGTACAGGATGAACGCGAGGTCTTCGCTGTCCATCGGCTCGGCCGGGCAATTTTCGGAAGCGTCGGCCATCAGGCCCGCCCACCTGTGGTCACGGCCCTCGACCCAGTTCACGCCGTCGTGCTTCGTGCGTTCGTACACGATCACCGTATCGACGCGGTCGGTCATGGTCAGCGCTTCGTCGACGTTGGCCTTGAGCGGCACGACCTTGCCCCGGCGGAAGCTGCCGTCGCAGGTGACGACGATGCGGGACTTGCCGTCTTCGACGCGGTCGCGGATCGCCGAGGCGGAGAACCCGCCGAAGATGATCGAGTGCGGCGCGCCGATGCGGGCGCAGGCGAGCATGGCGATCGCGAGCTGCGGGACCATGCCCATGTAGATCGTGACGACGTCGCCCTTGTTGACGCCCTGGGCCTTGAGCACGTTGGCGAACTTGCTGACCTCGCGGCGCAGGTCGTGGTAGGACCAGTGTTCCACCACGGGCTTGCCGTCCGCGTCGAAGCCTTCTGCTTCCCAGACGATCGCTGTCTGATCGCCCAGGCCCGCGTCGATCTGACGGTCCAGGCAGTTGTAAGCGAGGTTGGTCTTGCCGCCGACGAACCACTTGGCGTCGGGCGCGTCGTACTCGAGCACCCGGGTCCACGGCTCAAACCAGTGATGCTTCTCGGCTTCCTCGGCCCAGAACGCCTCGGGGTCTTCGATGCTGCGCTGGTGGAGCCGCTCGTACTGTTCGATCGAAGCGACGTGTGCGTCTTTGGCGAACTCAACGGGCGGGTCGAAGCGGCGGTTTTCCTGAAGCATCGATTCGGTCGACGACATGACGAACTCCGGAGACGGTACAGATCGAACCAAAAGAATCTCGACGAGGCGACTGAAAGCGAATCGCGTGCCGAGCGTAGCTGCGGAGGTGTCACACGGCAATGGGCGGGTCGCCGCGGCGCCGAAGGGGTCCAAAACGAGGCCCGCCTC
>JBCDDH010000075.1:0-17449 GCA_039180415.1 Planctomycetota bacterium | reverse complement strand
CTTCACCGCCCGCGTCGACGGCAAGGTGAAAGGCGTAGTCGACGGTGTCGTCGAGCGCTTCGGTTGAGAAGCTATCGCCACCGTCGCTGTAGGCGAGGAAGAGTTTGGCCTTGTCGCCGTGCTCTTCGCTGATGACGCTGAGCGGCACCTCGACCTGGACGAGGTCCGCACGGTTGAGCGTGAAGAACTCGGTGCTCACGCCGCGATCGACGGCGATCTGACGCTTGGAGGAGATCAGCTCTTCGCGGAGGAAGGGCAGCTTGAAGCGGCCGGCGGTCACAACGATGCCGCTGTCGTACTTGTAAGAAATGCCGACGTCTTCGAGGAAGGTGTTGCCGTCGGAGTCGTCGCTTGAGAACGTTACGAAGTAGCCGATCTTCGGATCGACGATGTTGCCGTCGAGCGTGACCTTCGCACGGCGGACTTCGATGCCGTCGAGCACCTCTTCGTCGCCGTCGCGGTCGTCGCTGGTGTTGAGCACGCCGCGGACCTGGATCTGGCCGCTGACGTTCATGCGGAAGCCGCCGCCTTCGAGGAAGAACTTGCCGTCGTGCCCGGCGCTGAGCCCGCCGTCCTGGAACGCGGTGCGGGTGGAGGCGTCGGCGATCACGTCCTCGACCATGGCCCGCAGCTCGGCTTCGCGGGCTTCGTCCATCCAGGACGCGCCGGTCTGGGCCTTCACCTGGGCCAGCTCGGCCCGCATCGACGCGAGTTCCTCGCGCAGCTGGGCGACTTCGTCGTTGGCGATCGCAGAGCCGGCCATACCGCATGCCAGCGAACCCGCGACCAAACCAGTCAGTCTTCTCTTGACCATCTCGGTGGTCTCCTTCGAGGGGCTTTGCCGGCGGTTCCGTAGCAGGCCGGCGAAAAAGTCATCGAGAACATCTCAACGACGAGAGCAAGCTAATCCTGTTCAAACGCGCATGCGTGAGGGTTGCGTTAGAAAAAACAGCGAAACGTCCAAAGCGTGCAGCGTGCACCAAAAGAAATCGACTGGGCGGGCAGAAAGCCTTGAATAACCTAGCGAATCAAGCGGCAACACGCACCCGACCGCGCTCGCTCAGGTCGTGGCTTCGCGCGACGCGAGGGTCCGCAAATAATCCCAGGTGTACAGCCCGGAGCTGTGCCGGTCGCTGAACACCAACCGGATGGCGTACTTCCCCACCAACTCCGCGTTTTCGATCCGCAGCGATGCCCCGCCGCTCATCGTCGCGGCGGCCTGCGCCGTCATCACGGCCAGCGGGTTGTTCGCCTGCTCCTCACGCCAAGCTTTCGCCTCGGCGGAGGGCGACATCCGACGCAGCAACGGCACGGGAAGCACCGAGGTCGTTCCGTCGAGCCAGGTGAGCGTGACCGCCCGCTCACGATCCACGTCGATCTTCGCGGGCGGCGTACGGTCGGCGTCGACAGGCAGCTCGGCTTCGTTGGGTTCGCCGCGCCGCGGACCGAATTGAATAGGTTCGTGTGGCATGCAACGGCCCCGGAATTGGAATCAGGGATCGGCTTCGAGGCGGGCCCGCATCTGCCGGGCGTGGTCGATCAGCCGGTCGGTTGCGGCGTCGTCGGTCGGCTTCGCGTTGGGGAGCACGAAGTGCCATTCGAGCGCCACCTCACCGCCTAACGCCTCGCCCATCAGATCGATCGGCGCATGCTCCCACCACGGCGGCTTGGCTTCCGCGGTGGTCCAAAGCGGCTCGCGGCCCTCGGCTTCGAGCCGGACATCGTACGTGCCGTAGAACGTGAACGGCACCGTTACCGGGGTCCGGCCGATCTCGCGGTCGTTGAGCCAGACCAAGGCCCCCTTGGGTTCGGAAGTCACCGTCACGGTGCGTTGCGTGCAGCCGGCCAGGCCGAACGCGACACTTCCCGCCACAAACCACCAACCGATTTTACGGCTCATCACCATGGATTTAAGTTTACTGAGTTGCTCGCCCGGACTCTCGGCGTCCTGTCCGGCAGGTGGAGTCGATGCGCCAGCGGAAAGAGCACCCAGTCGTGGTCGGGAAACCCGGGTTGGCCGTCAACGAGGCGGTGGCGTCGAACGGATTGGGTGACCGTCGGGACGCCGCCGGGCGGTCGCGCCGCCGCCCGCCCCCCGTCGTCGTCGCCGTCTGGTCCGACGCTGTAGACCCGGGGACGTCCATCGTGGACGAGGTAGCGCATCGGCGCATCGGCGAAAGGGTCGTCCGGGATGGCCGGCAGGTAGCTCGGCACTAACGCGTCGAGTGATTCTGGCCACTGCCCCTCCGCCCGGCGGTACAACTCCAGGGCGATGCCCACCAGCACCGCGTCCCGGCGGATGTCTTGTTCGATCGCAAGCAATCCACTCATTCGTGAGCGGTGCGCGACGGTATCCACGGCCGCGAACCGGAGGCCTTCCCAATGTCTGCGCCACGTTTTGGATCGGCGGGGCACGGAGGTCACGCGATCGACGTGTTCGGTCAGCGATTCGTCCCACTGCTGCCGGATCTGAGCGAGCGCGGCTTCGAAGCGTTCCTCCGCGTCTCGCCGCGACTGAGCGATCAGCACCAGTCCCGGCGACAGCGTGGTTTGCGCGACCGCCTCCGGGTTTTCAAGCAGATTGAAAGCCGGCTGTTCGATCTCGAAGAGCAGACGCAGGCCGTCGATCGTCATCCGGCCGTCCCCTTCGCCGTCGTCGGTGTAGACGCGTTGGAGCAGATCAAGAAATGCGATCCGGCTTACTTCGGCGTACTGTTCGAGGGTTGCTCGGCCGTTTTGTTCCGCGAGGCGCTCGGCCAGGCGTCGCAAATCGCTGTCGCCAAAAGTTTCGGGGCGGGTTGCCAAGAGGTCCCCCAGCGTGCCTGTGACGCTGGTGCGTAGGCGGATCGATCCCAGATAAGACTCGCGCACCGGCAGCTCCGCGAGTTGGTCGTCCAGGCTCATCAAGGCTTCAAGACTTGCGACCGCCCGCGGCCCGTCGCCCTGTCGCGCCGCGACTTCCGCGTCGACCACCAGTAATGTTTCGATCTCGCCCGCAACGTCAACACGGGGGTCATTCGATGAATGCGAAAGCAGCCCCGCGCCGATCAGTGGATGCGCCGGGTCGCCGGGGGTGTGGTAATGGCCGAAGTCTCGGTCTGCGGGTAACGGGCCGAGCGTGGGTAGAGCGGCAGCGGCTCGGATCTGCTCGAACGCATCAGTGTATTCGTTGAAATAACCGGCGAGTATGGCAAACGGATCGGCCTGATCGTTGTAGAGCGTGCGATACAGCCATTGTTCACGCGTGATCGGAATGGTTATCTCTTCGACGCTATAGCCGGCTCCGCCGTAGTCCCAGTACAGACGTTCGATGGGATCGTTGGTGTCTTGTCGGATCGTGCGGCGTTCGATCACCTCGTCGAGGTCAAGTGCGGCCAACGCCGCTTCGTAACGCGGCAGCGCCCACTGCTCCTGCGGTTGGGTCGGGGGCGGGTAAAGCAGCGCGTGGTAGTTCGTTTGGATATTGGGCCGGCCGGTAAACACCGCGACGCCGTAGGCCGTATACGCCGCCAAGAGAAACACGGTCGACCACCACGCCGCCCGCCAAGCGTGCCAGAGCCTGGATCGGCAGCGCCGCTTGGCCCGACGGATCAGTCGAGCCGCGGTCGCGGGGTGACCAAACTTTGATCGGAGTTCCTGCTCCTCGGTGCCCGCTCCGACGCCGTCGTGGAAATGAGCGAGCAGTTCGTCGGCCACCGCGGATTTTTCGCCCGGGCGCAGCCGGGTGCGTCGGATCACCTCGCGGATTAACTCGCGGGTCGGCGGCGACAACGCCGAGTCCGCGAGGCGGGCGCTGGTGTCAAACCGGGCGGTGAGACGGCCGCGGAGGCGGTCTCGCCAAGGCGTCGTCCGCCAACGCCGCCACAAGGCACGCACCGCGGCGCGGACGGTCGGATCGGGGAGCGCCGTTGTCACGCCGCACCTCCCTGTGCCGAGCCGAGCCCCAGGGACTGCATCGCGGTGACCAAAGCGGCCCACTGCCTGGTTTGCCGGGCTAGATGTCGCTTGCCTTTGGCCGTGAGTCGGTAGTACCGGCGGGGCCGGCCGCGCAGCCCGGGTTCGGTTCGCGACGCAACCAATCCTTTGGCTTCGAGGTTGTAGAGCATCGGGTAGAGCGTCGACTGCCCCACGGCCAGTACGCCGTTGGAGGTCTTCGCCAAGCGTTGCACCATCTCGTACCCGTATTTTTCGCCGGATTCCAAGACCTTGAGCACGGCCGTCGGGCCGGCACCCCGCATGAGTTCACGTTCGAGTTTCACGGCGTGTGCCTCCGAGAGCAAGGGATCGTTAAACTATGTATTGCATAGTATCAGAGGCGTGGGTTATTGCAAACCAGGCCGTTGGCCAGCAAAAACGACGGGGCACGCAAAAGGCCCGGCCGAAAGGTCGGTCGGGCCTGCTTGGCGGCTGCGGATTGAATGCGCCTCGATGAAGCGGGGACGAATCGGCTTAGTACCGATCGGCGACTTCGCGCATCGCGGCTTCGATGCTCACGCCGGTTTCTTCGCCGGAGAGATGAGCCTGCTCGGTCTTCTGAGACGCGATGAGCTCGGGGCTTGCGGTGAACTCGGCGATGCGTTCCTGACGCTGCTTTTCGAATTCGTAGCGGAACCACGCGGTGGACCCCGCCACGATGACGATCAGCAGTAAGACGAAGACCACGCAGACGAAGGTGATGGTCGTGAAGTTGAGTTCGCGGGTCGTGCCGGTCATGGTTCGGGAGGTAAGTGGTCGGTAGGGCTGTCGAACGGGAGGCGGCTTGGCGTGGGCTGGCTGCCCGGTTTGGGATTACCGGCCAAGCCTTAACGCCGCTCTTCCGTTTAGTGCGAGGCGTGGATCGGGGCCCAGACGTTCGTGTCCAGAGCGAGGGATTCCTTCATGCGGGGGTCGTTCTTGGCAACCAGGGAGTGCTTGGCCAACCGCCGGATCGCGGAAGCGAGCAGCAGGCAGATCAGGCCGGCCCCGACGAGCAGGTCGATGGGCAGGTAGCCCAGGCCGATGTTCGGCGAGGTCAGCACGGGCATCACGTACCAGTACAGGTCGACGTACACAACCACGAGCAGCCAGACACACATGACGGTCCGCCAGAACGGGTGGCGCTTGACGTGTTTGGAGAGCAGGATCGCGAACGGCAGGAACAGGTGGAAAAACAGCAGGAACAGCAGCACCCACGACCAGCCGGAGAGGTAGGTCGGCGCGGCGGCGTCCTGCACCCCGCCCGCGAGCGTGGTGCCGCCGCGGATCTCCCACCAGTACGTGGTTTCGGGGAGGTTGGCGTACCAGATGAGCATGAACTGGCTGAAGCTGACGTACCCCCAGAAGAACACGAAGGCGAACAACAGCTTGCCGAGGTCGTGGAAGTGCTCGACGTTGACGTTGGGGAGGTAGCCGCGTTTCTTCAGCACGGTGAGCGTGAGGATGATGGTGGCCAGGCCGGCGGTAAACGCGTTGGCGAAGAAAATAACCGCGAACATGGTGGAGAAGAACACCGGGTCCAGCGACATGAGCAGATCGACGGACATGAACGTTACGCCCAGCGTGAAGGCGATGACCGCGGCGGGGGCGTACTTTTCGCGGGTGTTTGTGAGCTCGGGATCGCCGGTCACGTCTTGCTTGACGGAAAGCTTCCAGTAGCCCACGCCGATGAGGGCGAAGACGCCGAAGTAGATGATCCAGCGCAGCGCCCAGAACCAGATCTCGAAGAACGGGTACTTAACGTCGACGTAGTACTGGACGGCGCCGCTATACCAGGTTGCCCAGTCGGCGGTGTCGTCGAGGTAGGTGGGTGGGCCGTGATGTCCGCCGTCGGCGTGGTGGGCGTCCGCGTCGCCATGGGCTTTGCCGTGCGGCTCGTCGGCCCCGTGGTTCGCGGGGTCGTCGGCGATGAGTCGGGCCGAGTCGGCGGCGAAGGCCGGGGCGGCAGCGGGGGTCACCGCGGCGTGCCCGCCGCCACTCTTGAGTTCCGGCGCGTTCCACACGTACAGCGAGCCGCCGGCCAGGGTGTAGATGGCGATGGGGATGAACAGCACGGCCATGAGCGGCACGCACGCGGCGAAGACCTCGGCGACGCGGCGGACCATCCCGCACCAACCGGCACGGAAGAGCGTGGTAACGATGGTGAAGAACAGACAACCGAGCACGACGGCGAAGCAGAAGGCGTAGCCGGTGAGGTAGGCGAAGCCGAAGCGACGGACGCCTTGCCAGCCTTCGCCCGAAAGGCTGGTGACCACGGCCAGCAGCAGCGCAACCAGCAGGCAGCCGCCGCCGACGGAGAGCAGCAGGAGGAACGGCCCGCCTGCGCGGTGGCCCAGCACGGCGGTGTCTTCGTCGGTGAGGTGTTTCGGGGCGGCGTGGGACATGTGCGTCGAGAGCGGGTGGCTATGTGTGGGGCGGCCAGTGCTTGGACATTCAGCCGAGATCTTGTTATCGAGCCGACACGGGGGGTTACGGCTGGTCTCGGTCGGCGAGAGCCGCGGGACCGGGGCGGTCTTGCTGGCCCCAGGCGGCTTGCACGGCGTCGGGCCGTTGGGCGAGTTGTAGGGCACGGACGTAGGCGACGATCGCCCAACGGTCTTCGAGGGACAGGGCGTGGCCCTGGCCGACCATGTTGCCCTTGCCGTTGACGATGGTGTTGTAGAGCTTGCCGTCGGGGTAGAGGCCTGGGCCGAACTGGAGTTGGCCGGGCTCGGCTTCCTGGAGCAGGTTGGTAACGGGGACCCAGGCGGTGCCGAGTTTCACGCCCGCGTTGGCGTTGGCTTGGAGAGCCGCGCCGCGCTGGTTGACCGGTCCGTTGCCGCGGCCGTCGAAGCCGTGGCAGGGGTAGCACTGAGCGTTGTATTTGAGCTGGCCGTGGGCGACGAACTCCTCGTCGACTTCGAACTCGCCGGGGATGCCTTCGAGATAGACGGTTTCGAGTTGGCCCCCGTCGCCCGCGGCGAGGACGAAGCCTCGGTGGAGGTGGTCGTCGGTATCGAGGTGGCCGCGGGCGATCGTGCCGGCGGCGTGGGGGCGCATCGCCCGGCCGTCGGCGAAGACGGGCGTGGTGCCCTGCGCTTTGAGCTTCGGCTGGTTGTCCATGTCCTGCCAGAGATGGATGCGGGGCTCTTCGTGCCAGCTGAAGCGGTGTTTCAGGAACAGCGCCAGCGGCACCCACGAAGCCACCAGCAGCAGCACCGCGGCGGCGATCAGCCAGAGCGGCGGCTGGGGCAGGAACAGGCGTAGGTCGAGGTTCTTGAGCATCGGAAGGTCGGTTCGGCTCGGTGGTTTAGTACGTGACCAGGTCGGTCTGCAACGCGCCCTGCTCTTTGAGGAACTTCTCGGTGTCTTGCTCGTCGAAGTTGCGGTCGGTGGCCTCGATCGCGAGCACGAAGCGGTCGTCCGTCACCCGCTTCATCAGGTCGGACCGGAACAGCGGGTTGTAGAGCATCGGCAGCTTGTTGAGCAAGAACATCGCAAACACGGCGGTGTACGCGCTGAACATGATCGTCAGCTCGAAGATCACGGGGATGTACGCGGCGAGCGACCAGTACGGCTTGCCGGAGATCAGGTACTCGTAGGGCTCGAGCGCGACGGGCACGAAGGGCAGCGGGCCCTGGATGATGCCCATGGTGTAGGACGTGAGCAGCAGGCCGGTGATCATGCCGGTGACCCCGGCGGAGAGCACCAGCCACGGGAGGATCGTGGGCTTGATGCCCAACGCTTCGTCGATGCCGTGGATGGGGAAGGGCGTGTGGACGTCCATCTTGCGGTAGCCCTTGGCGTAGGCGGCGTGGGTGGCGGCCATGACGTCGTCGACGTTGTCGAACTCGCCGAGCACGGCGAAGGGACGCGAGGGCGCTTCGTCGGCGGTGAGCTTCGGGTCGTACGGCTGGACGGGTTCGCCGGCGGCGGGCGTGGTCAGCGGCGGCGGGGGGGCGTCGATGGTGCTCATGTCAGTGCGCTCCCTTCGGGGCGGATTCGTCGCCGTGGGCTTCGTGGTCGTCGGCGTGCGAGGGGCCGTGCGCGTGGGCCGCGGGCATCACGGTCTTGACTTCGCTGATGGCGACGGTCGGCAGGAACTTCAGGAACAGCAGGAAGTTGGTGAAGAACAGGCCGAAGCTGCCCACGAACAGCCAGATGTCGACCCACGTCGCCCTGAATTGGTCCCAGCTGGAGGGCACGAAGTCGTTGGACAGCGACGAGATCACGATGACGTACCGCTCGAGCCACATACCGATATTCACGGCCATCGCGGCGATCAAGATCGTCCAAGGGTTGAGGCGGAACTTCTTCACCCACATGAGCTGCGGGATCACGCAGTTGCACACGACCAGCGCCCAGAAGCCGAGGCTCTCGGGGCCGCCCAGGCGGAACAGGAAGATCGCCCGTTCGAAGTGGTGGCCGGAGTACCAGGCGAAGAAGAACTCGGCCGCGTAGGCGTAGGTGACGATCATGCCCGTGCCGAGCATGACCTTGCAGCAGTTCTCGATGTGGCGCTCGGTGATGATGTCCCGGAAACCCAGCAGGTAGCGGCAGGGCACGGCCAGCGTGAGCACCATCGCGAAGCCGCCGTAGATCGCCCCGGCGACGAAGTAGGGCGGGAAAAACGTCGTGTGCCAGCCCGGCAGCTGCGCGACCGCGAAGTCGAAGGACACCACCGAGTGGACCGAAAGCACCAGCGGCGTGCACAGCGCGGCGAGCAGGAGATACGCCTTCTCGAATCGGTGCCAGTGGCGTGAGCTGCCGGTCCAGCCGAACGACGCGATGCCGTAGGCGATCTTGCCGATGCGGTTCTTGCAGCGGTCGCGCAGCGTCGCGAGGTCCGGGACCATGCCGGTGTACCAGAACAGGAACGACACCGACGCGTAGGTCGAAACCGCGAACACGTCCCACAGCAGCGGCGAGCGGAACTGCGGCCACATCGCCATCTGGTTCGGATACGGGAACAGCCAATACGCCAGCCACGGCCGGCCGACGTGGATGCCCGGGAAGATGCCGGCACACACGACCGCGAAGATCGTCATCGCCTCCGCGAAGCGGTTGATGGAGGTGCGCCAGTTTTGACGGAACAGGAACAGGATCGCGGAGATCAGCGTGCCCGCGTGGCCGATGCCGACCCAGAACACGAAGTTGATGATGGGAAAGCCCCACATGTTCGGGCTGTTGTTGCCCCAGATGCCCACGCCCGTGGCGAACAGGTAACCGATCAGCGAGAAGAACAGGCCCGCCAGCGCGACCGAGGGCACGAACATCGCCCACCACCACACGGCCGGCCACGCCAACGCGACGGACGAGACCCGGTCGGTGACGCCCTTGAAGTCGAGGTGGCCGAGCACCAGCGGGGCGCGGGACGTGGCGTCGTCACCGGTGTTGCGGTGCGGGTCCTGAAGGGTGACGTCGTAGCCGGGGGTAATCGAAGCCATGGGGTTCGGGGGATTTTGGATTGGGGATCTGGGATTTCGGATTTACGTCGCGGGGCGCGTCAAATCCTCAATCAAAATCGTGGTCACAGCCGGTTCATCCGTGGGCGGCGGGTTCCGCGTGTTCGTCGTGGTGGTGTTCGTCGCCGTGGTCGTCGGCTTTGTGCTTGGGCTCGTCGTCGCCGTAAGCGCCGTCCTTTTTCGCTTTCCGCGGCTTGACCGGGTTGGTCAGCTTGGCGAGGTATTCGGTGCGGGCGCGGTGGTTGAGCTCTTCGAGCAGCCGGTAGCTGCGCGGGTTGCGTTGCTGTTCGATAGAGACGCGAGCAGCCGGATCGTTGAGGTTGCCGAAGCTGATGCAGTCGGTCGGGCAGGCGGTCTGGCAAGCGGTCCGGATTTCGCCGTCTTGCAGGAGCCGGTCCTCGTCGGTGGGGTGCTCGGCCATGGGCTTGCCCGCTTGTTCGGCGAGCGTTTTGCGGCGGGCCCAGTCGGCCTTGGCAACGATCTTGGTGCGGGTGATGCGCTGGGTGCAGTAGGTGCATTTTTCCATCACCCCGCGCATGCGGACCGTGACGTCGGGGTTGAACATCATCCGGCGGACCTGATCGATCACGTCGCCCTGCTGCATGTCGGGGAACGCGAGCCAGGGCTTGTTCTGCACCTCGACGCCGACGTTTTTGGAACGGAAGAAGTCCGAGTCGAGCTTCGAGTGATAGTCGAAGTAGTTGAACCGCCGGACCTTGTACGGGCAGTTGTTGGCGCAGTACCGCGTGCCGATGCAGCGGTTGTACACCATGGTGTTTAGGCCCTCGGTGTCGTGCACGGTGGCCGCAACGGGGCAGACTTGTTCGCAGGGCGCGTTCTCACAGTGCACGCACGACACGGGCATTTGCACGGCGTAAAGCTCATCGCTGCTCGTGGCCTCGGGGTCGCCCTTGAGGTAGTGGTCGACTCGCAGCCAATGCATCTCGCGCGACTTGAGTACTTGGTCTTTGCCGACGACGGGGATGTTGTTCTCCGCGGTGCAGGCCACGACGCAGGCGTTGCAGCCGATGCACGAAGCCAGGTCCACGGCCATACCCCAGGCGTGCGGGACGTTGAACGCGTCCGGGCCGTCGGGGTTGGGCTGAACGAAATCGGGGTCGCCGGGGTTGGTGACGCTGGGGGTCTGGAAGAGCTGGAGGCGCACATCCAAGTGGGCGTCGTCGTTGGCGAAATTCCGGTTTTGGATGTATTCGGCGAGCGTGGCTTCCTTAATGATGTAGCCTTCTTTGCCGAATTTGCCGGCCCGTTTCTGAAGCGCCCAGTTCTCGACCGCCCCGGTGCCGCCGGTGTCCAACCGCTCGGGGTCGATCAGGTGGTGGTCGGTGGTGGTGGCGAGCTCGGTGTAGCCGCGAACTTTGTCGATCTTGACGATCGCCGAGGCTTCGCCGTGCAGACGCAGCGGGTAGACGTCGTGCCCGACGCCGGTGCCGACGTTGCCGGTGACCGGGCGGCCGCCGCCCAGCGGCAGGACCACGGTGCCGGGGGCCTGGCCCGGGTTGACATAAACGGGCAACTCGACGCGGACGTCGGCGGCGTCGCCTCCGGCGGCCACGGTGACCGCGACATGGTCGCCGTTCTGTAGGCCCATCGTTTTGCAGTCGGCGACGGCCAGGTGGGCGGGCGTGTCCCAGCAGACCTTGGTGAAAGGCTGCGGCAGTTCCTGGAGCCAGCCGTTGTTGGCGTGTCGGCCGTCGTACGCGGGGCCGGGTACGAAGACGGCTTCGAAGCTCTCGGCGTCCGCGGCGTGGATCGAGCCGGACGCGGGCTTGGCGGGGGCCGGCTTGGCGGAGACCTTGGGCAGATGGGACCCTGCGTGCATCCCGTCGTGGACGAACTTCCGCCAGGTTTTTTCGGCTTCGAGGCCGGTGAGCGGGCCATCGAAGATGCCGGTCTCACCGTCGGCGCGTGAGGTGGCGACGAGTTGGCCGGTGGCGATCGTGCCCACGATCGATGACCAGCTTCGACGCACCAAATCGAAGCCGGTGGTCTTGGCATCGCCGGTCGCCAGTGCGACGACTTCGATCGCGGATTTGCCGCCGAACATCGGCTCGATCAGCGGCTGTTGCAAGAGCAGCGTGCCGTTCCAGGCCTGGCCGTCGCCCCAGCTCTCGAGCGGGTGGGCTTCGGGCAGGTGCCAGTCGGCCGCGGCGGAGGTCTCGTCGAAGTACAGGCCCAGGCGAACGACGGTCTTGGCTTTTCGGATCGCGTCGGCGAAGTTCAGCGCGGCCGGTGCGTCGTAAACCGGGTTGCCGCCAAGCACGAGCAGCGTGTCGACCTCCCCGGCGTGGAGCTTCTCGGCGAGTGCGGCGATCGACTCGGTTTGTAACGCGCCGCCGGCCGGGTCTTCGGTGGTGATGATGGTCGAGCCGAGGTTGCCCAGGTAGTCGTTGATCGCCCAGACCAGGGCGTGGACCTCGGCGGGTTGGCTCGCCCCGGCGACAACGATGGATTCGCCCTTGGCGGATTTGAGGTCCTTCGCGAGTTTCTCGATGAAGAGCGTTTGGCCGTTAAGGTCGCTCGCGGACGACACGCCGGGCACGCCAAGCTTGTTTGCGAGGTGGTCGAGCATCACGGCGATCTTGCTCGGGCGGACCTGCACGTGTTCGTCGGCCGAGGCGAGCGTCGGGGTAAACGCGACGCCCGCGGCGTACATCCGGTTCATCGTCGGGTCCGCGTTGTCGGCGGACTTGCGGTTCTTCGCCCAACCCCGCGCGTTGGCGATCGCGCTGGGGTGCTCGTGGAGGAAATCGCAGTCGAACGCGGCGATGACCTTCGCTTTGCTCACGTCGTATTGAGCCCGCAGCGCTCGGCCGAACGCGAGCTTGCTGCCTTCGATCTCGCAGTCGCGGTTGAGCGGCGACCAAGTGTGCCAATGATCGTGGCCGAATTTCTCGCCAAACAGCACCTTTGCGGTTGCCGCCGCCAAGCCCGACATCGGCTCAGCGAGCACTGCGACGTTTGCTTGGAACACGCCTGCCGCGACGAAGTCGTCCCAACTCGAAAACTCGGGCTGCACCTTCGTGAGATCGCCTTCGGGATCACGGGTCACGGCTGGGATGGTCATGACCGAGCGTGAGCGGTCCGGGTCGTACATCTCCAGCGTCATCGCCTGCGCGCGGGCGTCGGCGACGCCGACGAAGGCGTTGAGCTTGTTTTGCGCGTGGACGTCGCCCGACTTGGCGGTTTCCGCCAGGATGCGGGCGGTCTCGGGGTCGCCGACGGTCGGGTCAAGGGGGTTGCCGTCCACTTTGATCGGCCGGCCGTCGAAGCTGGTGACGAAGGTTCCGCGGGCGTACCCGCCGCGCTGGACCATCGAGGCGAACGTCTCGGGCACGCCGGGCATCGTGCCGTCGGGCCGGGCGTTGTAAGGGAGGACTTGCTCTTTAGGCCAGCGTCGGCAGCCGGTGAGCGTCAGGCCCGCGAGCGCCATCGACGCGCCGGCGAGTTGCATGAACTTCCGGCGCCCCATCGCGAGCAGCTCGTCGGGGTCGTAGCTGGGGAACTCTCTGGTCAGCGCCGCGCGGGCTTCGGGCGAGCCGGCGTACTCGTTGAGCGAGCGCCAATAGGCCGAGCCGCTTTGAGAGGAGATCGAGGATTGGGGAGGGCGGGTGGACACGTCAGTCGGCTTCCTTGGTCGCATTCACTCGGTCGGGTGCCGGGCGTTTCGAAACACGAAATCCCAAACCGCTAATCCGAAGTTCACAGTCACCGGTGGCAGGTCGAGCACGCCTGCATGTAGTACTTATTGTTGATCTGCATGTGGGCTTTGATCTTCTCGCCGATGTAAAGCTGCGCGGCTTGCTCGTCGCCCTCGGCGATTTCGCCGGCCGCGACGGCTTGCTGAACTTCCGGCTCGTCGAACGGCGACCAGGTCATGTTGGTCACTTCGTCGGCCGGTCGCAGGTACTTCTCGGGTTGGCGGTGGCATTCGATGCACCAGCTCATCGAGAGGTTCTGCACCTGGTACACGCCTTCCTCGCCCATTTGATCGACCCGGCCGTGGCAGGTCACGCACCCGACACCCTTGGTCGTGTGCGCGGCGTGGTTGAAATAGGCATAATCGGCGATGTCGTGGACTTTGATCCACTCGATCGGATCGCCGGTGGCGATCGATTCGTAGAGCGGCGCGAGCTTGGCGGAGTTGGGCTTGATCGCGAAGCTGGCGCCGGGCTCGTTGCCGTGGCAGGCGACGCAGGTCTGGCTGGGCGGGATCGCGGCGAACGCGGCGTGATTGACCGTGGTGTGGCAGAAGGTGCAGTCCATGCCCAGCTGGCCCACGTGCGTGGCGTGGCTGTACGGGATGGGTTGCTGAGGCCGGTAGTTGAGGTTGAGATTGTCGGGGTTGAGGCCGAGATACACCGCCGCGGGGGCGTACATGCCGCCGCCGATCGCGCCCAACACGAGCAGCGGCAGAATGTAGTTGGCCCAGCGGGGAAAGATGAACTTCTCGACGTTCCGGGAGATAGGGCTGGGCCGCGGTGGGTCGCCGGGTGGGGGTGCGTTTGGGGTCATGGCGGGCTGGTGGAAGGCGGCACGCGTTACGCGGGTCCGAGGTCGTCCGTGGTTAGTTTCATCGTCGGTGGCTTGGGGTCAAATCCTTTGATGCTCGCAGAACTCGGAAAAATCCGCGCGGCCCTTATTCGGCCAGCGGAGCATAAAGCAATGTGCGGCGGGAAACAAAGCGACTCCGTGGTCGCTTGTTCGCCGAAGAGGATTGTGGAATGTTGATGCGAGCCAGTCGCAAATGCTTGGCGTGGGGGCGCAACGCGGGCATCGGTTTCATCCCGTCTTCAGCCCGCTGCCCAGCGCATCTTCTGCCGGGCGGAGCACAAACAGCATCGCTAACAGCACGCCCGCCAGCAGCCCGCCCGGCATCAACGCGCCGGCCAACAAACACCCGATCAACGCCAGCACCGCCCCGACCTCGATGGCCGCCCACACGACCACCAGGCTCCGCAGGTAAGCCTCGGGGTCTGCCGGGCGCGACGACCACGCCGCCTTGACCACTTGCCCCTTCAGCATCAGCGCCGCCGGCACCGCGATCAACGTCCACAGGGTCGCCAGCCCAAACACCAATCCGCCCCGCAACTCGCCGCCGTCCGCCACGAGCCACGCGATCAACAACATGGACACGATGCCCGCTACGAAACTGAACCAAGCCCAACCCGCCTTGGTCAAAGCCTCCCGCGCCTGCGGGGACAACGTTGACTGATTCATCGTGCGACTCTCCTGTGTTGACTCCGCTCAAAGACCGCAGGCCGGTTCCCATGGCCCAACCATAGGCCGAGCGGTTTCCGTGTTCGGTCGCTCGGCCCGTTGGTATGCGCCTTTAACCGTTCAAGATATCTCGTCGGCCAGGCCGCGTCGCATTTACACCGCCGCTCGACTCTCTAATTCTTCGATGAGCGCGTACATGTCGTCGCCGGTCACGCACTTTTTCATCTGTTCTCGCACCACGACGTCGATCAGCATCTGACTGATCTTCGAAAGGGCGGTGATGTGCGGCCCGGTCTGGTCGATCGGCGAAGCGAGCAGGATGATCAGTTCCACGGGCTTGCGGTCGATGCTGCCGAAGTCGATCGGCTCGGCGTTGCGTCCGATCGCCATGCGGAGCCGGTCCACGCCATCGGTCTTGCCGTGGGGCACGGCAATGCCGCCGCCGATCCCGGTGGTCCGTGTGGTTTCGCGTTTCCAGATCGCGGCCTTGAGTTCGTCGGCGTCTTCCACGCCGGTCTTTTCGACCAGCAGGTCCGCGAGTTCGAAGATCGCCCCCTGCTTGTCCGTGGGCGTGAGCGGCACGCGGATGCAGTCGGGCTGAAGAATGTCGGTCAAGCGCATATGCGGCGGCTCGGGGTTTCGGAGTGGGTGGGTGGGCGTCGGCAACTCACGACGCGCTCCAACCGTCAAGCCTATACGACCCCGCCGAATCCCGGCAAACTCACGCCAATAAAACCTCCCACGCCCCTCGGATAAGCTCCCAAGGTGCACGACGAAGCCCTTCTCCGCGACACGCTCAAGGACCGCTTCGGCCACGCCGCGTTCCGCCCCATCCAGGCCCAGATCATCGGCGATGCCCTCGACGGGCGGGACGTCTTTGTGATCCTCCCCACCGGCGGAGGCAAGTCCCTCTGCTACCAGCTCCCGGCCGTGCTCCTCGCGCAGGGACAAAAAGGTGTGACGGTCGTCGTCTCCCCGCTCATCGCTTTGATGCAGAACCAGGTCGAAGCCCTCCGCGCCAACGGCGTCCGGGCCGCGTTCATCAATTCGACCCTCGACCTCGACGAGGCCTACGCCCACGAACAAGCCGCCATCAAAGGCGATCTGGACCTGATCTACCTCGCACCCGAACGCCTGATGACCCCGCAGGGCCAGCGCTGGCTCGCGCAAGTCCCCGTCGCCCGCTTCGCCATCGACGAAGCCCACTGCATCAGCGAGTGGGGCCACGATTTCCGCCCCGAGTATCGGCAACTCGGCGACCTGCGCTCGGTGTCCGACGGCCGTTTCTCCGATGTCCCCGTGATGGCGCTTACCGCCACCGCCACCCCGCGCGTCGCCGACGACATCCTTCGCCAGCTCGGCATGCGCGAGCCGGCCGTCCATCGCGGCGGATTCGAACGGCAGAACCTCACCTACGCCGTCCGTCCTAAGCACCAGGTCGTCGAGCAGATCCTCGCCGACCTGCGTTCCAACCCCGACGACGAAGGCATCGTTTACTGCCAGTCCCGCGCCAAATGCGAACAACTCGCCGAGAAGCTCCAAGCCAACGGCGTGGCCGCGCTGCCGTATCACGCCGGCCTCTCCGCGGAGGTACGCGAAAAAAATCAGCACGCGTTCATCTACGGCGAGACCCGCGTCGTCGTGGCCACCATCGCCTTCGGCATGGGCGTCGACAAGCCCGACGTCCGCTTCGTCGTTCACGCCGATTTGCCCAAAAACCTCGAAAGCTACTACCAGGAAACCGGCCGCGCCGGCCGTGACGGGTTGCCCGCCCGCTGCGTCCTTTTCTATTCCGGTGGCGACCGCAGCAAGATCGAATTCTTCATCAACCAGAAGCCGGACGAAGGCGAACGCCAGCACGCGACCCAGCAGCTAGACGAGATGGTCCGCTACTGCCACGCCACCGGCTGCCGCACGCAGGTCGTCCTCGAGCACTTCGGCGAAACGCTCGATGCGTCCCGTGAAGGTAAGTGCCAACACTGCGACAACTGCCTCAACCCGCCCAAGCTTTCCGACGTCACCACCGACGCCCGCAAGCTGCTGTCCGCCGTCGCCCGCACCGGCCAACGCTTCGGCCTCTCCCACGTCATCGACGTCCTCCGGGGCTCGGCTTCCCAGCGCGTCACCGCCCGCGAGCACGACAAGCTCACCGTCCACGGCATCGGCAAGGATCAGCCCACCGGCCACTGGCGCGCTGTCGCCGAACACCTCATCCAACAAGACTTCCTCGCGCAGACCACCGACGAATACCGCACCGTCTCGCTCACGCCGCAGAGCAAGCCGCTGCTCCGCGGCGAGGTCACCGTCGAGATGCCCGTCAGCCGCGCCACGAAAGCCCGAGCCTTCGTCAAGTCCGGCGCGGGCGGCGTCAACAAAACCGGCGGCGTCGACGATTCCCAGATCGACCACGACCTGTTCGAAACCCTCCGCACGCTCCGCAAGGAGCTCGCCGCCGAGCAAGGTGTGCCCCCATATGTCGTCTTCGGCGACACCGCTTTGCGTCAAATGGCCGCGTACCAGCCCGCCACCGACGACCAGTTCCTTGCCATCTCCGGGGTCGGCCGCACCAAGCTTGAGCGCTACGGCCCGCACTTTCTCCAACGCATTAAAGAACATCGAGACGTAGCCGAGCGGTCCCAGATCGAGCAGGACGCGTGAAACGTCCGCATCGTGATGCGGCTTGACGGCCGGCGTGGATGACGTGGCCCGCTTTGGCTACCACCCGCCACCCGAGCCTCCTTCACCCGACTTGATCTCAACGGGCTCTAATCCGAGCCTGATTATTCAGCCCG
>JBCDDH010000074.1:0-18134 GCA_039180415.1 Planctomycetota bacterium | reverse complement strand
GTTTGTGTCACCTCCGTCGCGGCCGCCAATGGGGGTGGGCTTATGCAGCTGTATGGTTCGCGCAGCCGGTTGGGCTGCGGCTACCGACTCAGGGATTCCGATGGGGTGGGGCGCGGCGTCACTCGGCTTGCGCGACGGCGGAGATGTCCGGGCTGCCCGCGTGCTTGGTCGCTTCGTGGGCGGCGGTGGCGACCGGCGAGCCGAGCACCAGGCCCAGCGCGACGACGCCCGCGGCCGCGAGCGACGCGGCGACGAACCGGAAGGGCACGCCGCGCGGATGCGCCGCCGGATCGGTTTGGGCGTCGGCGGCGAAGAACGGCGTGAGGCCCAGGCGGAGGTAGTACGCGGCGGAGATCGCCGAGTTGAGCACCAGCGCGAACAGCAGCAGCCCGGCGAGGGGCTGGAGCCCGGTCTGCGCGACCGCGCCGCCGAGCATCACCTTGCCCGCAAACCCCGCGAGCGGCGGCAGGCCCACCAGCGACAGCGCGGCGATGAGCAAGACGGCGCAGAGCACGGGCTGCCGCTTGGCGAGCCCCGCCAGGTCGTCGTAAGTTTCCGCCTCCGCGTCGGTCGTCCGGTCGGTGCGTAGCGCCGCGATGACGGCGAAGGCGGCGATGGTCGCCAGGCCGTAGGCCGGCAGGTAGAACAGGATGGCCGCGAGCCCGTTGCCGATCGCCAGATCGCTCGTGGCGGCGGTCGCCAGCGCCGGGCCCGCGATCAGGCCGAGCATCAGGTACCCGGACTGCGCGATCGAGCTGTACGCGAGCATGCGTTTGAGGCGGGTCTGCACGACGGCGAGCAGATTGCCCACGGTCATGGTCAGCACCGCGACCACGGCGAGCAGCGTGACGACCGCTTGCGGCAGCGGCCAACCGACCAGCCCGAGCACGATCATCAGCGCGACGAAGCCGGCGGTCTTGGGCACGAACGCGAGGAACGCGGTGACGGGCGTGGCGGCACCCTCGTACACGTCCGCGGCGTAGACGTGCATCGGCACGGCCGCGACCTTGAAGCAAAGGCCCAGCACCGCGAGGACCAGCCCCACGGTCATGAGCGGCGGGACGCCCTGCATGGCGACCGTCTCGCGGATGCCCGCGAAATCGGTGAAGCCGGTCGCGCCGTAGATGAACGCGAAGCCGTACAGGAACAAGGCGGCGGACATCGCGCCCAGGAAGAAATACTTGATCGCGGACTCTTGGGCCAGCCCCGAGTCGCGCGACGTGGCGATCATGACGTAGGTCGGCAGCGACACGAGCTCGAGCGCGAGGAACAGCCAGACCAGATCGGATGCGCCGGCGGTCATCAGGCAGCCGGCGATGGAAAGCAGGAAGAAGGCGTAGAACTCGCCCTTGATCGCTGAGCCGGGCTCGAACCGCCCGCGGTCGGCGGCGGCCTCGCTGCGGCGGTGCTGAGCGATGGCGTCGGGCACGCCGGCGGCGACGGCGAGCAGGAGCAGGCCCACGCCCAGCACGCTGAGTTCCACGAACGCGGACAGCCCGTCGTAGCCCAGCGGGTGCGGCGTGGATTCGGGCACGAACGCGACCAGCAGCGAGGCGACGCCCATCGACAGCGCGGCGACCCACGGCGTGAGGTCGCGGGCGGCGCGGCTGGGGTGCAGGCCGGTGACCAGGCAGGACAACGCGCCGAGCAGCAGCGTGATCTCGGGCCAGAGCGTGGTGATTTTCTGGAGCAGGATGTCCATGGCTTAATTCGGGCCTCCCGCGGGAGCCGTGGGAACCGCGGAGGCGCGGAGGAAGAGGGATTGTTGGGAATCGTGTCCCGCATCCAAACTCAAAAGTTCTTCTCCGCGTTCTCCGCGCCTCTGCGGTTCATCCTGCTTGGCGAGCTGATCGGCCCGGTCGTTCGCGACGCCGGCGGCGTCCGCGACGTAGCCGGCGACGGGTTGCTCGATCGGGCCGAGGATGAGTTGCGGGAACACGCCCAGCAGGACGCAGCCCAACGCGAGCGGCGCGAGCATCGAGAACTCGCGGCGGTCGAGCTTGCCGCGGGTGGCGCAGGTGCCCGGCTCGCTCTGCTCCAAGCCGGCCAGCGCACTTCCGGGGGCGCCCCAAACGACCCTGGCGGTCAGGTGCAGGAGGTACAACGCGGCGAGGACCACGCCGGTGGCGGCGACGGCGGCGTAGGCCGGGCCGAGCACGCCGGTCGGCGAGTTGAAGGTACCCATCATGGTGAGGAACTCGCCGACGAAGCCGTTGAGCCCGGGCAGGCCGACGGAGGTCATGGCGAAGAGCACGACGAAAAAGGCCAGCCCCGGCGCGACGGCCGCGAGCCCGCCGAGGCGGGTGAGGTCGCGGGTGCCGAAGCGGTCGTGGACGATGCCGACGCACAGGAGCAGCCCGGCCGCGGCGAAGGCGTGGGCGAGCATGTAGAAGATCGCCCCGGACGCGCCGATGCCGCTTTCGTCGAAGGCGAACAGGCCCAGCAGGCAGAAGCCCATGTGCGAGATGGACGAGTAGGCGATGAGTTTCTTGGCGTCGCGCTGGACCCAGGCACACAGCGCGGCGTAGACCACGCCGACGCAAGCCAGGGCGCCGATGACCGGGGCGAACTGCACGGCCGCGAGCGGGGCGAGCGGGATGGCCAGCTTCAAGATGCCGAACGGGGCGATCTTGAGCACGAGCGCGGCTACGTCGACCGATCCGGCGGCGGGCGCTTGCTCGTGCGCGCCGGGCAGCCAGGTGTGCAGCGGGAACATCGGCATCTTCACGAGAAACCCGGCGAGCAACGCGGCGAACACCCAGCCCTGCTCGGTGGCCGACATCTCGGCGGCGGCGAAGTAGAGCGCGTCAAACTCGAAAGCCCAGCCGCCGCCTCCCGGGATCTGCGAAGTACGCCAACCGACGTAGAGCAAGCCGGCGAGGGTGAAGACCGAGCCGGTGAAAGCGAAGAAGAAGTAGGTCATCGCCGCGCGGACCCGCTCGGGCCCGCCGAAGCGGGCGATCAGGAACACGGCCGGCAACAGCGTCAATTCAAAACACGCGTAAAACAGGATCGCGTCCTGCGCGACGAAGACGCCGAGCAACGCGGCCTCAAGGACAAAAATCCAGGAGAGGAACGCCGCGAGTTCGCCGGTTTTTTCTTCACTTCCGGAGGCGAGCTTTTCGCCCCACGCGGCGAGGACGACCACGGGCATGAGCACGACGGCGGTGATGAGCACCAGCCAGAGCGCGACGGCGTCGAGGCCGTAGCTGAACGACAGGCCCAGGGCGGGGAACCACGGGATCACGCCGCGGAACTGGACGCCCGGGTCGCTCCACGGGAACGCGACGGCGAGGATCAGGGCGAGCAGCCCCGTGACGCCGGCAACCACCAGCGACGCGATCCAGGTGGTCTTGCGGCAGTGCCAGTTGTGCATCGGCAGGCGCAGGACGCCCGCGAAGACCAGCGGCAGCAGCACGAGCAGGGGGAGGATCAGCGACATGACGGGCGGTCAGGAGCCGGCGGAGCCGAGGGTGGTGGCGATGAGGACGACGAGCGCGAGCAGGGCGACGCCCAGGGCCATCGACAGGCCGTAGGCCTGCATGCGTCCGGTCTGGACGGGCCGGATGCCGCCGCCGAGGAACTTGGGCGTAAGGCCGACGACGCGGGTGGCGCCTTCGACGACCAGGGCGTCGAGCACGTAGAGCAGCTGGGCGCCCAGGTGCAGCGGCTTGACGATGACGGCGTCGTAGATTTCGTCGACGTACCACTTGCCGCGGAGCACGGCGATCGGGCCGGTCAAGAGCTTGGCGGCCGTATCCCGCGCGGGCCGGGCGAGCCAGTGGAAGAACGCGGCGCCGGCGATGCCGATCAGGGCGATCGCGCCGGAGACGTAGAGCATCGTGGTGTGTACGTCGCCGCCGAGGAAGTCGGCATGATGGAGCTTCTTGCCCGGCGGGTAAGCGTGCTCGGATTGGTCGCTTAAGCGACCAGTCCCGGCGTGGGTGTCCTCGCCCGCGTGGGTCATGCCCGATTCGACCGCGGCGATGTTGCCGTAGTGGAACTGCTTGTCGAACGGCTCGGCCGCGCCCCACCAGATCGCCATGCCCAGCACGGTGCTGCCCAGCGCGAGCACGACCAGCGGCAGGTTCATCGGCAGCCAGGGCATCTCGTCCGGCGCGTCGTGGGTGTGGGCCAGATCGGCGGGCTCGTCCGCGGCGTGGTCGTCGTGGGCGTGATGGTGCTCGTCGCCCATCTCGAACTTCTCTTGCCCCATGAACACCGTGAACCACACGCGGAAGGTGTAGAACGCGGTGAGCAGCGCGGTGAGCAGGGCCGACCACGCGACGATCAGATACAGCGTCCCGTAGCCGCGCCAGTCGTTGAGGCCGACCGCCATGACGTCGGCGAGGATCAGGTCTTTCGACCAGAAGCCCGCGGAGATCAACGGGAACCCGGCCAGCGCGAGGCAGCCGACAAACATCAGCCAGCACGTCACCGGCAGGCGGTGCCGCAGGCCGGACATCGTGCGGATGTCGAGCTTGCCGGCCAGGGCGTGCATCACGCTGCCCGCGGTGAGGAACAGCAGCGCTTTGAAGAACGCGTGGGTGTAGAGGTGCTGGATCGCCCCGCCAGCCGAGACCGCGCCGACGCCGACGAACATGTACCCCAGCTGCGACACGGTCGAATACGCGAACACGCCCTTGAGGTCGTTGCTGCACAGCGCGATCGTCGCGCCCAGCAATGCCGTGAACCCGCCGATCACCGCGATGGTTACCAACGCGCACGGCGATAGCTGGAACACCGGCAGCATCCGCACGACCAGATACACCCCGGACGTGACCATGGTCGCGGCGTGGACCAACGCCGAGACGGGCGTCGGTCCCGCCATCGCGTCGGGCAGCCACACGAACAGCGGGAACTGTGCGGATTTGCCGAACGCCCCGAGCATCAGGAGCATCGCGATCCAGGTGTGCACGCCGTCGTCCGAGCCCTCGCCACCGGAGGCCGCGAGAAGCGACGACGCTTGCGACAAGACGCCGGGTTGGCCTTCGGTGCCGTGCAGCGACAGCGTGCCGTACTCCTGGAACAGCAGGAACATCCCGAGCAGCAAACAGAAGTCGCCGACGCGGTTGACCACGAACGCCTTCTTCGCCGCCGCGACCGCGACGTCTTTCTGGAAGTAGTGGCCGATCAGCAGGTACGAGCACACGCCCACGCCTTCCCAGCCCACGAACAGCAGCACCAGGTTGTCGGCCATGACCAGCGTGGTCATCGCGAAGATGAACAGCGCCACCGCGCCGAAGAACCGGGCGTACCCGTCGTCGTGCTCCATGTACCCCAGCGCGTACCACGCGATGATCGAGCCCACGCCCGTGACGACGCAGAGCATGATCAGCGTCAGCGGGTCGAAGAACCAGCGGACCGACAGGTCCAGCCCGCCGACCTGCATCCACGTCCACGCGGTCGCGCCGCCTTCCGCGCCGCCCACGGCGAGCAGCGCCGTGACGACGAACGACGCCGCGACGGAGACCACGCACAACGGCCCGGCCAGCCGCGCGAACGCGCCGCACTTGAAGTACCCCACGAAGCAGCACGCGATCGCGCCCAGCAGCGGGAAGAGCGGGATGAGGTGGCCCAGCGTGGTCATGCGTCTCTCGAAAACCTTCCCCGATCAGCCCCGCAGCGAGCTCCATGCCAGCGCGTCGAGCGTGTGCTTCCTTCTAAACAAAAGCACCACCAGCCCCAGCGCCAGCGCGGCCTCGGCCGCCGCGATCGTCAACACGAAGATCACGAACGTCTGCCCGGTGTAATTCAAATGGAACCGGCTGAACGCCACCAGCGTCACGCACACGCCCTGGAACATCAACTCGGTGCACAGGAACATCACGATCAGGTTCCGCCGGCTGATGAAACCGATCAGCCCCAGCGTGAACAGCACCGCCCCGGTGAAGAGGAAGTGGGCCAGCGTGAGGTGGGTGAGGATCGGCAGTTCCATCGGGCAAGATCAGGCGTTGGCGCTCGGCGCGGGCTTGGGGTCCACGGCTTCACGCACGGCCGGGTCGTCGTTTTGCTCTTCCGCCTCGGGGACGTCGGTCTTGGCGATCACCACCGCGCCGATCAGCGACAGCAGCAGGATCACGCCCGCCAGCTCGATCGCGAGCGGGTTCTGCATGAACAGGTCCAGGCCGACGCGCTCGACGTTGCCCACGGGCGTGTCGACGTAGACCACGTCGCCCCCGCCGTCCACGGTGGCGATCTGGGCGCGGTTGGGCAGCAGTTCTTGGGCGATCGTGGCGTCGGTGTGCGCCCACGCTTCTCGGTTGATCGGCACCGCGCCGTCGTTGAAAATGAACGTCAGCAGCACCGCCAGCAGCAGGAACCCCGCGATCGACGCCCACAGCGGCTCCCGGGCGTAACGCTCGTAGCCGGGCGTGTCTTCCGGCGCGTCGCTCGCTTGCGGCTGGCTCGCGAGCATGATCACGAACATGTAGGTGACCAGGATCGCCCCGCCGTAGATCAGCACCAGCGCCAGGGCCATGAATTCGGCGGCGAGCACGAGGAACAGCCCGGCGGAGCTGAGGATCACCAGCACGAACCACAGCGCCGCGTAGACCGGCCGGTGGTGGGTGATCACGCGGACGGCGGCGACGATGCCGATCAGCGAAAACACGTAGTAGAACGGCATCGCGCCGGGGTCCAGCCCGGTGACGGTCAGCGACTCGCCGTATTGGGCCAGCTCGCGTGGGCGCTGCCGCCACAGCGGCGAAAGGATCAGCCAGACCCCGCCCAGCGTCGCGGCACCCAGCAACGCCCCCAGCGGCCGGAGGTTGGTCCCGCCGGGCTTACGTGGGGCGGGCAGCAACAGCACCATCGCCGCGGCTCCCAGGACCGTCGCGGCATACAGAACGAGTTGCACGGACAGCCCAAGCATGCGTCGCGGCAGAATAGGGTCGCCCCGTACCGATCGCAAAAACCGAGCGCCTCCGAGGCGCGAGAACGTGCGAGCCGCGAAGGGTCGATCACGCCAGTGAAGATCGAATCCCGCTGCGTGATCGCGTCGAAGGTACGTCAGGCTGGGGCCGAAGCGACGCTGGAAGCGGGGCGGGTAAGTTGAGCGCCCATGCAGGCACCCCATGCGACGGCTCCATCGCAAGCAGGCGGAAGGTTGGCGGTGGCGGTGCTGTTTCTGGGCAGCGGGGCGGCGGCGTTGATCTACGAGTTGGTGTGGTATCAGCTGCTGCGTTACGTGGTGGGCGCGTCGTCGGTGTCGTTGGCGTTGACGCTGGCGAGTTTTATGGCGGGCTTGGGGCTCGGGGCGTATTTCATGCCCCGATGGGTCGGCCCGCACCGGCACCCGCTGCGGGTCTACGCGGCGTTGGAGGCGGGGATCGCGCTGCTGGGGTTGGGCCTGCGCTGGGGCATCCCGGCGTTGGGCTGGGCGTACGCCGAGGCAGCCGGCGGCGGTTGGGGCGGCGGCGTGGTGCTGCGGGGCGGTTTATGTGCGCTGTGCCTGGTGCCGCCGGCGATGCTGATGGGGGCGACGCTACCGGCGGTGGCGCGGTGGGTGAGCGATACGGCCGAGGGTGTGGATTGGCTGAGCCGGTACTACGCGCTGAACACGCTGGGTGCGACGGCGGGGGTGTTGATGGGCGGGTTCTGGTTGATGCCGACGCTGACGCTGACGCAGGTGACGCTGGTGGCGGCGGGGTTGAACCTGGCGGTGGCGGCGTGGGCATGGGGCATGAGTCGGGGCGACGGGTGGGTGCCGTCGCCGGGTGCCGGCCACGTGGACGCCGACCCCGCGGCGGATTCGCCGCCGCGCGCTCCCGGGGTGATCCGGGTCGGGGGCGTGCTGTGGGGCGTGGCGGGGTCCGGGGCGGCGGCGCTGGGGTGTCAGGTGGTGTGGACGCGGCTGCTGTCGGCGGTGCTCTCGGTGACGGTGTACACGTTCGCGATCATCTTGGCGGTGTTCTTATGCGGCCTGGCCTTGGGTGGGGCGATCGGCGGCGCGGTCGCCCGGCGGACGCGTCGGCCGGTCGCGATGCTCGGGGTCGCGCAGGTGGTCACGGCGTTGGGCGTGGTGTGGGCGTTCGTGGCGATCGGATCGGTGGTGCCGGGCTGGGGGGTGATGGAGGGGGCGGGCGGCTGGGTGCGGCGGACGATGGCGCGGGTGGGCTGGTTCGGGAACGGCGACCTGTGGCGGTTCGTGCGGGACGTGGAACGCGTGGCCTGGGCGCTGCTGCCGGCGACGGTGGGCTGGGGGGCGAGCGTCCCGTTGGCGATCGCGGTCGGTTGGGGTCGAGATGAACGGGAGCGGGGGGCGTGGACCGGTCGGGTGTACGCGTGGAATACGGCCGGCGCGATCGCCGGGGCGTTGGGCGTGGGGCTGGTCGCGCTGCCCGTGTTGGGCTCGGCGGGTACGGCGAAAGCGCTGCTGGTGTTGATCGGCGTGAACGCGTGGTGGGTGCTGTGGGTGGCGCGGGGCGAGCCCAAGCCAACCGCGGCTTGGCCGGGGCTCAAGGTGCGGTCGACGCTGAGCGAAGCGTGGGCGGCGTTGGGGTGGCTGGCCCGTCGAGGGGTGACGGCGTTGCAGAGCCCGCGGCGGGGGATGTTGTCGGGCGGCGAGGCGGTGCTGGCCCTGGTTGTCGTGGCGGCGTTGCTGCTGCCGGGGCTGCCGCAGAGCGTGCTGATTTCGGGGCAGGCGCGGCTGGCCCGGGCGCGGCAGGCGGTGCTGGTCGAAGGGTTGCACGCGACCTCGGCGGTGACGACCGACGCCGAGGGCACGCGGGAGATGTGGGTCAGCGGCAAGGTGGTCGCGTCGAGCCTGACCATCGACATGCGGCTGCAACGGATGCTCGGGCACCTGGCGGTGCTCGCGCACGGCGGGGAGCCCCGGAGCGTGCTGATCGTCGGGCTAGGCACGGGCACGACGGCGGGCTGCTTCGTGGATTACCCGAGCATCGAGCGGATCGTGGTGTGCGAGATCGAGCCGGGCGTCGTGGGCTTGGCCCGGGCGCACTTCGCCGACGAGAACCGCCGGGTGTTGGACGACCCGCGCACCGTGGTGGTCGCCGACGACGCCCGGCATTTCCTCGCCACCACCGACGAGACCTTCGACATCATCACGTCCGACCCGATCCACCCGTGGGTCCGCGGCGCGGCGGCGCTGTACAGCACCGACTATTACGAGCTCGTGCAGCGGCACCTGGCGCCCGGCGGTGTGGTGACGCATTGGCTGCCGTTCTACGAAGCCAATCACGACGCGGCGCAGAGCATGTTGGGCACGTTCTTCGACGCGTTCCCGCGGGGCACGCTGTGGCACGCCGGGGATTTGGGCTGGGGCAACGACGCGGTGATGCTCGCCCGGCCCGACGCCCCGCGCTTCGACGCGGAAGCCTGGACGCAGCGCTGGCGGGCGGACGGTCCGCGGCGGCTGCCCGACGCGGCGTTGGCGGCGTGGGCCGACGTGGAAGTCGAGCGGCTCCACGACCTGCTCCGGCGTTTCTTAGGCGACGCCGAACGCCTCCAAGACTGGCTTGCCGACGCGCCGCGCAACGCCGACGACGCCTTGCGGCTGGAGTATCTCGCCGGCATGAGCCGGTGGTCCGGGGCGTCGGCGACGGACCTCCACGTCCCGCTGATCAACCGGCGGGTTTGGCCCGGCACGATCGACGCGGAACCCGCCACCCGCGCCGCGGTCGAGGCGTTGTGGCGGGCGGAGTCCGACAAGGCGGACACACCGCCCCCGCCGCCCCCGGCCTTGCGGCGGATCTTGGAGCCTTAATCATGGCGGCAAAGACGTGGGTCTCCACGAAAAAACCCGCGTTCAGAGAACGCGGGCCTTTCGTATGGGTCACGGATTGACGGATCAAAGCCTTTACGCGGCCTTGCGCTGCGGCGTCGGGGCTTTGCGGCGACGACCGACGGTGCGTTGGTCGGGGGTCATGCGGCGCTGGGGCTCGTCGTCCATCACTTCGACCAGTTCCAGCGGGTCTAGCGCCCACAGATCGGCGCCGATCTCTTCGGCCAGGCCTTCGGCGCGGTTGAACACGCCGCCGCCCACGATCACCTGCGTTTGCTCACAGGCCCCGATGTCGTGTAGCCGGTCGATCAGCAGGCGGGTTTGGGGCACGGTCGCGGGGATGGCTCCGAAGACCACGAGCCGGTCCGCCTGCAACTCGTTGAGCTGGGCGACGATCTCGTCGTTGGCGATGCCCCCGCCTGTGAAGAACACGGTGTAGCCGCCGGCTTCGAGCAGGTCCGCGGCGAGTTGGCCGGCGAGCTCTTCGGACTCCTCGGCGCCGCAAGTGACCAGCACGGTCTGGCCGTTGCGCGGCTTCTGCTCGTAGCGGATCTGCATCTGGTCGGTGATGCTGCGGAGCATGCGGGTGGCGTAGTGGTAGGCGAGGTTGGTCAGGCGGTCGCCGCGGTAGTCCTTCTGGATCGCGTCGAGCACGGGCCAGAGCAGGTGTTCGACGACTTTTTCCGCGGGCGGGTCTTGGCAAAAGAGGTCCCCCATGATCTGCCGGGCGGTTTGGCGATCGCCGGAGATCAGGGCGGTGTAGAACTGTTCGGTGACGGCGGATTGTCGGGAAGCCATGGGGCGGGCAACTCCTGCGGGGGTGGTCGGACGTGGCCGGTGGGGCGACGCACGGGGTGGGGGCCGCGTGACGGATGCGGCCGGTCTGCCCGGGTCATCGACGCAGACGGCGGGCGGAGAGTCGGCGGGTTGACGCGCCGGGGTTATGCAGACCCAAGCCGGCGGATTGGGGCTGGGGGGCACGCCAGGGGCGTTGTTTTTGGACCCGTACGGCCCGGATAAGCGGGATGCGACGCGAGCGCGGGTTTGCGGACCCGCAAAAATGCGATTCCGCGAAACCCGCCGCCAGGGAACCCGGGGCCGGTCGGCGGCGTCTTATGCTGGTTGTGCCGGCTGACCGGCCCGAAACGAGGAATCGCCATGTCGTTTGTTCTATCTCCCCGCCCGTCCGCTTGGGCCGTCGCCCGCCCGCTCCTGCCCGTGCTGGTGGTCCTGCTGGCTTGGCCCGGCCTGACCGGCTGCATGACCAACCCGGCGACGGGCAAGCGGGTCTTCAACACCATGAGCGAGGCCCGCGAGATCGAGATCGGTACCGAAGCCGCCCCACAGTTCATCGAGGGCAACGGCGGGAACGTGCCCGACGAGCAGCTCCTCGCGTACGTGCGGAACCTGGGACAAGAGCTGGCGGCGGTGTCGGAGCGGCCGGACCTGCCCTGGGAGTTCCACGTGCTGGACTCGGCCCAGATCAACGCGTTCGCGCTGCCGGGCGGGAAGGTGTTCATGTCCCGCGGTTTGATGGAGCGGATGACCAATGAGGCGCAGCTGGCGGGCGTGCTGGGCCATGAGATCGGGCACGTCACGGCGTTGCACGTGGGCCAACGGATGGCCCGGCAGCAGGCGGTGGGCGTCGGCGGGATCGCGCTGGTGATCCTCGGCGGGGCGACGGACAACGACCTGCTGCGGGCCGGGGGCGCGGCCGCGACCGTGGGCGGGCAGGTGCTGTACCTGCCGAAGTTTTCCCGCGATAACGAATCCGAAGCCGACGAGCTGGGCGTGCGGTACATGACCCGGCTGGGCTACAACCCGTACGGGCAGGTCGAGGTGATGCAGATCCTGCGGGACGCGGCGGGGCGGGAGGGCAACTTCCTGGAAGCGATGCTCTCGACGCACCCGCTGCCCACGCAACGGATCGAAGACCTGGACGAGCTGATCCGGACGGAGTACCCCGAGGCCGGCTCGTTCGGCGTCTACACCTTCCGTGAAGACGAGTTCGAGCGGAACGTGCTCGCGCGGTTGCGCAAACTGCCCGAGCCCAAGCACCGGCCCGACGCGCCGGAAGCGGCGGCGATCCTGCACGGCTACGCCGAGCACATGCTGGCCGGCGGCGGTTGCGATGGTTGCGACCACTCGATCCCGGATCACCCGGGCACCTGATCACCGAGCGGGTTGCCCTACGCTCCGCCCGTGAGCGAATCGCCGGCCTGGACCTCCGAAGAACTCGAGACCGACCCCCACACCCGGGCCGACAAGGCCCGCAAGGTGCGGGACATGTTCACGGCCATCGCCAGGTCGTACGACCTGAACAACCGCCTGCACAGCTTCGGCCGCGATCAGGCGTGGCGGCGGAAGGCGGTGAGGCTGGCGGAACTTCGGGGTATCGAAAGGGTCTTGGACGTTGCCTGCGGAACCGGCGACTTGACCCTGGCATTTCGCGACGCGATGGCCAAGTTGAATCAGGACCACGAGGATGTCATTGGCTTGGATTTCACTTACGAGATGCTGCCTCATGCGGTGCACAAGTCTCGTTGGTGGAACCAGACGAAGCTGCAGTCAGCCGATTTGGAACTGATGCCCGGCGTGAGGTATCTCAACGGCGATGCCCTTGCCTTGCCCTTCGCCGACGCCAGTTTCGACGTGATCAGCATCGCCTTCGGCCTCCGCAACGTCGCGGACCCGGCGGCGGCGGTGGCGGAGTTCACGCGGGTGCTGCGGCCGGGCGGGCGGCTGGTCATCCTCGAGTTCAGCGAGCCGAGCAACCCGTTGCTCCGGTTCGGCAGCAAGCTCTACACCGAGCGGATCATGCCGTGGACCGCGACGTGGATCGCCCGCGATCGCTCTGGCGCGTATCGGTATTTACCCCGAAGCGTCGCGACGTTCCTGGACCGAGCGGGGGTGAGCGGGCTGCTCGAAACCGCGGGTTTGCGGGTGGGGCGGGTGCGGCCCGTGAGCTTTGGCGTGGCAACGATTTACGTTGCGACGCGGGCGGTTGACCCGGCTTCGCCGAGCCGAGCGTGAATAAGGTTTCGTCGGATTTGTCATCCGACTTTTCGAAGAATTACCACTAGAAAAACACTTGACTTTCTCCAAAGCTTCGGGCACAGTCCGCGCCTGCAAGATGGGAAGTTTCGGTCGCTGGGCCGATCCCGTGTGTTTCACCGTGTCGGAGTGAGCTGGCAACATCAGTTCGGGAGGACCCGGCCGGCCGTGTATCGCGGCGGGCCTGCGTGGCGTGCCGTTTGACGGCGCGCGCTGTGCGATGGGGGGTCTTCCAATTCGCCGTGCCGACGTCGCTCGCCCGCTCCGTCGTCCCAAGGTGTCAAGGAGAGTTGTCGATGAATCGCCCCCGTTCGATCGTCCCCGCGCCGTCCACCGCCGCGCTCTTGTCCGCGTTCACCCGCCGTACCGGCCGGCTCGTCCGGCCCGCCGCGCTCGCGGCCGCCGCCACGGTGGCCGTGCCCACCGCCCACGCCGCCAACCGCACGTGGATCGGCGGCAACACCGTCTGGACCGACGGCGGCAGCGTGCTGAACTGGTCTCCGGCCGACGAGCCGGACCCCGACGACACGGCCATCTTCAACACCGCCAACGCCGTCGACCTGGGCTCGAACAACAGCATCGAGGCGCTGACCCTGTCCGGGGGCATCGACCTGTTTACCCAGACCTTCACCCTCACCACCGATCTGGACACCACGCTTTCCGGCAGCAGCACCAACCTCAACCTCGGCGGCAACGACCTGGCGGGCCTAGGCATCTTCTCCGGATTGAGCACCGAAAACGTGTCGATCGGTGCCGGCAGCCGGATCAACATCGGCGGCAACCGCCTGCTCTCTCAGGCGACCAGCGGTAACGCGATCATCGGTAACGACGGCGACATCTTCGGCAACGGCCTGATCCAGAACAACGACAGCTCCGCGTCTACGTTCACGATGCTCCGCAACGACGGCACGATCGGCGTGAGTAACTACAACGAGGGCTTCGTCATCATCGGCGGCGTCCCCGCGGCCCGCACCCTCCAGATCAACAGCTTCGACGCCGACGCCCGGGTCGACCTGGACGGGACGTTCGGTGCCGGCACGGTCGACGTCTTCCGCAACCAGACGCTCGACAACAACGTCCAGCTCAGCGACGGCTTCGGCGGCTCGATCAACCTGTTCCACAACTCCACGCTGGACATGGAGGACGCCTGGACGCTGGACTTCGGCACGATCACCGTGGACAACGGCTTCGTCGCGGGCACCATCTTCTCGCCCGACATCCCCGCGGACCAGGCCTTCATCGACGGCGGCACGCTGACCCAGACCGGCGGCACGATCGTCGTCACCGACGCCGACGGCGAACTCGTGTTCGACGCGCCGTTCGTCGGCAACGGCGGCGAGTTGGACGTGAGCTCCGGCGGCACGGTGCGGTTCAACGCCAACTCGTCGTTCAACAACGGTTTCACCTGGAACGGCGGCGGCAACGGCACGGGCATCGTCGACAACAACGCGATCCTCACCGTCAACGACGACACGTTCAACATGGACGGCTCGGGCGGGGCCGACTGGACCATCCGCAACGGCGCCATCATGCGGATCCGCGGCGACGTGCTCGACAGCACCGGAGGCGCCGCGGGCAACGACGAGTTCAACGGCACGCTCACCTTCGAAGACGACGACAACTCGACGATCACCGGCGGCGACCAGATCCTCGACATCAACGTCGCCGACAATCTCGCTCAGCTCAACCGTGTCATCGTCAACTCCGGCACCGCGCGGATCACCAGCAACGCCAATGACAACATCCAGCTGCAGGGCCTGATCTCGGTGAACGGCACGTCGCGTCTCGTGCTCGACAGCAACTTCATCGAATTCAACGAGGGCGGGACGGTCACCGGCACGGGCCTTTTGTTCTTCGACGAGACGGTCAGCATCGACGACGACACGACGATCACGATCGGGACCCTGGACATCGACAACGTCAACGGGAGCCTGACGATCGACCCGGGCGCGACGCTGGACCTCAACGCGACCAACATCAACACGATCGGCACCAACGCCACGTTCCTGATCAACGGCGGCACGGCCGAGGTCTCGACCGCGAACTACAACTTCGGCAACACCGGTCAACTCGCGTTCATCGAGTTCGGGGCGGGGGCGGTGAACCCGGTGTACCAAGGGGACGGCACGGTGCGGTTCCTCTCGGGCTCGTCCGTGACCAACACGTCCGACGGCGCGTTGCTGGATTCCGATGCGATCTTCGACGAAGGCTCGAGCATCATCAACCAGGCGTCGGCCGCGCGGCTGACGATCGGGCAGTTCGGCGAGACCGTCACCTTCGACGGCGGCGACATCTCCGAAACGTTCGCGGGGTCGACCGTGACCACCGGCGGCACGTGGCTGGTCACCGGCGCTTCGACCGTGGACGTGACGACCTTCGACTGGGACCAGGGCGTCACCCGCATCGCGTCCGGGGGCAACCTGACGATCGTCGCCGACACGGTCGATCTCGGCAACGACGTCCACAACAACCTCATCGACTTCACGGGCGGTGCGCTCAACGTCAACACCGTGAGCAACACCTGGACCACGGACTTCACCTTGCGGTCCACCTCGGGTGGCTCGATCAGCGGCGACCGCTTGCTGGTCGGCAACGACGGCGGAGCGCTCAGCGCCGACGTAGAAATCGACGGCGGCCTGCTGACGATCAGCGCGGTCACCGATTACAACGCCGACGCGGACGTGGAGATCGCCGGAGGTGCGACGCTCCGCCATACCGGCACGACCAACTTCAACAGCCGCAACGGTTTGATCGACGCCGAGTACACCGGCGCCGGCACGCTGCAGCTGGCGGGCACCAACAATTTCAACGAGGTGACCGTCATCAACATGATCGGCGGCACGGTCGACCTGGACAACTCGTTCCTCTTCTCGTTTTTCGCCAACGACACCAACGTCAACGCTTCGACCACGATCAACGCGGCGACGTTCCAGCCTTACGGCTCAACCAAGACCGGCATCGGCACCACGTTCAGCGAGATCAACATCGCCGACACGGCCGTCTTCACCGTCAACATCGACGACAACAGCCCGTGGCGGGTCCTCTCCAACGGCATCATCAACTACAACGGCAACACGGTGCTGAGCAACTTCCTGGCCGGCGACACGCTCGACCTGGACGGCACCCTCAACGTCAACGGCGACGGTCAGATCCTCAGCTCGATCGCCATCGGCGGCACCGTCAACATCAACGACATCGGCGAACGCTTCCAACTCGCCGCGCCGACCAACACCATCGACGGCGGCACCGTCAACGGCCCGGGCCTGTTCACCGCGGGCCTCGGCGACGACCTGATCGGCGACGGCACCATCAACGCCAACGTGGACTTCGAGGGGAGCGGCTTCATCCAGGCCGAGGGCGGCCTGCTGGATATGAACGGCACGGTCCTCGACGTGGGCACGCTGCGGACCAACGGCGGCGCGGCGGTCTTCGATCTGGCGAACGCGCTCAACACCAACGTCACGGACACGGGCCTGATCCTCAACGGGGGCCGGTTCCAGGGCGCGACGATCACCGTGTCCGCCGGCGACTTGATCTCCGGCTTGGGCCGGGTCCTCAACAACGTCAACAACAACGGCTTCCTCCGCGCCAACGGCGGGACGCTGCGGTTCGAGAGCTTCAGCAACGACTACGACGGCTCGGGCGAGAACGGCACGCTTCAGGCCTTCTCCGGCACGCTGATCCTCGAGGACAACTTCAATCAATCCTTCAGCGGGACCGCCACGGCCAGCAACGGCACGATCTCAGCGGAGGGGTTTGCGCTAAACATGGACTCCAATTCGCAGCTCAACTTCAACGGCAACAGCAGCTTCATCGGCACCAACGCGACGTCGTTCGCCGGCGAGATCAACGTCGGCGGCGGCGAGACCGGGACGATCGGCCTGGGCGGCCTGCAGGCGACGGTGGGCAGCACGGCCAACGGCACGATCAACGGCGAGGTCATCTTCAACACCACGTCGCGATTCCTCAGTGGCGCCAACTTCACCGGCACCGGCGCGATCGTGAACTTCACCAACGAGCTGATGCAGCTCGACGGCGGTGTCGACCTGGGCGTGACGCTCACCAACGACGGCGACCTGGAACTGGGCGGCGGTAACGCGAGCGTCACCGCGTCGGTCGCGAACTACGACGGCGACGGCGTCCTCAATATCGACATCGACGGCCTGGGCCTCAACGAGTCGGACACGCTCGACGTGGACGGCATCCTCAGCCTGCAGGAAGCCGGGGACGAGTTGGCCGTGTCGTTCAACGGCTTCGCGCCGGTGCTGGGCAACCTGTTCACGATCGCCACGGCGTCCAGCGTGCTGGGGCAGTTCGACACGGTCAGCGTGACGGGCCTCGGAGCCGCCCTCGACGTGGACGTGATCTACAACCCCCTGTCGGTGGTGCTCGAGATCGTTGCGGCCTCGGCGGGCATCATCGGCGACTACAACGACAGCGGGCAGGTGGAGCAGGGCGACCTGAACCTCGTGCTGAACAACTGGGGCGCGCCGGCGCCGTTCACCCCCAACGGGCCGGCGTTCGCGACGCTCAACGTCGATCAGGAGGAGCTGAACCGCGTGTTGAACAACTGGGGCAACACGTCTCCGCCGCCGGTGTTCGACGGGTTCGCGGTGCCCGAGCCGGGCGCGGCGGCGGTGGGGCTGGCGTTGGCCGGGTTGGCGCTGCGGCGTCGCCGGGTGGCGTGATTTGGATCCCGAAGAAGGAGGAGAGAGTTTTTCGGGAGAGAGAGAGCCGGCGGTCTTTCGAGGCCGTCGGTTTTTTTGTGGGCGGCGGGGCGAGCGGTAGGCTTGGCGGCATGATCGAGCGACGCGTCGGGCGGCGGGCCAGGTTGGCGGGGCTGGGGTTGATGTGTGGGGTTGGCACGGCGCTGGTTGTGGGGTTGGTGGGGTGTGCGGCGCCGGCCGCCGAGGGCGGGCCGGAGAATCGCGGCGCGGCGGGGGTGCCGGAGCCTCCCGGATTGGAGCATGAGCAAACGGTGTCGCGGGACGCGGCGGCGATCCGGGCGATGTCCGGGGTGTTCGACGTGACGATCTCGGTGGCCGAGGCGGGGGCTCCGGGCGTTTCCTCGGGTTCCGGTTCGTCGTCGGTGTCGGCGCGGGAGGCGGTGGTGCTGGAGCCCGGGGGCGCGCCCGGGCGGTGGGTGTTGGAGCACTTGTTGCTGGTGGGTGAGCCGGCGGCGGTGGCGCGGCATTGGTCGTCGGTGTGGACGCCGGTCGAGGGGGGAGACGGGCGATGGCGGGTGGTGGAGGTCGAGGCGGACGGCCGGCCGAGCAGCGCGGCGGCGGGTCGGTGGGTGCACGAGGCGTTGGGCGGGCCGGGGGGCGGGTGGGTG
>JBCDDH010000073.1:0-18183 GCA_039180415.1 Planctomycetota bacterium | reverse complement strand
GGGGTGGTCTGTGACATGACGGCGGCCGGGCGTGCGGGCAGCAAAGCGTGTGGGGGCAACGCGACGCCGAGGTGTTTGATCTGGTGCTCAAATTCGAGCCGGCCGGGGCGTGATTTTTTTTGCGGCGCGGCCGGCAATAATGAACCCGGCGACGCGTTGCCCCCACACGCTTTGCTGCCCGCACGCCCGGCCGCCGTCATGTCACAGACCACCCCGAACCGCGCCGCGTTCACGATCATCGAGCTGCTCGTGGTCATCTCGATCATCGCGCTGCTGATCGGCATCCTGCTGCCCGTGCTCGCGAGTACCCGCGCGACCGCCCAACGCGTCACCTGCTCGAGCAACCTCCGGCAGTTCGGGATCGTGATGCAGGCCTACACCAACGATTTCGACGACTACTTCCCCGCGGTCCGCGCGATGCCCTCGCCCATCCCGCCCGCGTCGTTCTTCGCCGACGGCACGCCCAAGCCCGACCTGCCCACCGCGCTGCGGGCGTATCTCCAACGCCCCAGCGTCGACAACCCGCAGACGGTCTACCGCTGCCCCGACGACGACACCGTCTTCCCCATCGCCGCCACCAGCTACAGCATGTCCACCTGGATCACCGGCCGCACCGAACAAGAAATCCTCGAAGGCCGGTTCGCCCGCCGGCTCGAACTTGGGCTCGAAGGCATCCCGCTGATGGGCGACTTCGACGGCGAGAAGAACGCCGCCGGCGGCTCCGATGTCCTGCTCGAAGACGGCACGACCTTTTTTAATCCCAAGCGGCATATCGAACGCAACACACTCTTCGCCGCGGGCAACGTCGGCTTCGAACTTCCCTGACGCCCGGCCGCCGTCCGCCCCCCGATCGATCCCCCGAGAGGCCCACCGTGAACGACCCATCACCCGCCAAACCCGGCCGCATGCGCGTCGAAGAAGTCGACGAAATCGGCCAACGCCGTCGGCGTCGCCTGCTCACCGCCGCGTTGGCCACGGCGTCCGTTGTCGCGCTCGCGGCCGGCGGGTTCTTCGCCTGGTATCTCACGCCGCCGGCGATGCCCACCACGGCCGAGGAAGCGATCGCCGTCGCCAAATCGCCGCGTTTTGCTCGGCTGAGCAAGGAGCAAAAACAGCCTTACTTCGACGTCTTCCGCGAGCAGTTCGGGCTCAACCCCGAGTTAAGGCAGGTTTGGCGCAACGACCCCGAACTCCGCGACGCTTCCCGTGAAATGTGGCGTGACATGATGCGCCAACGGATGAACGCGTTCATGCTCGCCGACTTCGAGGAACAGCAGGCGATGGTCGAACAGAGCCCGTTCGGACGCCGGCCGCGCCGGGCCGAAGGAGAAGGGCGGAATGAAGACCGCCCCCGCCCCGACGCCGCGGCCATGCGCGACCGCGTCTCCGACCGCATCAGCAACGGCAACCCGCAGATGGGCGCCGCCATGGGCGAGATGATGCAGATGCGCCGGCAGCAGCGCGAATCGCAGGGCCAGTGACTCGCCTCGCGCGCCGACCGCCCGAGGTCAACCGTCCCATCCGGTCTCTTCGGCGATCGCGCTTAGCCAACCACTTCGGAGTTGGCGCGTGACCTCGCCGACGCCGCCGGTGCCGACGGCCTGCTTTTCGACCGCGGACACGGGAAGCACGCCCCAGCCCGAATTGGTGAGCATCACTTCGTCGGCGGTGAGCAGGTCGTCGATACTCAGCATCTTGCGTCGGACTTCCACGCCCGTGGCCTCCGCGACTTCCAACACGACGCCGCGCGTGACCCCCGGCAACACCGGCGCGGGCAACGCGCCTTCGGCCTCTTCCCCCCGCGCGAACGGCGTGAGCAGGACGCCCTCCTTCACGAGCAACACGTTGGACACGCAGCCGCTCGCGAGGTGGTTCGTGACGTTCAGCCAGATCGCCTCGGCGGCCCCGAGCGTCGCGGCGTGGCGCAGGGCTTTGAGGCGGGCCCAGTAGTTGAGCGTCTTGTGGCCGGCGGTTTCGTCAAACGGGCTGGCGGCCGGGCCGTGGACGGTGACGGTGACGCCTTTTTCGAAGTAATCCGGGTCGTACCGCGTCGGCGGCTGGGGCACGATCGCGACGGTTTGTCGAGCCTGGGGCTGGCCGTCGGAGCCGGTCTTGAGCAAGGAAAGCGTCCCGGCGGTGAGCGTCAGACGCAAGCGGGCGCGGTCGATCTGGTTGTGCGCGATCGTTTGGGCCACGGCGTCGGCGAGCGGGGCGGTGTTCAGCTCGGCCGCAAGGCCCAACTGCCGGGCCGAGTCGGCGAGGCGGCCGAGATGGACCTCGAGCCGAAACGCCCGGCCGGCGTAGGCCTGAAACGTCTCGAAAAGCCCCACCGCGTGCTGAAAACCGGCGTCCTCCACGGAAATCCGGGCGTCTTCGGGGGCGTGAAACTGTCCGTTGAGGTAGATGTCCATGGCGTGCGGATCGGGGAGACGGTGAGCGGGTTGCTTGTGGCGAGGAACTAGCTAACTTATGCGACTCGGCGAACCGAATCCGACGATGGCCTCGCGACGCCCCAACCCGATCCCCCAACCGACCGCGAGCCCGTCATGAAAGAAGGCATCCACCCCAAGTATCGCCCCGTCGTGTTCCGCGACGTATCCTCGGACGTCTCGTTCCTGACCCAGTCCACCGTCGCCTCGAAGGAGACGGTCAAGTGGGAAGACGGCAACGAGTACCCGCTGGTCAAAGTCGACATCAGCTCCGCCAGCCACCCGTTTTTCACCGGCAAACAGAAGTTCGTCGACGCCGCCGGCCGCGTGGACAAGTTCAAGAAGCGCTTCGGCGGAAACTACTTCGGCGGCAAGAAGTAAACCGACGCTCCGCGCCGCGGGACGACTTCGATGACGCCCCAAACGCTCAAACCCACGGCCGCGACGCCGTGGGTTTTTGTCGGGTTGTGCGCTTTACTTGATCGCCGGACCTTCGTTCGCGATCAATCGATCGATCTGTTCCTGCGTCATCCACGGAAGCCCCTCCAGCTTCCTCCGCAGCGAGGCGGGCATCGCCTTGCCCTCCCGCTCGTAGCGTGGTCGCGACTTCCATCGCCGATGCATCCAGAAGTATTGCTCGGGCTTGCGGCGGATCATCGCTTCGAACGCGCGGTTGTACCGGGCGGCGATGTAGTACTGCGGGTCCGGCTGGCTGTCCCAATCGTCGGGGCCGAAGATGTCCACCGCGCCGATCTCGTAACGGAAACCAGGCCCCACCCGGTGCGCGTATCCGCACAGGATCGGGCATTGGTATCGCATCGCCAGCAGGGGGATCGATTTGTACGTGCTCGCCAGCTTGCCGAAAAAAGGAATGTACGTGCCGCGGTCGCCGGCGTTCTGATCCGCGATGAACCCGAGGAACCCGTCACGGCGGATGACCGAGGTCATCCGATCGGTCGCGTTGAACTTGTCGATGATCCGCATGCCCTTCGCCTCACGGATGCCGTAGAGCCACCGGGACAACAGGGGGTTGTCCAACGGCCGTGCCAGCGCGTCGATGTCGTAGCCGATGACGGCCATCGAGTAGCCGAGCACCTCGAAGTTGCCCAGGTGCCCGGTGACGAGGATCTTCGGCCCCGGGGCGTTGAGGACCTCCAACGCCGGGGCGAGGTTTTCGTGGAGTTCGATCCGCTGCGGCCAGGTGTTTTCGTGGACCTCACGCGGCACCTGGATCGCTTCCACCGCGAGCTGCGCGAGGTGCTGCAAGGATTGCTCACACGTCCGGCGTACCCGCGACTCGGGCCAATGCGGAAAGGCCATCCGGATGTGCGCGTGGCCGCGCTCGCGGTGGCGGCGGTCTAAGCGGTATAGGAGGCTCCCCAGGCGGGACGCGCTCCGCAGGTTCGTTTCAACGTCTGTGGCCCCGATCGCCGAGGTCAACGAACGGGCCAGCAGGTACTCGGTCCAGGTTTGAATAGCGGATTTGTCGCGGGCCACGTGGCGGCAGCATACCGATTCGGGCGGCGGGTCGATCGCGCAAGAAGAAGCCCGCATTCGACGAACGCGGGCTTCTCGAAAATCAGTTGTCAGGACGCTCAGGCCGAGCGACGACGCAGCATCGCGAGGCCGCCCAGGCCCAGCAGCGCCGCGGTCGCGGGTTCGGGGACCAAGGTTAGCGACACGTTGTCGAAGTTCGCACCACCACCGGCCGAGCTCAAGTCCGAAGGACCGCCGAGCCGGACGATATCAAAGCCGAGGTCAACCGGGCTGATCGGCACGCTAGCCGTCGCGTTGATGTTGCCGTCACCGTTCAGGTCGAGCGTAAGTTCGATGCTGGTCTCAGAGATTTCTGCCAAAAAGGTGTGCCAGCCTTCGACGGGCGTGTTTTCGATCGGCTCGCCGGCGTCGTCGACCAGGTTCTCGAACGCGGCCCAACTGGGGTCGCCCGAGCCGAACAAAATCACTCGATAGGCGTAGTGGCTCGGCGCGTTATACATGCCGAGTTCGAGAAGGTTCCCGGCGGGCGACGCTCGACGCAGCCCGGCGGTCGTTCTCTTGTTCGAGCTGGTGCCGTCGTCGTAGATGTCGACGGAGAAGGCCAGGAAATCAGTGCCGGTCGGGGCGACTTCCGCGAAGCTCAGGCTGTTGGTGTTGCCGCCGGAAAAGCTGCCGCTGGTACCGGGGTGACTCAAGGAATTGCCGGGATTGCCCAGGGCGGTATCGAGCGTGCCGTCCGAGAGCGCCCAGACACCGCCGAGGGCGGCGGTGTCCGCGTAGCTTTCAAAGTCTTCGTCGACGATCACGGTCGCGCCCGCCGAACCCATCGAAAGTGCGGAGGCTACGCCCACCATCAAACAACGCTTTTTCATCTTGTTCCTCCTAACTTCAGAAATGAGTCCGGTCGCCGACGTGCTGTCGGCAATATGCAGGTCTTATAAAAATTACTGCCAAGCTGGGCTGCTTTCAACCGTATTCCAGGAAATTCTTTTGAAAGATGCCCGCAAGACCGTGGATGTGAAACTAGGCAGGGCGTTTCTTCGCGACGTAATCCATCTAATTAGATAGCCTCGGGCCGGCCCTCACCCATCCGACGGGCCATCGCCATCGCTGCGCCGGGCAACGCCGAGTCCACACCCGCCTGATACTTCTGCGGGTCGAACGACTTCTCGATAACGGCGATCGCCTCGTCGAGGTCGTCGGTCACGGTCACGAGATCGAGGTCTTTCGGGCTGATGGTCTTGAACTCATCGCGGAGCGTCTTGCCGACCCAGTCGAACAAGCCGTCCCAAAAGTCGTGTCCGATACACACCACGGGGAAGGGCTCGATCTTCATGGTTTGGATCAGCGTCAAGGACTCGAACAGCTCGTCCATCGTGCCAAACCCGCCGGGGTAGATGATGAAGCCGCACGCGTACTTCACAAACATCACCTTGCGGACGAAGAAGTACCGGAAGTCGATGCTGTGGGTCTGGTACGGGTTGGGGTCCTGCTCGTGCGGCAGCTCGATGTTGAGGCCGACGCTGACGCCCCCGCACTCGATCGCGCCGCGGTTGCCGGCCTCCATGATGCCCGGGCCGCCGCCGGTGATGACCGCGAAGTTTTTGGCGCACAGCTTCTTCGCGCAAGCCATGGCGGATTGGTAATCCCAGCGGTCTTCCGGGGTGCGGGCCGAGCCGAAGATCGACACGCCCGGAGGCAACGCGTTCATCACTTCGAACCCGTCGGTGAACTCGCCGAGGATGCGGAACATCCGCCAAGTGTCCTTGGCGAGTTGTGAAGCCTGGTCGCGGTTCGTCTTGGCGTTGGGGTCGGGGTGGGCGTGCATGACGCCAAGCGTAGCCGCAACGGCGATGCGGATTGGATCGGATCGGCCGTACGCAGAAAATCGAACCGGGATTTCCGCCGCACCAACCATTCCGCTCGGACGGTGGATCAGCCGCCGACGGCCGCAGGGTCCCAGAAGCCCTGTAGCCGCGTAATCTTCCCCGCGGCGTTGAATACGAAGTGGTTGATGCCCTCGAAGGCGACGTCCCGACCGTCGTGACCGATGCCTCGGGCTTCCCACTTGGCGGCCGCTTCCAGGCCGGCGGCGTGCACAAAGGTTTCGTGCAGGCCGATCTCTTTGAACCCGTTGACGAACGCCTCGCCTTGTTCCAGCAACGCGGCGTGCCCGATGACCGCGGCGGCTTCAACCGGATCGTCGACAATGGCATCGGGTGCGAAGCAGTCGACCCATTTTCGGGCGTCCATCGAACGCGTCGCCGCGAAGTAGGCCAAAACTTGAGCGTGGATATCGGGCTTCGTCATATCGGCATCGTACGAAACGAAAAGCCCGCGTTCGGTGAACGCGGGCTTCGGAAGTTTTCAGATGTCCAGATGCTTTACGCGGCGTTCTTGACCGCCGGCGAGGCGTTCTTCGCGGCTTCGACCAGGGCGTCGAAGGTCGGCTCGTCGTGGATCGCGATCTCGCTGAGCATCTTGCGGTTCAGGCCGATGCCCGCGTGCTTGAGCCCGTTGATGAACCGGCTGTAGCTGATGCCGCGAGCGCGGCAGGCGGCGTTGATGCGGACGATCCAGAGCTGGCGGTAGTCGCGCTTGATCAAGCGACGGTCGCGGTAAGCGTTGACGCCGGCTCGGATGACCGTTTCCTGGACGCTGCGCCAGTGGTTGCGGCGGCCGCCACGGTTGCCCTTGGCCTGAGCGAAGACCCGCTTCTTGGATTGACGGCGAGCGGCGCCGTTTCTTGCACGCGGCATGCGTGGCTCCTTGGGTTGCGTGAACGGGGAACGGCGACGGCCGTTGCTTCGGGACCCGGCACGGGGATCTGATTGGCTGAGTGATGATTGATGAGTGAAGGCAACGAGACGCGATGCCGAAATCATCTATCAGCAGTCATCACTCATCATTCACTTCACCGGCGTCAGCCGGCGGCTGAGTTGCTTTTCGAGCAGTTTGATCTTGTTGGGGCCGACAAAGACATAGCCGCGACGGTCCTGCAGCGTCTCGCCGCGTTCGTGGCCGTTGAGTTTCTGCTTGCCGGTGCGGCTAAAGCGGACCTTGCCGGTGGCGGAGATGCGGGCCCGCTTGGCGATGCCCTTGGGTACTTTGGCGCCCTTGCCCATGGTCAGACTCGTGGTTGGGGGAGCGATGGGCTCCCGGGAAAGTCGTTCAATTCGGCCGTTGCCGAGCCGCCTAGCTTAGCCGAACCGAATGACGTTGCAAACCGGCGAGAGCGCCAGGATTGCAGTCCCACGGACTTACGGGTATTTTTCGTGGCCCAAAGCAGTCGGCCGCAAGGCGTCGGGGTCGCGAGGTTTCCTCGCCCACGATGTGGGGTGACGCCGGCCTTCCCGTAAAGGACGCTTCCTAATGAAAGTCATCTGCGATCGCGGTGCGTTGGTGGATTGCCTGGCGCTGGTGGGCCGGGTGGTCGTCGCCCGCACGCCCAAGCCCGTCCTGACCTGCGTGAAGCTCACCGCCGACACCGATTCGGGGCTGACGCTCGAAGCGACGGACACCGAGATCAGCGTCCGCCTCGCCTCGCCCCGCGTCGAAGTCGGCGAGCCCGGCGAAGCGCTCATCCCCGCCGACAAGCTCAACAGCATCGTCCGCGAATCCATCGACGCCACGATCACCCTCGCCAGCACCGGCGACGTCGCCGAGGTGACCGGCTCGGACTCCAAGTTCAAGATCTACGGCCACCCGCCCGCCGACTACCCGGCCACCATCGAGTTCCCCGGCGAGCCGGACTTCACCGTCAACGCCGGCGACCTGCACCGCCTGATCGCCCAGACCCTGTTCGCGACGGCCCGGGAAAACAGCCGGTACGCGATCAACGGCGTGCTGTTCGAACGCAGCGGGAACAAGCTCAACGTTGTCGCCACCGACGGCCACCGCCTCGCCCTGGCCAACGGCAAGTGCAAAGCCACCGACACCGAAGACAAGGACGCCAAGGCCGCGATCGTGCCGAGCAAAGCGCTGCAACTACTACTTCAGTTGTTCGACGACGCGGAGCAAACCGTATCTGTCAAGCTGGCCGACAATCAAATTTTGTTTAAGACCGACGAGGCCGTCCTCGCGAGCAACCTGGTGGAAGGCAACTTCCCGCCGTACGCGGACGTGATCCCCAAAGACGGCGACAAAAAGGCGACCTTAGACACCGATCAATTCATCTCGGCCGTGCGCCGGGCGGCGCTGCTGACCAACGAGGAAAGCAAGGGCGTGCGGATGGCGTTCGGCGAAAGCGGGCTGACGCTTTCGAGCCGGGCCCCGGAGATGGGCGAGGCCGAGATCAACGTGCCCGTGCCCGAGTACGCCGGCGACCCGCTGGAAATCGGCTTCAACCCGGCGTACCTCCTGGACGCCTTGAAGGTCGTGGACGAGCAGCAGGTGAACCTGGAATTCAAGGCCGGAAACAAACCGGGCGTGCTGCGAACCGGGCCGCATTTCCTGTACGTCGTGATGCCGGTGAATTTGCAATAGTTCGAGCCGAGACCTGGGTAAAATTGAATCTGTGATGTCCCCCGCCGAAGCCCCCATCGCCGAGCCGCCCGTGTCGGAAACCAGCCCGGAATCCGACATCGTCGTGCCGCAGCGCGTCGAGTTCGAGCCCCCGCCGACCAACTGGTGGGGCAAGCTCGTTCGCTGGGGCGAGCGGAAGTTCTCGCTGTGGTCCACGAAAGACAACTTCGGGCACCGCGTGTGCTCGCTGATCTTCCTGCCGCTGGCGTATCGCTCGGGGATCAAGTTCCGCGGCAAAAACGGCTACGCCGATCACAGCCTCGCCGGCGACGACACGACCGAGCACTTCGAGTGCGTCCTGCCGTTCAGTCGGTTCAACAAGAATTGGTACAACGCGATGGCGGGGGCGGCGCTGCTTGCGAATTCCGAAGTCGCCGGCGGGATGTACATCTTCAAGAGCTGCGGCGGCGACTACACGGTGGTCTGCAAGGAACTGCACTACACCTTCCGTCGGCCCTGCGTCGGCCCCGCCGTGTACCGCGTCGAGCCGCGTGAAGACCTCGAGCCGCTGGTCGCGCACGGCGACGAGTTCAACCTCACGGTGGATATGACGATCTTCCAGGCCGTGGTGAAAAAGGGCGAGAAGCAGAAGAAGTGCGGCACCTGCGTCGCGACCTTCCACATCGCCCCGAAGGCGAAATTCTGGCAGCGGCAGCAGAAGCTCAAAGAGCGGGAACGCGAAGCGGCGAAGCGGAACTGACCGCGATTAACCGGTCTCCGCGCCGCTTCAAGTCGGCCAGAAGTACAGCAATCCCAACGTCATCAGCGCGGCGAGCGCCGCCGCCTTGAGGCGGTTCATGGTGCCGTCGACGCTGGCGCGAGCTTTCGGCCGATCGAGCAGCGACAGCAGGTACGCCTGCCGGTGGGCGATCGACCCGTGACGCCAGCTCGGTCGTGAGAGCCGGAGATGGTTGAGTTCGGCGACGCGGCCCAGCGCGGTCACGACGTGTGAGACGCCGTCGGGCGAGAAGGCTTCGGCGCTGCCGGACACACGGCTCATGTGGTTGGCGGCGAAGGCGTCGGCCTGGCGTTCGATGCGGCGGGAACACCAGCCGAAGGCCCACGCCCACAGCAGCAACGCCGCCGCGACGCAAACCGCCTGCATCCACGCGGCGTCGGTGGTCCGGGCGATCACGGCGTCGGCCAGCGCAAAGGCCGCGCCCAGCAGCAGCGCGGCGAAGAGCACCAGCCAGATCAGGTGCCGGTGCTTGACGTGACCGAGTTCGTGGGCCATGACCGCTTCGACGTGTGGTTTGTGGAGTTGATCGAGTAGGCCGTCGCTGAGCAGCACGTAGCGCAGCTGAGGGATCAAACCCATGACGGCCGCGTTGATGAGATGGCCGCCGGTGCGCCAAAGGCGGAGGTCGGCGACCTTGACGCGGTTTCGCTCACAGGTCTCGAGCATCGCGTCGCGGATGGAGCCGGCGGGCAGCGGCACGGTGTCGAAGACGCGGGTGAGCAGCGGCGGCGCGAGGACGAACATCGCGCCCGCCCCGATCGGCGTGGCCCAGAGCGCGGCCGTCGCGGTGATCTTGTCGCGGTCTGCGAACCATTGCACCGACTCGCTCCAAGCCATCAGGATGAGTAGCGGGATCAACAAGATGCCCAGCTGGTGGCGGCTCTGGTTGAAGACGTATCGGCCGCGCGAGAGCAGCGGATAGACCGGCAAGCCCTCGTCGGCCCGGCGCATAATGGTCGCTTCGCGCAACCGACGGTCGATCGGGTAGTGCAGCCACCACACGCCCAGCACCGTGATCAGTGTCGGAAGCATCGCGAGCGTTTCGTCGAGCAGCACGAGGTCACCGAACATGCCGCGGATCAGCGGCAGCCAACCCAACGCGAGGTCGGCGACGAACAGGCCCAGCAGGACAAAAGGCAGCGCCAGCAGCGAACGGTCGATGCCCGCCAAGCCACGGAAACCGCGCGAGGTGCCCAGGCGGGCGCGGGTGCGGCGGCACTGAAGGCCGAACAGGACGAGCAAGATCAGCTTGGCGGCAAGCAGCGCCGGCAGCCAGAGACGCGGGTCGTCGACGAAGGCCGAGGGCTCGCTATGCGGCGCCATTTCGACCGCAGGGTCGGCGAGTTGGCCGTGCTGCGCGGGGAACAGATCGTCGTAAAGAAAAAGCGCGGCGGCCATGCCCAGCAGCAGGAGTTGCATGGCGGATCCCAGGTGGTCAGGCGAACGTGGCCGCGGGCGGCAGCGAAGGGCTTTCGTTCTTGGTTTTTGTCGGGCACCCCAGGAAGACCCGAAGCAGGTTCGGCACGTCGGGGTCGTCGCGGTCGCCGGCACCGTAGCCGACGGTTTCGAGCGTCATGGGCGGGGCGGGGACGAAAGCGTCGACGAGGCCGGCGAGCAGGGCGGCGCCGGTGGGCGTGACCAGCTCGCCGGTGCGTGCGACGCCGACGGTCGGCAGCCCTTGGAGCAGATATGCGGTCGCGGGGGCCGGGACCGGCATGAGGCCGTGGTCGCAGCTGACGTAGCCGCGCGACATCGGGACCGGGCCGGCCGTGAGCGTGTCGATGCCGAGGCGCTCGAGGGCGAGGACCGAGCCGAGCATGTCGACGATCGAATCGACCGCGCCGACTTCGTGGAAGTGGATGGCCTCTCGCGTGGTGCCGTGCACCCGGGCTTCGGCGTCGGCGAGACGCGTCACGACGTTCGTGGCCCGGTCGACGCCACGCGGCGAAAGGTGCTGCGTGTCGGCGAGCGTGTTGACCATCGCCATGATTTCGGCGTAGCCCACGTGCGGGTGATGATGACGGTCGAGCGGCTCCGCGGCGGCGGGCGTATCCACCTGGAGGTCGAGGCCGCCGACGCCGCAACGTTGGACGCGTCGGACCGATAGCTCAAACGGATCGTCGAGCTCCAGGCCGCGGAGCGCGCCATCGATGGCGGCGAGTTCGCCCGGCGGGTCGTCGTGCAGGTCGAGCAGGGCGGCGAGAAACATGTCCCCGGCGATGCCGCTGAACGGGTCCAGGTGAAGGTGCCGCCGGGCGCGCGGCCAACGCGCCCGGAACATTTCGTCGTCGACCGCCGGGTCCCGCCGCGGAGGCGAAGCGATCGCCTCGCGCGAGACGGCGGCGTGTTCGTGCTCGCCATGATGATGGTGGTCGTCGGCGTGACGGTGCATGGTTCGATCTTACGCGGTGAGCGCAACGTGGGTTTGCGGACGAGCGGGGCCTGGAGCCGATTCAGCGTACGATCCGATTATGATTTAGGAGCGACGCAGAAGGCGTCGCCCAGCGATCAGGAGCCTCCATGCCCGATTCCACCCCATCCGATTCGTCTAGCCCGCCGCCGCCGCTCGATCCACGTGGCACCTCAGCGCCTCCGCCGCCGCCGGGGTACCTGCCTTTCGGGCCGCCGCCCAAACAGAAGGGCTTGTTCAGCAAAGTCGGCGCGTCGCTGCTGGTGTCGCTGATCGTGCTGTCGCTGCTGCTCAACGTGTATCTCGCAATGATCGTGTATCGGATCACGGCGGGCAACGAAGCGGTGTACCAGGAAGGGACGACCGCCGAGCGGATCGTGGTGGTGCCGGTGGTGGGCGCGATCGACGACGACATGTCGCGGTATGTCCGCGGGGCGTTGCGTCGGCTGGAGCAGAACCCACCGGCGGCGATCGTCCTGCGGGTCGAATCCGGCGGCGGCGGGGTCACCGCGTCAGACCAGATCTGGCACCAGCTCGGCACGTTCCGCGCGGCGCACCCGGACGTGCCGATCGTGGCGAGCTTCGGCGGCATCGCGGCGTCCGGGGGTTACTACATCGCCGCGGGCACCGACCATATCGTCTGTGAGCCCACCGGCTTTACGGGTAGCATCGGCGTGATCGCGCAGGTGCCCACGCTCGCCGGGACCATGCGGATGCTCGGGATCGACTGGGTCACCCAGGTCGCCGAGGGCTCACCGCTCAAGGACGAGGCGAACAACATGTTCCGCCATTGGGACGACGACGACCGCAAGGTGCTGGCTTACCTGATCGATTCGGCCTACGACCGTTTCGTCCACGTGGTCACGTCGGGACGCAGCCAACTCGACGACACCAACATCGCCGACGTCGCGAACGGCGCGATCTACACCGCCGCCGACGCGATGGACAACGGTCTGGTCGACGGCCTGGGCTATCTCGCCGACGCGATCGACGAAGCCGCGTCCCGCGCGAGCCTGCCGGCCGATCAGACCCCCCGCGTCACCGTCGTGAAGCAGCCCGGCGAGGGCTTGTTGGCCCTGATCACCGGCCGACGCGACGCCAACACCGACACCCCGCACCGGCTCGGCCCCGGCGGCCTGGACGGCCTGACGCCGCAGCGGTTGCGTTCTTTCCTGCAAGACTTCACGCAGGTCGAGCTCGCGTATCGGTGGGTGGGCTCCTGAGCGGCGGCCGCGCGGCGTTGTGTCCGAGGCGAAGCCTTGCGATACTTCGACGTTTGGCCTCCGCTCCGTGCGCCCCCGCAACTCCGCTGCGACATCCTCGTCATGCTCGATCTTCAAGACCTACGCCTACGCGAAAGGTTCCAAGAGTTAGACCTTCGGCACTGGCTGAACGAAAACTCGGCCGTGACGACGATCGGCGCGGTGGTCCTGCTCATGATCGCTCTGGGGGTCATGCTTGCGACCCTGACCGGCGGGGGGGGCGGAGATGACGACTACGAAGCCCCGACCGCAAGGTTTTTCTACGACCTAAACACGGGCGAGCTGTTCTCCGTGCCGCTCACGGAGCTGCCGCCCGTCGATCGCGGCGAGCCCTTCAAGCTCCCCAACGGACAGACCATGCCGGCCGGGGTCGAAGCGGTGGTGCTGGCGGCCGACGGCGCACCGGAAGACCAATACGTAATCGGCTGGGTCGAAACGCTGCGCCCGGAGCGGCGGGCGGAGCTGCTCGCTTCGCTGGAGTCCGAAGCGGACGCGCCCCAGGCCGTCCGAGAGATCGAGCTGGAGATCCTCCACGAATCGTTCTATAGCGAACGACTCGTGATGGACCCGAACGATCCGGATCGGCGCTTCGTCCCCCGTTTTTCCGAAGCGGGGGAACGCATCATCCGGCGGGCCCTCGAACCGGGGGACGGCGAGCCGATGTCGCCGGTGTTCCCCGATTGACCCGACCGCCAACGAAGCCCGGCGGGTTCGTCGCGGCCGCGCTCCTGGCGGCCGCGTTACTCGGGTGTGCAACGCCTGCGACCGACGACGGCCCACGCGACGCCATCGCGAACAAACGCCTCGCCACCCTGACGAACCCCGACCGGTCGATCGGCCTGCGGATCGACACCGCCGCGTCGCTCGATCTCGCCGAGCCCCAATCCTGGGCCGCGGCCACGCGCGTCGCCTGGGCCAACCGTGAACCCACGCGTCTGCGCCTGCACCTGCTGGCCGAATTGCTCGCCATCGAGCCCACCCGGTTCTGGGCCGACGCCGTGGCGCGTTGGCGACACGAAAGCAACGCCGCGGTCGACCACTGGCTGTTGGAGCGGGCGGCCGAGAGCAACGCCGACGCGCGTTCCGCGGTGTTGCAACGCTGGGCTCACGGAGCGCGCCGCCGGACGAACGATGCGGCGATGAGCGAAGCGTTATTGGCTACGGCCGGGAAGCCGCGGGAAGCGGACGGGAACCAGTTGCTTCGCGCGACCCTGCAAAATCACCGGGCTTGGCCCGACCGATGGGCAGCCTGGGTGCTGCTTGCCCGGCTGGAGGACCGTCGAACCCTCGCGGCGTGGCTCGAACAGACTGCGACGCGAGACCGTGGGAACCTGCTCCTACGCGATCTCGACCGGGCGGGCCGCTGGTTGGGCGTGTGGCCAACGCGACCGTGGGAGCTCTGGGCTTGGCGCTCGCACGTCCGCGACGAGACCGCGATGACCACGTGGCAGAGCGTGTTCACGGCATTGCCGACGCCGCGGCGCGACGAGACGGCCGTCCGACACGTCCCGTGGCTGCTGAGCCGACCACACCCCGCGACTGACGTATCGCTCGACGAAGCGGCCGCCCGCTGGCTGGGGCGACAGATGCAGCACGAAGCGATGCGGCGCGAAGCGTTCGGCCAAGCCGACGCCGACCACGCCGACCCGCGCAGCGAGCACGGGGGTTTGGTGCTGCTGGATAATCAAGGCCGGTCCGTGCTCCGGCCGTACGCACCGGCCCGCCGTCGCCACGACCGTGCTTACGACGCGCCGGCGTCGCTGAGCCTGGACCTGGGCGACGCCGTGGCGACGTATCACTTCCACGCCGAACACCACGACAACGCCGAGCACGCCGGCCCCGGCTCGGGCGATCGGCGGGTCGTCGAACGCAGCGCGACCCTCATGCTGGTTTTGACATTCGTCGATCGAAACACGTTGGCCCTTCACGTCGCGGCGCCGGGCAACGGGCTATTCGAACTTGGCGTCATCCACCGGCCGTGAGGCGGAGGTGACGCATTCGATCGCAAACGCAAGCGTTTCGTCGATGAGCGTCTCGGTCGCGGCGGGCGGATCGGCATCGACCGGCAGCGGGTTGGGCGCATCGAACACGTGGGATGCGCCGTCGATCAGCACGAGCTTCCCGCGTCCACCCACCGCATCGGCGTAGGCGTGGGCCGAAGCGACGGGAACCGTGGCGTCGGCGGTCCCGTGCAAGATCAGCCGCGGCCCCGGATACGCCCCGGCCGCACGGTACGGATCGTGCGCCGCGGGATCGGCGAGTTGCTCTTCCAACCACGCCCGGCCGACGTACAGGTCTTCACCGGTTCGGCCCGACGGTGAAAGCAGTCGGCCTTCCTCGAGCAGCGCCGCACGGTCCGCGTCGCCCAGCGAGCAGCACACGTGCGGCGACCCCGCGGTCACGACGCCCGCCGGCAGACCGAGCGGCTTGAACCCAGGATTGCCCGGCTCGCCGAGCAGCGGGGCGGTCGCGAGCAGACACGTCACCCCGCCTCGCGAGTGGCCGAACCAGACCTGCGGTAGGCCCTTCGGCTCGTCGGCGAGCGCCCCTTGCTTAGCCGAAACGCTCACCGCGAGCAGGTCGTTCTGCTGCTTGTTCCACGTGTCGCGCTCGAAGAGGTCGGGACGCTTGAACGTCTCGAAGTCGCGGGTCACGCCGCTGTGGCTGAAATTGAAGCGATGGGCGATGAAGCCCGCCTTGGCGGCACGATCGGCGAGCATCGGCAGAAAACCGTAGTCCTTGTAACCCTTGAACCCATGCGCGATCAGCAGCACGCCCAAGGGTTCACCCTCCGGCAAGTGGGCGGTGCCGAAGATCGTTTCGTCCGAGGCGAATTCCTCCCAATCTCGCGTGGTTGATGCACTCATGGAATCCGCTCGATCAGCGCGTCGGCAAACGCGTCCGTGGATAGTTGCCCGCCGAGGTCGCCCGTCTTCACGCCCTCGGCCAACGCCCGGTTGTACGCCGCCTTGATCCGCCCGGCCGAGGCTTTGCTCGCGTCGCAGCGACGCGTCTCCGCCAGGAAGTTCAGCATCATCACGGCCGACATGATCAGCGCCAGCGGGTTGGCCTTGCCCTGCCCCGCGATGTCCGGCGCGCTGCCGTGCACGGCTTCGAACACCGCCGCATCCTCGCCGAGGTTCGCCCCTGGCACCACGCCCAACCCGCCGACCAGCCCGGCCGCTAAATCGCTCACGACGTCGCCGTAAAAATTCTCCATCAGCAGCACGTCGAATTGCGACGGGTCTTGTACGAGCTTCATGCAGCCCGCGTCGATAATCCGCGTTTCGTACGCCACGTCCGCGAACTCGGCTTCGTGCACCGCTCTCACGCACCGCAGGAAAAGCCCATCGGTCTTCTTCATGATGTTCGCCTTGTGGAACACCGTGACTTTTTTGCGGCCCCGCTTCCGGACGTACTCGAAACACCGCCGGGCGATCCGGGTCGACGCCGCCTCGGTCGCGATCTTCATCGACGTCACGACGCCCGGCACGATGTCGTTCTCGACACCCGCGTACAACCCCTCCGTGTTCTCACGAAAGATCACCAAGTCCACACCCTCGAACCGCGTCGGCACGCCTTCGAGCGATCGCACCGGCCGGACCGCCGCGTACAACGCCAACTTCTGCCGCAACTGCACATTCACCGACGTAAACCCCTCGCCCACCGGCGTCGTGCACGGCCCCTTGAGCGCTACCCCATGCTCCCGGATCGCCGCCACCGTCGCCGCCGGCAACACTTCCAAGCCCGCATCGAGCGCGGCCACTCCCGCTAGATGTTCGTGGTAGTTGAGCGGCGCGTCCGCCGCGTTGAGCACTTTGGTCGTCGCGGCGGCAACCTCCGGACCGATGCCGTCACCGGGGATCAGGACCAAATCGTGTCGTGTCATGCAACAAGTTTATGTTTGGGTGTCACATCTCGCCGCAGGCGATGTGTGAAGGCGACATCAATCTCACAAATCACCCTTTAGGTGAGGTTTGGCACCCAGCCCAAGTTTTCGGATTTGCTAATCTCATGCACATGCCAGAGGATGTCAATTCTGAAAACGTTGTTGACGCAACAAAATTAACTCTGGAAGAGTGGCTGAATTTCTTAGGCAACGAAAAGCGAGATTTGGTTTTTCCAAATAATTGCTTTCCAACAGATGAGCATAAAGCCGAGTACCTTTCGCAAATCGATCTCATTGAACTCCCATCTCTCAAGCAACTGGCAAGGAACTTCTTAAACAGGAGTGCTAATTACGGGATCAGCCGAGATCATTTCTTGAGAACTATAGAAAAGTATGGCGGCCGGCTCTTTGACGATGACTTTGACAGCGAATTTGACCGCAGATCCGTACCCAAAAACGGCCCCCAATGGGAAGGAATCACCTGGACACTGGACCTGATTCCGAAACAACCGCAAGCCGCAATCGACACGATTTCAAGCTATATTCAAGCTCATGTTGGATACTTTACAGACGAGATGATTTATGGCCATAAAGATGCGATCGATATCATCCGTGCGAAGTTTGGTGGCCACATGAATCATTCATGCTTCATTAGTTACGGATCTCCTGACGAGAAGTTCGCATCGAAGCTGTTTGCTTCACTACAAAAGCGTGGCATTCGCGCCTTCTTCTTTCCAGAGCACGCCACTCCTGGCAAGAAGTTGCACAGAGTGATGCGCAGCGGGGTGAATGAATACGACCGCATCATCTTGATTTGTTCCGAAGCATCTCTGAATCGACCGGGGCTTCTCAATGAGCTCACGGAAACACTTCAAAGAGAAGCTCGCGAGGGCGGCAAAGAGTATCTTATACCAATTCGATTAGATGATTACGTGTTTGATGGATGGAATCCGAGCGACAAAGGCTTAGCACAATCGGTGCGAGATCGGGTTGTGGTTGACTTTTCAGCGATTGGTGAAGACTCGCAAGCATTCGCCAGAGCCATTGACAAAATTGAAAAAACGCTCAAGAGATAAGCCTTGTCAGTTGCAATCCCGCCTACCGTAGGCGGGATTGGAAATATGCGGATTACTTACACGCAAACAGATTCACAATTAAACCGCCGCCGCCTGCTGCCCCGCCGCGCGTTCACGCAACAAGTCCAACATCCCGCGGACTTCGTCGGCCATACGGGTGTTCGGGAATTCGCGGATGATTTGTTCGCCGATGCGGACGCTGTTGAGCCATTCCTTGTCGTGGACGGCGAGCTTGAACTGGACGCCGAGGTTGTCGCGTTGCTTGCCGATGACGCCCCGGGCGACCTCTTCGAACTGCTTGGCCTCGCCGGGCTGGAGGTACTTGTCGAGTTCCTTGAGCAGCTTCATGGCGCCGTC
>JBCDDH010000072.1:0-18351 GCA_039180415.1 Planctomycetota bacterium | reverse complement strand
CCCCCCCGATTCCGGGGCACAACCGGCTTCACCACCCCCCCCCCCCCCACGCCCCCGCCCGGCCACCCGGCCCGCCGCCCCCTCGGCCGCGCGTCGAGTTCGGCCTGCACCGCGTCGCGCAGCAGGTACGTGTACGCGCTCGTGTCCCAGCTCTGGTCCCACGCGCCGGTGTACTCCCGATGCAACCACCAGTTTTCGAAACTCACCGCGCGACCGTCGGCGGGCTTCGAGGGCGGGTCCTGGTACAGCAGGAAACGCGCACCGCGGTTGGCGGGGTTCTGCAGCGTGTGATCGATGAACGCGAGCGTGTGGCTCAGGTCCCCCAGGTCGTTGTCGGCGGTCGCCAGCGGGCGTTGGAACGGCTGGAGCGACACCGCGTCCCACGTGTGGTTCGGCAGCGCGTCGGTCCACAAGCCGAACCGCGAACCAAACGGTTGGTCGGACGATGAAAGCTTGGAAGCTTGATCGGGGTGGTCCCACAGCCAGTCGATCGACCCGCCCCAGACCAGGTGCTGGCCATACGTCAAGTCGTGCCCGGCCGCGGCGGCGACGCGTTCCAGGTCGCCCGCCCGTACCGCGTCGGTGATGCTGTTGCCCACGAGGTAGAGCGATAGGTCTTCGGCATCCGCGGACCACCCCAATGCCATGCACGTCAACAGCGTCGCGGCCCATCCCGATCGAAACTGACTCATAACGCGTGTCGCCCTGTTCGTGGAGCACGCCGAACGCGACGGCATGGTCGGCGTGGAAGCCTCGATCCGCGATGGCGGCGCAACCGCGACGCCAGCAGACCAATCTCAAGCTACCCGATGTTTCCGAAGGGAAAAGTCTCGATGATGAAAAGGGCGTTCGCGCGGCCGGTTCGGATCAGAACCGATGCTTCGAGGCTTCCCACCGCGCGTGATAGAACGGCACGACGTGTTCGCCGGGCGGACACCGCTCGTCGATCTGCTTGCGGTCTTCGTCCGTCAGCGTCACGTCCATCGCGGCGAGGTTGTCCGAAAGCTGCTCCATCGTCCGCGGACCGATAATCGGCGACGTCACGCCCGGCTGGTCCCGGCACCACGCCAGCGCGAACTGCGACATCGAGCAACCTTTCGCCGTCGACAGTTTCTCGAGCGCCTCGGCGACGTCGTACGCGTGTTCGATGCCGAGCATCGTCTTACGCGGGTGGTCGCCGCCGAAGCGGGACTGCTCCGGCGCCGCCGCGCCGCGCTTGTACTTGCCGGTCAGGAACCCGCCCGCCAACGGCGACCACGGGATCACGCCCAGCCCGTACTGCTCGCAAACCGGGAGCAGTTCGTTCTCGATCCGTCGGTCGAGCAGGTGGTACGGCGGCTGCTCCGTGACGAAGCGGTTCAGCCCGTACTTCTCGGCCGCCCAGATCGATTCGACGACCTGGTACGCCGCGAACGTCGAGCAGCCGATGTAACGCACCTTGCCGGAGCGGACGAGGTCGTCGAACGCGCGGAGCGTCTCGTCGATCGCGCAGTCCGGGTGCGGGCGGTGGATCTGGTACAGGTCGATCCAGTCGGTCTGCAAGCGCTGAAGCGACGCCTCGCACTGCTCGATGATCTGCCGGCGGGAGTTGCCCCATTGATTGGGGTTGAGCTTGGCGTGCAGCTCGGACGTGCCGTTGACGCCTTCTTTGTGCATGTTGCCGTGGCACTTGGTCGCGAGCACGACGCGGTCGCGGTGGCCGTTGCGCTTCAAGGCTTCGCCCGTGACTTGTTCGCTCTGGCCCGCGGTATAGACGTTGGCGGTGTCGAGGAGGTTGATGCCGGCTTCGATCGCCGCATCGATGATGGCAAAACTCTCCTGCGCGTCGGTTTGCCCGCCGAACATCATGCAACCCAGCGTCAACGGCGACACGCGGATGCCCGTCCGGCCGAGGTAGCGATAATCCATGGTGGCAGTTTAGTTCTCACCACGCGCCACAGGAGCAAAGATCGGCACGTCTGCGCCGCACTCCGGGCACCGCTCGTTTTCTCGCCCGTAGAGGTCGTAACCGCACGCCCGGCACTGAACGCCCCGGGTGGTCTGGACTTGAGGTGAAATCCACGGGTAAAGCACGTAGCCAACAAGCACGGAATCGAAAACAAATGCGAGAACCGCCCAGTACCAGTCAATCAACCCGGCCAGCGCCAGAAACAGGCAAACCGTAAACGGGATGTTGCCGATCCAAACGCCCCATCGCTCCCACGAACGTTGGCCTTGGATACCCACGCCGCAACGGTCGCATTGGTCGCGGCCGAAAACCCAATAGTGAGACCGAGACAACCGGTGCTGACACGCGGGACAGACGGCTCGGTGCTTCATGGGTCTACGCCCCGACCGGCTCGGCCATCTGGTGCTTCACCAAGCTCTGATACAACGCGCAGCGTTCAAGCAGCTCGTGGTGCGTGCCGCGGTCCACGATCCGACCGGCTTCGAGCACGACGATCACGTCCGCATCGACCACCGTGCTCAGCCGGTGGGCAATGATGAAGGTCGTCCGGTCTTGCATGATCTCCCGCATCGCCGCGTGGATCTGGGCCTCGCTCTCGGCGTCGATCTGACTCGTCGCCTCGTCGAGAATCAGGATCGCCGGGTCCCGTAGGATCGCCCGGGCGATGCACAGCCGCTGCCGCTGCCCGCCGGACAGGCCCGAGCCGCCCTCGCCCAAAACGGTGTCGTAGCCGTCGGGCTGCCGCTCGATGAACTCATGGGCGTGGGCCAGTTTGGCGGCTTCGACGATCCGCCGCCGCGGAACGTGGCGTCGGCCGTAAGCGATGTTCTCGGCGATCGTGCCTTCGAAGACGATCGACTGCTGCGTCACGATCGCCAGCTGCTTCCGCAACGACCGCAGCGAGTGCCCGGCGATGTCGCGGCCGTCGATCAGCACCCGGCCTCGCGTCGGCTCGACCAGACGCGGCAGCAGCGAGAGCGTCGTGGATTTGCCCGATCCGTTGGGCCCGACGATGGCGACGCTCTGCCCGTGCGGCACGTCCAACGCGAAACCTGAAATCGCCTCGCCGTCGCCCCCGGGGTACGCGTAGCTCACTTCCTCGAACGTGACCCGCTCCGCGTGCCGCGGCAGGGCCGAGCCGGTCCAATCCGCCGCGCGGTGCGCCTCGGCCGGCTGATCGATCGTCTCCTTCAAACGCGTCGCCGCCGCGCCCGACTCCTGCAAATCGTTGTTCAGGTTCGCCAACGGCTTGACCGACGCGCCCGCCATCGCCAGGGCCCCCAACACCAGCAGCATGTGCGACGGCTCGGCCTCGCCGCGGAAGACGTAGTACGACGCGACCAGCGTGATGACCACCACCCCCGACATCGTGATCAGGTCGACCGTCGGCGACGCGAGCGCCTTGGCCGTCCGGGCCCGCATCTCCTGGCCGTACAGCTCACGGTTGATGCGGTGGAACCGACGGCGCTCGTAGCCCTCGGCGTTATGCGTCCGCACGACCGGTGCCGCCTGCATCGACTCCTGCATCACGCCGATCATCGACGCATACCGCCGCAGCGCGTACTTGCTCGCCCGGCGCACCCGCTTGCCGAACTTCTTGATGCAGAACCCGATCGGCAGCACGCCGACCAGAAACAGCAGCGTCAGCATCCAGTCCACGATCAGCGCCCAGCTCAGAAACGCCAAGCCCTGCAACACCTCGCGCACCGCTTTGCCCATCAGCGCTTGCAGCCCCCGCGCGACCCGCGTGCTGTCCTGCACGATGCGCGACATCGTGTCCGCCGTCCCGTGCGTCCACACCCACTCCATCGGCGCGTGCAGCACGCGGAAGAACGCCCGCTGCCGCGCCCGCAGCAGCACGCGCTGCGTCAGCGTGAGCATCACGAACTGGTGCGTGAAGCGGAAACCCGAGCCGACGAACGCGAAGCAAAGCACCCCGCCCAGCACCATCGCGAAGCCGACAAACTTGTCCTCCGGCAGCGCGTCGGCCAAATGCGACCAGTCCCCGATCCGCCCCACCGTATCCTCCGCCGCGAGCTGCTCCCGAACCAGCTCGGCGAACGTCGCGTCCGTCTGGACGGCCGCGCCGAACATGAAATCCATCAGCCCGATCAGCAGCCCGAACCCCGCGAACGCGCACAGCGCGTCCAGCAACGTCGCCCCACCCGCCACGGCCAGCCAACGCTTGTAACGCAGTAATCCCTGTGCGAAATGCCAAAAAGCAGACATCCGACGATTATCGCCGATTTCTCCAAGCCGTACCTGCCGCGCTGCATTCCGCCACCGCCGGCTCTAAACTCCGGCCATGAGCACCATCACCGGCCCCGCCTTCGTCCTCGGCGACGACATCGACACCGACCAAATCATCCCCGCCGAGTACCTGGCCTACAACCCGTCCGACGACGAGGAACGCAAGTTCTTCGGCATGTACTGCTGCGTCGGCGTCCCCGACAAGGCCTCCGGCCTGCCCGAAGGCAACCTCAAATACGTCGAGCCGCAGCAGTTCAAATCCAAGTACCCGATCGTCATCGGCGGCAAGAATTTCGGCTGCGGCAGCTCGCGTGAACACGCCCCCCTCGCCTTCGCCGAAGCCGGCTGCCAAGTCATCGTCGCCGAGTTCTACGCCCGCATCTTCTTCCGCAACTGCGTCAACGGCGGCTACGTCCTGCCCATGGAGGCCCCGCAACGCCTGATCGATGGCGACGTCAAGACCGGCGACGAATGCACCGTCGACCTCGAAGCCAACACCTTGACCAACCACCGCACCGGCGTCACGTTCCAATGCCCGCCGCTGGGCGACGTCAAGCCGATCGTCGATGCGGGTGGCGTCTTTGCTTACGCAAGGCAAACGGGGATGATTTCGTAACCAACATTGCCGGGAGCCGTAATAGCAATTCTCCCAAACACGACTTCATGGCGGCGAAAGCAGGTCTTCGCTGGCCATTGCTGTGGCGACCGTATCGAGCCAGTTACCAATAGGCAGCGGGTGGTTACTAGCGACGGACAGCGGGGTGATCAGCAACGTGACACCGCAGATCAAGAAGTACCGCGGCGGCTGTTTCTCACGCACGCCCAACCAGATCGCCGAGCCGATCAACGCGACGCCCATCACCACCATGGCCGCCATAATCAAAATGGCGAGCCACACACCAAACTCGGGGAAAGCGGGCATTCACCGGCCCTCCTTCCACTCGCGAACGAGCTCACTCGCACTGGCGAGCGCATCATCAATTTCATCTAGTACCTTTTTCTGCTCATCGAGCATGCAATCAATTAAACGCGACGCATGTTCGACTGCTGCCAGCTTTAACCAAACAGGTTCCGCATGAATCGAGTTTGTGCGGCCACCAAATTTAAGCAGGAGACTCTATTTATCTCCATTTCGCGAAAAGGGCAATGTGATGGATTTACTGATCGTAACTGACGTCTCTCGCTTACCTTTTAAAGAGCGGAGACGGTCTTCAAATCATCTAAGAAAATCGGAAACTTCAGTGGCTTTAGCTGCATACTCACGAGCTCGCTGATCTACTAAATCCAGCTTTTCGGAAAGTGGACGCTCCTCTAGAGGTGAATTCATTTCGGGGCCTGACTCCGGACTAAACCGGTTACTTGCGGCATGGTCGCAAGACCACACGGCAGGAGGACTTGGCGGGCATCGGGTCGCAAGGCCTTCAACACGCCGGGGAGGGAACGGCTACGGGGCTCACACCGCCGTTACCGAGGAACGCGGGTTGTCGGCAGCGTCAAGCGACAAAGCTCAAACCGTCTGCCCCGACCGACGCGGAAAAGCGTCAGAAGCCGTGATATGCGAATCGCGCGCCAAGCCACGAATGTCAAGCGTTCGCTGGTCAAAAAGCCGGCGTGGGTGATCTCGACCAGCGGTCGCCACGAAATCCGGCAACCTTTGAATTAGATCACCAAGCCATAAAGCAACAAGGCCGCGATCAGCAGGAACACCACACCGGGAACGATCAACAGATTGGCCCGCTCTTCGGTGATGAAACGGAGCTTCTGCAGCCCGTACGCGGGCCAGGTGAAGTAGACGAACGCTTTCATGACTTGGGACCAGCCCAGCAGCGTCAGCACGATCGGTAGGCCCGACCAGACGTTGTGGAACGCCACGATGATCGAGCCGAAGCCGAGGCTTAGCAACGCCACCACCAACACGCCGGCCTCGCCTTGGTCGCTGAGCCGCCGAAACAACGCGACCCACGTCCGGGGACGCACGATGTGCGAGACGCCGATCACCGACAGATTGATCACAGCGAAGATTTGGATGGCTGTTTCCAGGGCGGGTCGCCTCTCAGTCTTGCCGTTGATCCTTGAGACCAACCTCATTGACAGATCGATCACGCATCGATCCATTGTCCAGTGCGCCGGCCGCCGGTCAACTGGACGGACCGACGCGATAGCCGCACCGAACCTCGCAACACACCGATCCGCTAACCTGCCTCTGCAGACGCCGCGTGCCTCGCGGCCTTGTCATTCCCCCAAACCGCATCCCGCACAGGAAGCCGGCATTATCTTCAATGCAGGCCGTACGCCATGATCGACTATTTCAAGCAGCGCTCCGCCAACGCCAAGAACGATGTGCTCTCCGGCCTGACCGTCGCGCTAGCGCTCGTGCCCGAGGCCGTCGCGTTTGCGTTTGTCGCCGGCGTGGACCCGCTGATCGGGTTGTACTCCGCGTTCTTCCTCGGGCTCATCGCCGCGGTCGTCGGCGGCCGGCCCGGCATGATCTCCGGGGCCACCGGCGCGATGGCCGTCGTCGTCGTTGCGCTCGTGGCCAACCACGGGGTGACCTACCTGTTTCCCGCGGTCATCCTCGCGGGGCTCCTGCAGATCGCCGTCGGCCTCGGACGCCTGGGCAAGCTCATCCGGATGGTGCCCCATTCGGTCATGCTCGGCTTCGTCAACGGCTTGGCGATCGTGATCGGGCTGGCGCAGCTCGGTTCGTTCAAGGTGCTCGACGAATCCACGGGCGCGCTCGCGTTCATGACCGGCCCGCCGCTGTTCCTCATGCTCGGGCTGGTCTTCCTGACCATGCTCATCATCTGGGGGCTGCCCCGGCTGACCAAGGCCGTGCCCGCGTCGCTCGCCGCGATCCTGTCGATCTCGCTGCTGGCGGGAGCGATCAACGCCTACGCGCCCGATTCGCTGCGGCCCGCGTCGGGGGGCAACGCGCTCGCCACGGTCGGCGATATGCTCGAGACGAACCTACAGGCGGAGGCGGTGCGGGAGGCGCTGAAGGCGAAGAACGCGCCGTTGGTCGAACACGCCCGAGAAGCCGCCGAGCAGGCGGGGCTGAGCGTCGCATCCGGCGGCGCACACGGCCACGACTCTCACGCCCCGTCGCTCACGCCCGACGAGATCGCCGCCGCCGTCGCCACCGTCAAGCCCGAAGACGCGTCGCTCTCCGGCGGCCTGCCGATCCCGTTCTTCCTGGATGGTCAATACGACGTGCTCCCGCCGCTGTCGTTCGAGACGCTGTGGATCATCCTGCCGTTCTCGCTCGTGCTCGCCGGCGTCGGGCTGATCGAGTCGCTGATGACGATGACGCTCATCGACGACATCACCAACACCCGCGGCCGGGGCAACCGCGAATGCGTCGGGCAGGGCGTCGCGAACGTGACCTGCGGGCTGTTCGGCGGCATGGGCGGCTGCGCGATGATCGGGCAGTCGCTGATCAACGTGAACTCCGGCGGGCGCGGCCGGCTGTCGGGGGTCGTGGCGGCGGTGATGTTGCTGCTGTTCGTGCTCTTCCTCGCGCCGTACATCGAACTGATCCCCATGGCCGCGCTGGTGGGCGTCATGTTCATGGTCGTGATCGGCACCTTCGAGTGGGCGACGCTGCACCTTTGGAAGAAGGTCCCGATCTCCGACGTGTTGATCATGCTACTCGTGACGCTCTACACCGTGTTCATGCACGACCTGGCGACGGCGGTGATCCTCGGCACGATCGTCGCCGCGCTCGTGTTCTCCTGGCGGCACGCGACGCACCTCGCCGCCGACATCAAGCACAACGAACACGGCAGCAAGATCTACCAGCTGCACGGCCCGCTGTTCTTCGCCTCCGTCCGCTCGTTCACCGAGCTGTTCCGGCCCGAAGACGACCCCGACGACGTGGTGATCGATTTCTACTACACCCGCGTCTACGACCAGTCGGGGCTGGAGGCGATCAATGCCTTGGCCGAGAAGTACCGCGCGGCCGGCAAGCGGCTGCACCTGACGCACTTGTCACCGGAGTGCCGGCAGCTGCTGGATCGTGCGGACGACCTGATCGAAGTGAACCTCAGCGAAGACCCGCAGTACCACGTCGCGACGGATCGCCTCGGCTGAGGCGTGCTTAGAAAACCGGAACGATCTGCCGCGCGTTAGAAATCCCCCGCGAACGGTGGGCCAGGAACCGATCCCGTGGTGGCCGCCAACTCGGGCGATTGATTCAGGCCTTCTCCGGTTTCGCGAAGTCGTCCATGGCCACACCACGGCGCACCACTTCTAACCGACTCTCGACACGCTGCCGCATGTACGCGATGTGCAGGCGGAGGTTGTAGAACTCCTCCATGTACGACAGCGGCACGTCGGTCTCAGCAACCTCGGTGTCGAGATCGCGGAGCTGATCGAGGTCGGCCCTGAGCCGGGCTTCGGGCAGGTCGGCGTGGCTGAGCGCGTCGTCGATGATCCGAAGCTTGCGGTACCAGCGGTAGATCCGCCGGCGGACCCGCCACCGCAGCATCGGCGGCGCCGCCTTGAACAACGGGATCAGCACGACCAACAGCGGCACGATCAAAATGATCAGGCGGTCGATCAGCGACGCCAGCCAGAACGGGAACAGCCGGTGCAGGAAATTCGGGCCGCGTTCGAAGAAGAACTCGGCTTCGTCGGCGACCGGAAGGTCCATCCGCCGCAACGAGGGAAACGTGCCGGGGGCGGCGACCAGGCTGCGAGCCTTGTGGTCATCCTTCGCCGCTTCGACCAGCAGCTGCACCACGGCGCGGTGCGTGTCCCGGCGGACGGCCAGATACGCCACGGGCGCGACGGTGCGGATCTCGGCGCCGGGCAGGTTCTGGACGGGGTCCACCACGCCTTCGTCGATCGTCACGGCTTCGAGATACGAGAAGCGGTGCGACCACGCGGGGCTGCGACGCAGGTCGAGCAGGCTCACGCCCTCCGCGGCGAGCAGGTCGGCCACCAGGTCCGAGTCGGGGTCCATGACGAAGCAGGCGGCGTCAAGTTGCCCGGCCTTCAACGCGTCGGCGGCTTCCTGGCCACCGACGGCGACCAGGGTGGTGCCGGACGCCTCGGCCGACACGCGCAGGTCCAACGCGTCGAGCAGCGTGTCGACCAGCGCGGCGGTGCCGCTGCCCTCGCCCCCGATCGCGATGCGTTTTCCGGCGAGGAACGCGAGCGTTTCCCCGGTCGGCGGCGAAGCCTCGGGCGCGTCGCGCACGAACACCAGCAGCGGCTCGTACGCCACGGCGACCACGGCTTCGAGCGTGTCCGCCGCCTCGTCGGGCACGGTGCCGGCCTGGACCAGCGCGGCGTCGGCGTCGCCGTCGAGCAGCCGTTGCACGTTTTCGGCGGAGCCGGCGGACGGCGTGAGCTCCAGCGCAATGCCCGAACGGCGAAACGAGTCGGCGTAACGCTGGGCCTTGGCGTGGTACGCGCCGCCTTCGGTCCCGGTCGACAGCACCACCGTGGGCGGCGGCGCGGGCTCGACGAAGCTCCAGGCGACGAAGCAAAGGGCCACGCCTAGCAACCCGATCGGCACCCAGACCTTCAGCGTGTCCTTCAGGGCGGTCGCGGCGGGGTCGCGGCGCGGCGACGGGGCGGGCGGAGGTGGCGGCGAGGCGGAAGTTTCGGCCATGAACCGAACGATACGCCAAGCCGGTGCGTATGGAATAACTCGGGGCGGCCCGGGTTGGATATACGGACCGAAAAATCCCCGCGCTATCCTTGCCCGCTTACATAAGGCCCTCCATGCGTACTTTTCTTCGCCTTGCCCGCACAACGCCCGCCCTATTCACCCTGTTGGTGGTCGCCATGAACATGTTCGCTTGCAGCCGTTCCTACGCCGACCCCGCGACGATCGAGAAGCTCAAGAACGCGCCGCAGCCCGGCGATTCCGTGGCGCTGGACGGCGTGGAAGTGCTCAACGAGGACGGACACGCGACGGCGGTCTTCGCCGGCGGCTGCTTCTGGTGCACCGAGCACGTGTTCGAGCAGGTCAAGGGCGTGCACGCGGTGGTGTCCGGGTACGCCGGCGGCAGCGACGACACCGCCAACTACCAGCTCGTCAGCGGCGGCGCGACCCAGCACGCCGAGGCGATCGAGATCGCCTACGACTCCGAGGCGGTGAGCTACGGCGACCTGCTGCGGATCTTCTTCACCGTGGCCCACGACCCGACACAACTCAACCGCCAGGGGCCGGACGTGGGCGAGCACTACCGCTCGGCGGTGTTCTACGCCAACGACGCTCAGAAGCAGGCGACACAGGCTTACATCGATCAGCTCACCGAAGCGGGAACCTGGGGCAAGCCGATCGTTACGACGCTCGAGCCGTTGACCAAGTTCCACGTGGCCGAGCAGTACCACCAGGACTACGCCCAGTTCAATCCGAATCAGCCGTACATCGTGTTCAACGCGCAGCCGAAGGTGGAAAAACTCAAGAAGGCGTTGCCGGAGTACTTGGAAGACGGCGGCGACGCGAACGCAGACGCCGACGCGGCCGAGTGAGTCCGGGTCCGGATCATTTTTCGCAAAGCCGGCGGACGCGTGCCGCCGGCTTTTTCAATACGCGCCCTTTGCCGAAGCCACCGCGGCGGCCGTGCGCCGCAAGATCGACAGGTCCAGCCGTAGCGAGCGGTTGCGGACGTAGAGCGTGTCGAGCGCGATGCGTTTGGCGTACGGAAGGTCGCTGCGGCCGGAAACCTGCCAGAGACCGGTGAGCCCGGGCGTGGCCTGGGTATACGTGCGAAACGCCCGGCCGTACGTGATGCGTTCACACACCGGCAGCGGCCGAGGGCCTACGAGCGACATCTCCCCGCGCCACACGTTGATGAGCTGCGGCAGTTCGTCGAGGCTCGTGCGCCGCAAGAACCGGCCAACACGGGTGACCCGCGGGTCGTCCTTGAGTTTTCGGTGCTCGGCCCATTCGAACGCGTGCTGGGCGTTGGCGACCAAATGATCGGCCAGGGCCTCCCGGGCGTCGACCCGCATCGTGCGGAACTTGATAAGCGTGAACTTCTTCCCGCCCCGGCCGTAACGCCGCTGAAAAAACAACGCCGGGCCGGGCGAGTCCAGCCGGATCAACAGCGCGATCAGGCCCAACGCGGGGAACACGATCGGGGCAGACAACACCACCGCCGTCAGATCCAAAAGCCGTTTGGCTTTGGTCTCGGCGGGCACGACCGTGGGGTCGTACGCCGCCCGGCGGGACCGCAGGAAACGATCGGCGACCTCCGCCCGGACCGTCGGCGTGGCCGCCGCCACGCTAATGGAAGGCGCGGCGGGACGGGGCAGACGGGTCGGGATCACGCGCGGGCCGTCGGGCATAAGCGGTGTGGATCGAAACGGTTCAGGCGGTCGGCGGGCCGTACTCGGCGAAGCGGTCCCACAGCTCGGCGACGCGACGACGCATGGTGTCGGCGAAGCGGTCGGCGGAGAACCGTTCGGCGGCGGCGGCCAGTGTATCGGGCGATCCGGACACGCCCGAGGTTTCGAACCCTCCGATCGCATGCTCGATCCCTTCGGGCGTGGACGACTCGAACAGCACACCGCTCACGCCGGGCTGAACGATCTCCCGAGCCCCGCCGCGGTCCCACGCGACCACCGGCGTGCCCGCGGCCAACGCCTCGACCAGCGTGATCCCGAAATCCTCTTCGCCCGCGAAGACCAACGCCTTGGCCGCCCGCAGTTCCGCCACGACCGCGGCCTCGTCGGCGTCGCACACGAAACGGACGTCGGCGTTGGGGTGCCGCTTGGCGATGCCCCGGAGCCGGCCGTGATCCGGACCGTCGCCGACCACCGTCAGCGGCCGCCCCGAACGGGCAAACGCTTCGACCGCGACGTGGGTCCGCTTGTAAGGCACGTGTCGGCCGAGCGTGACGTACCGCGCCCGGCGCTCGGGCGGGGCCGACGCGTCCGCGAACCGCCCCAGCGCAACCGGCGGATGCACCACTTCCGCCGATCGCCGATACGCCCGCGCGATCCGCCGGGCGACGTGCCGCGAATTGGCGAAGAAGTGATCGACCCGTTGCGCCGCCCGCTGGTCCCACCCGCGGAACCGGTGCAGCGCCGCCCGCTTGATCGGTGCCCGGCGTCGCGGGTCCACGTGTTCGTGGTAGAGGTCCCACGCGTACCGCGCCGGGCTGTGCGTATACGCGAGGTGCAACTGATCCGCCCGGGTCAGCACGCCGTGGGCCACCGCGTGGTGCGAACTGATCACCACGTCGTAGCCACGCAGGTCGTGCTGTTCGACGGCGTAAGGCATCAGGGGCAAGAGCAGCCGATGCCGACGCCGGGCCCCGGGGACCTTGTGCAGCACGCTCCCCCGAAGGTCGCGACCTTCTAACGGCGTGCCACGCAACACGCTTTCGTCGTGCAGGATCGTGAAGATCGGCGCCTCGGGATACAGCGCCGCCAACGCCGCGAGCACCCGCTCCGAGCCGTGGAAACCGACGATGCATTCGTGAACCAGCGCGACACGCACCGCGGCATCCTAAGGCGTGGGCGCCGTCTTTCCGCCCGACGCCCCAAGCGCATCGGGGAGGGTCACCTCGTGCACGGTCCACGTCGGCGTACGCCGCGGCCCCTCGAAGGTCGCCAACGGTGCGGACACCGAGCCGGCGTAGCGTTCCATCGCGAGATGGAACGGCTCGTCCGCCGGCTCGATCACCAGGAGCCGGCCCGCGTTGATCGCCGGCCGACCGAAACGCTCCAACACCGCCCGATCGCTCCAATAGCTCAAGACCGCCCGCCGGCGCGACGTGCAGATCACCCGCGCGCCCGGCTCCGTATTTGCTTGCAGCCAATCCGCCGTCGCCCGAGCCGTCGCAAACCGACCGCCGCGGAAGTGTTCGAGGAACGGCGTCTGACGCTGTTCGTATGCCAGCCGACCCACCCCCACCGCGTTGCCCGCAAACAGAGCAGCCCAGGCCAACGCCAGCCCGACCCGCCAACCCAGCCCCGACCTACGCGCCTGCGCCCAACGCACCGCCAACCACAGCCCCAGATACAACAGCGGCAGCACCGGCACCACGTACCGCGGCGTGGCCAGAAACAACAGCCACGGCAACGCCAGCGCCGCCACCAGCAAGCCCCACGCGGGCCGTTCTCGCGTCAGCAAGACGACCCCAACCAGCGCGAGCCCGGTCAAGACCACGCCACCGTACGGCGTGGGGTCGATCCCGAAAATCGCCTCGGGCACCGCGGAACTCACCGTTTCCCAAGACGACCACGCCGCGTGGGAAAGACCCCGGGTCGTCCAGCCGTTCCACAACGCTGCCGCGTCGTCACGCACCGCGGGCAGCATCGCCACCACCGCTCCCAACCCCGCGAGGCCGAGCAGAATCCTCAGCCACGGCCGCTCCCGATCAATCGGCTCGGCGTCCGCTTCGGTGCCTGCGCCCGGCCCATGCCCCGCGCACCATCGCCATCCCAGCGAAGCGATCCACGCCAACCCCACGAGCAACCCGACGCTCCGCAGGCCGATCATCAGACCAACCAACAAACCGCCGCCGATCAGCCGGGCAACCGCGCCGCGGGCCCGCGCATCCCACCACAACAGCGCCGCCAAGAGCGTCGCGAACAGCATGCCCGGCAACACATCGGCCGCCGCTTCTAAAGCCCGAGCCGAGCACGCACACATCACCGCCACCACCACCGCCGTGGAACGATCGAAGCTCCGACGGACCCAAGCGAACACGAACGCCACCCAAGCCGCGAACGCCAGCGCATTGAGCCCGATCGCCAGCGTCGCCGCCTCGCCCAACCGTTCCAACGCCCCGAGCAGCCAGGGGTACCCCGGCATCACGCCTAGGTGATACCCGCCGAGCGTCTGGAATCGACCGCCCTCGGAAAGTTGGCGTGCGATCACCAACATCTCCGCGCTGTCGTTGCTCGGCCGCCAACGCAGCGTGAACGTCGACGCCCACGCCGCCAGCGCTAAGCCCAGCCAGCCCCAACGCAGACGATCCGCCCACAAGGCGAGCCACGCCGCGCCAAAGGCCCCTCGCGCATCCGTCGGATCAATCGGCATCGGCGGGGTCGCTCACGGCGGAAGGATTCAAACACGCTTCGGCCACCGCGACGTTGGCCCGCAGATGTTCCAAGCTCCGCGTCCCGACCACCGCGGCGTGCACGGCCGGCTCTCCCATCAAGAAACGCACCGCCGCGCTCGCGTCGTGCCGCCCGGACGCCAAGCCTTTCTTCACGATCACGCCCACGCCCCGCGCGTCCGCCTCTCGGATCACCGCGCGGTGCGATTCGTCGTCCGCGTGGAACGCCACCATCAACAAGTCCGCCCATTTCAGCGCCGCCTCGGCCCCGGCCACGGTCTTGCTCGACACCCCGACGCACCGCGCCTTGCCCTGCCGCTTGAAATCCAACAACCGGCCGACCGCGTCGTCGTGCATGACGTCCAAGTCCCGGCCGTCCGAATGCAGCAGCAGCGCCTCGACGCGGTCGGTCCGCAACGCACGCAGCGACCGCTCGAGGCTCGCGGTCAGCCCGGCCGCGGTGAAATCGAAGCGGGAACGGTCGGCGGCCTCGTCGAACACTTCGCCCGCCTTGGTGCTCAACACAAACTCGTCCCGGCGGTCGGCCAGGTGCCGACCGATGCGCTCCTCGGCGAGCCCGTAGGCGGCGGCGGTGTCGATCAGGTTGACGCCCGCGTCGAGCGCGCCGTGGAGCACCGCGGCGGCCTCTTCCTCGGTGGGCAACGCGAACGGCTCGGCGTAACGCAGCTTCCGCGTGCGGCCGAGCTTGACCGTCCCCAGCCCGATCGGGCTCACGCTTAAACCGGTCTGACCCAACGCGCGACGCATCACGACGCCGCCTCCAACGCCGCGGGCAACGCGACCCAATCGCGCGGCTCTTCCCAGAGCGGACGCGCGACGGCCGGACGCGCGACCGACCGCATCGCTTCGATCAGCGTCGGCCTCGCCTCCGGCTCAACGCCACGCGAGCCCGAAGCGTGTCCGAGCACCAACTCGGCCACCCGCGGCGCCAGCGCGAGCTTCGTTGGCCAACACGTCAGCACGTTCCCCCGCCGCTCGACGAACGCGTCGTCCGGCCGCAGCCCCCCCGCGGTGGTGACCTCGGCCTTGTCCAGGCGGTACGTGGACCACGCCACGCCGCTCGTTACGTCGCGGCCGCCCAGCGACGCCGACACCTCCGCCGCCGCGTGACGCACCAGCGCCTCGGCGTCCATCTCCGTGCCGTCTTCGCTGACCTGCCCGCCGACCTGCCAGACCGTACGCCCCTGTGCGTCGCGGTCGGACGTGATCGTGACCCGCGTCTTCTGGCCGTCGACGCAGTGGCCGTTGAGCTCGGGCAACGCCCCGCCGCCCGGTGACGCTTCGCGGGCCAGGATCATGTGTACGCCGCGCCGCTGCATCCGCGGCTCGGTGATGCCGGCAAGTTCCCGCAGCCGTGCGTTGCCCAGGCCCGCGGTCATCACCACCCAGCGCGGCGTCAACCGCCACGATCGGCCGCCGCTCCGCACGGTCCAGGCCCGCACGCCCTTTTCGTCGCGGCTTACGTCCGGCTCACCGTCGGTTTTCACCAGACACTCCGGGTGCAAGCCCGCCAGCGCCGCGACGAAGCTCGCCGGATCGATCACCTGCTCTTCCAAACGAAAGACGTCGCCGACCCGCGACAAAACATCGGGCCACGCGTCACGCCCGAGGCGTTGAGGCTTCACCCGCAACCCCACGCGCGCCCCGACCATGCCCAGCCGGCTGCTCCACCGCCCGGTCCGCCAAAGGTGGCAGAACGCCGAACGCATCCGCGTCGCCGACGCGTCGGGCTGGTCCGGCTTGCCGTCCAGCGCGTCTCGCCAGACGCGCGGCATCTCGCGGATCGCCTGGGCGCTGGGCGTCAGCGTGCCGGACAGCGTGTATTTCAACCCGCCGTGCACGATGCCCTGCGAGCCGACCGTCTGCCCGGTGCCCAACGCCGCGTGTTCCAACAGCACGCACGCAAAACCGTGACGCCGCAAAACGTCCAGGGTCCACAGCCCCGCCACGCCGCCACCGACGATCAACACGTCGACCGGAAACGCCTCGACGGGCGTCGCGTCGCCGATACGCACGTTGGCCGGTCGCTCGTCCACCCCGTCAGCGTACCGGCTCGACGCCCGGACTCGACGCGCCTCCCGGGTTGTCGCGGCGCGGGCGATTCTTATCATGGCCGCTTCGCATCACGGGAGCCCCGACCCTGCCCGCCACGACCCCCCACAAAGTGCTCGACCTCGACGAGCTGTCTGGGCAACTCGACCTGCTCCGCACCGAATCCGACCCCGCCCCGACCGTCGTGCACTGCCACGGCGTGTTCGACCTGCTGCACATCGGGCACGTGCGGTACCTCGAAGCCGCCGCCAAGCTCGGCGACATCCTCGTGGTCACGATCACCCCCGACGAGTTCGTGAACAAGGGCCCCAACCGCCCGGCGTTCCCGGCGGAACTCCGGGCGGAGCACGTCGCGGCGCTGGGCTGCGTGACCTGGGCGTCGGTCAACCGCTGGCCCACCGCGATCGAACCGATCGCCCGGCTCAAGCCGGACCTCTACGTCAAAGGCAGCGAGTACCGCAACGAAGACGGCGACGTCTCCGGCGCGATCACGAGGGAACGCGAAGCCGTCGAGGCCGTCGGCGGCCGGCTCACCTTCACCGACGACATCGTCTTCAGCAGCTCCAACCTGCTCAACCGCTTCATGCCGCAGCTGCCCAGCGGCACGCAGCGCTGGCTCGACGGCTTCAACGAGCGCCACGGCATCGACGCCGTCACCGCCGCCTTCGAACGTGCCCGGCCAATCAAGCTCCTCGTCGTGGGCGAAACGATCGTCGACGAGTACCTGCACTGCGAAGCGATCGGCAAGTCCAGCAAAGAGCCCACGCTCGCGGTCAAGGCCGGCAAACGCGAGCGCTTCGCCGGCGGCATTCTGGCGGTCGCCAACAACGCCGCCGCCTGCTGCGACCAAGTCAACGTGATCACGCAACTCGGCGATCGCGACCCGCAACGCGCCTTCTGTCGCGAGCACCTGCAGCCCAACGTCCACCCGACGTTCCTGACCCGCACCGACGCGCCAACCATCGTCAAACGCCGGTACATCGACACGTACTTCCAGTCCAAGCTTTTTGAGGTGTACCACGTCAACGACGCGCCGATCGAGAAGCAGGACAACGAAGCCTTCCTCGACGTCCTGCGCCCCGCGGTGGCCGACGCCGACGCCGTGCTGGTCGTCGACTTCGGGCACGGGCTGATGAGCGCCGAAGCCATCGAACTGCTCTGCGACTCCGCCAGCTTCCTCGCGGTCAACGTGCAGGCCAACGCGGGCAACCTCGGCTTCAACCTCATCGGCAAGTACCCCCGAGCCGACCTGCTCTGCGTCGCCCAGAACGAGCTGCGCCTCGAGTTCCGCGACAAGACCGGCGACCTCCACAACCTGCTCGAAGCCGCCGGCCAGAAGCTGGGAACCTCGGCCGCCATCTGCACCCGCGGCAAGCACGGCGCGCTCACCTGGTCCAAGACGCACGGCCGGTCCCACCTGCCCGCCGTGGCCGCCAAGGTCGTCGACCGCGTCGGCGCGGGCGACACCTTCCTCTCGATCCTCACGCCCGTGCTCGCCGCCGGCGCGCCCCTGGAAGTCGCCTGCTTCCTCGCGTCGGTCGCCGGCGCCGAAGCCGTCGCCACCGTCGGGCACCGCCAGAGCCTCGACCGCGTCGCCCTGCTCAAGCACGCCACGACGCTGCTCAAGTAACACACACCGCGGCTATTTGCCTCCCTCCCCTCCCCCCGGGAAGGGCCAGGGGAGGGTGCCCACGGGCGGCCTACAACAAGCGAAAGCCTCACCACGGCCACCCCTTCTTCCGCCTCACCGCCGCGTCAGTCTTTTCAACAGCGCCCGCCGAGCAACGCTCAACACCTTGATCGTCCCGAACCCCTGGGCGTGATCGAGGTATTGCAACATCAACGCGTAGCTGTCCCACTGGTCCCGCCGATCGATCGACGCCGGCAACGCTGACGGGGCCGCGCACACGTTCCCCACCGCCACGTCCCGCCACGCCACCGCATACACCCCACCCCCACCCACCCCCGTAAGATCGTTCGTTGCTTCGTCACCCCCTTCGCCCTCGCCCGCTTTGTGACCGCGTGCTCGGGGTGGGTGGGCTTGGGGTGGGT
>JBCDDH010000071.1:0-18631 GCA_039180415.1 Planctomycetota bacterium | reverse complement strand
CCGGACCTGGTCCGCGTAACCGCACAGCCACCACGCGATCTCGTCAAGCCCGTCGACCCGGAACCACATGCGCAGGCTGCCGTCCGCCTGTCGTTCGTCGCGCTGGCTCTTGTGCCAACGCACTTCCTGCACGTTCATCGCGACGCGCGGCGTGAAGACCAACTCGATGTCGTGCTCCTGCCCGCCGGGGATCAGCTGCCACGCGTTGCCGAGCTTTTGAATCGCGCGATAGCTCGGCCGATCGAAGGTCTCGGCGTCGAGCTCGATTGAGACGAAACGCACCAGCTTGAGCATGCGGACTTCGTCGTGCCGCTTCGAATACCCCAGCACGTACCACGCCCGATTGACGAAATGCAAGACATAGGGATGAAACTCGGTGACCAACGGCTCGCCGTCGCCCGCCGGGGCGTAGTCGATGCGGCAAACCCGCGACGCGTCGATCGCCGTCTGCAGCTGCCCGTACCACCGCGACTCGGCGTCGGCGTCCGTCGGCAGCCGCTCGGCCGCGACCTCGACCGTGTCGATCAGGTCGCCGCAGGCCTCCCGGATCGGGGCCGGCAGGGATGCCGTGAGTTTCCGCACCGCGGACAGCGCGTCGTTGGTCAGCGGCCGGCCGCGCTCCGCGGCGGCTACCCGGGCCAGCAGCAAGAGCCCCATCACCTCGCGGTGGTCGAGGTTGATCGGCGGCAAAAAGAACCGCCGCTGCACCTGGTAACCGCCCTTCTCGTCGTGGTGGTACACGGGGATGCCCGAGTCCTTGAGCAGCTTCAGGTCCCGAAACAGCGTGCGTCGGCTGACGCCCAATTCTTCTTGCAAGACGTGAACGTCCGGAGCCGGGCTGCTCTGGAGCAGCGTCAGCAAGCGCACCAGGCGATGGACACGGGGTTGCGACATAGGCGGCACCGAAGATTTGCGGCGCTTGCTTGACGCCCGCGCCTGTTGCATTTCGATCGGCGCCGCGGAGCGTAACCGCCGAGCACGAGGGGCCGGAAGCGCGTTATCGCGGCGGCTTCGGGCTCAGTAGCCGGCCGGGCGCTCCACGCCGCTGACGTCCAGCAGGCCCATGAACTGCTCCGTAAACACGAAGTTGTGCTCGGGGAAGGCCAGTCCCTGGCGGTTCTGATCGACGTGGCTGAACATCAGGTCGATCTTGGCAAACGCGAAGGCGTTGCCCCCACCCGGTGGGATCACCTCGACGACGCCGGAGGTCGCCGCGCCCGACGTATCGATGCGTTCGAGGGTGGCGGTGTGGCGGATCGTGCTGCCCGGGGTCGCGAGCACCCCGGGCTCGAAGATCGCGCGGCCGATCTTGGCGAGGATCACCTTCTCCTGGAAGTCGTTCGCGTGCCCGGCGAGCACGCCCGCCGCCTGGGCCATCCCTTCGATCACCAGCGAGTGCGGCATACACGGCATGCGTCGGCCGTCGCCCAGCTGCTCGCCGACGAAGTGCTCGTGCATGAGTTCTTCGCCCCACGACACGGTCCGCACCGCGACGAGGCGTTCGCCTTTTTTCAATTCGACGATCCGATCGAGCCAGATCCAACGCATCGCAACGTCCCCGTTCCTGACTCAGCTCAACCGGGCTTGGACGAACTTGACGATCATGTCCACGGTGAACACCTTTTCGAAGTCGTCCACGTCCCGGCTGCCTTCGATCGCCGACAAGTCCGCGTGCGGCATCTTGGACTTGAGTTCCGCGATTCCCGCGTCGGTGATCTTCCCGCCGTCCACGTATGTCGGATCGGTCAACACGTCGTTGGGCATCATCTCGGCCTGGTCGATCTTGATCCCAAACGCTTTTTCCAAGCGGAACACGATGTCCAAGTAGTCGATCGACTCCGCGCCCAGGTCCGGGCCGAGCGTCGCTTCGGGGGTGACTTCGTCTTCGTCCACCCCCAGGGCGTCTTCGAGGACTTCGGTGATTTTGGCCAGTGCTTCGTCGTATTCCATGGGCATCCGTGTTCTCCGAGACCCGTCCGCGGCGTGCCGTGAGCGGGGGTTGATCGTTCCGGTCACACCGCCGCGGCGGCCCCGGGCCCCAGCCGCTCGGCCGGGTCTACATCTCGCAAGCGAAACCGGCCTTTGACCGCTTCCCTCCCCTCCACCGTACCGACCCCCTCGAAATCGAACACGCCCGCCTCTTCGTCGACCTTCCGCAGCTTCACGTCGGCCACCAACGTCTGACCCGGTCGCACCATCGCCGCGTACGTCACTTTGCGAACCTCCGCCACCACCATCGCCGGCAACGCGGCGTCGGGCGACACCCCGCGGCGGTCGGCCGCCAGCCGCCGCCCCGCTTGGACGAGCGTCTCCAGCATCATTACCCCCGGCAAGATCGCGAAGCTGGGGAAATGATCTCTCAGGTAATCGTCCCGATCGTCGACCCGTTTTTCGGCAACCAGCCGGTCGGCCGAACGTTCCACGATCTCGTCGAGCAGGTCAAAAGCCATCGCGATCCGTGCCGTCGCTCCGTAAAACGCCGCCGACAAGACCGAAACGCTCGGCCATACGACGCCGCGCGAGTGTACGGACGACCTCCCGCCCCGGCAAACCCGTCTCCCGCCGCGTCCGTATCATCGCGGCATGTCCACCCTCACTTCCGGCCCCGCCGACGCCCAGATCAACGAGCAGCTGCGGCGCGCCCACGACGCCTTCGTCCGCGGCTTCGGCCAACCCGCCACCCACGCCGCCGCCGCGCCCGGACGCGTCAACCTCATCGGCGAACACACCGATTACAACGACGGCTTCGTCCTGCCAATGGCCATCGACCGGCAGACCCTGGCCCTCGCCCGCCCCCGGGAAGACGCCAGCATCCGCCTGCGTTCCACCGGCATCGATGGGCAAGCCACCCTCGACCTGTCTCGTGTCATCACGGCTGTTCCGTCGGACGACGCGCTGAGTTGGACCAATTACCTCCGCGGCCCCATCGAACTCGGCCGACAGGCCGGCCTCGACTTCGGCGGCTTCGACTGCGTCGTCGATTCGACCGTGCCCTCCGGCGGCGGATTGTCCAGCAGCGCCTCGCTCGAGGTCACGATGCTCACGCTGCTCGAAGCGCTCTCGGGCCAGACGCTCGACCCCGTCCGCAAGGCGCTCATCGCCCAGCAAGCCGAACACGAGTTCGCCGGCATGCCCTGCGGCATCATGGACCAATTCATCTCCGCGATGGGCAAGGCCGGCCACGCCCTGCTTATCGACTGCCGCGACCACGCCACCCGTAACATCAAGCTCGACGGCCCGGACCTGCTCGTGCTCATCATCAACTCCAAGGTCAAGCACGAACTCACCGGCGGCGAATACGCCGAGCGCCGCGCCCAATGCGAAGCCGCCGCTCGGACACTCGGGGTTCGCGCCCTCCGCGATGCGACGCTCGACCAACTCGAACAAGCCGGGTCTCGACTCGACGATGTGACCTACCGCCGGGCCCGACACGTCATCGGCGAGAACCAACGCACCCTCGACTGCGCCGAAGCGCTGGCGAGAGACGACCACCACGAAATCGGCCGGCTCATGTTCGCCAGCCACGCGTCGCTCCGCGACGATTTCGAAGTGTCCACGCCGCAGCTCGACGCCCTGGTCGACCTCGCGGAACAGCGCCGAGACCGAGGCGTCGTCGGCTCCCGCATGACCGGCGGCGGCTTCGGCGGCTGCACCGTCTCGCTGGTGCAACGCGACGCCGCCGAACAGATCGCGGCCGAGATCACCGAGCAATACCACGCCGACACCGGCGTGACGCCCGACGCCTTCATCACCGTCCCCAGCGCCGGTGCCCGCACCTTGACGGTCCAAGCCTGAATGCCCCCCGCCCTGCCCCCCGACGCCGTCGTCTATTTCAACGGGGCCTTTCGCCCCGCGGCCGATGCCCGCTTCGCCCTCGAGGAGCGCGGCGTGCTGTTCGCCGACGGCGTGTACGAAGTCGTCCGCTACGACGCCGGCCGCCCTTTCGCGATGCAGCCCCACGTCGACCGGCTCGCCCGGTCTCTCGACGGCATCGATCTGCAAGGCGTCGACGCGCAAGCGCTCGCCGGACTCTCCGACGAACTCATGGACCGCAACGGCCTGGCCGACGCCAAGGTGTACTGGCAGGTCACCCGCGGCGACGCTGGCCCCCGCGATTTTTTCATCCCCGCTCGAGAAGAACTGACACCCAACGTCGTCCTCATCGCCTATCCCGCCGCACCCGTCGATCGAAACAACGATCCTAAGCCCGGGTCCGGGCACATCGTCGAGGACTGCCGCTGGACCAAGTGCTGGATCAAATCGCTGATGCTGCTGCCCGCGTCGCTCGCGAAGACCGCCGCGCGACGAAACGGCGCCGTCGAAGCGATCTTCGAACGCCACAAGCCGGGTTACGACGAATCTCACATCACCGAAGGCGGCTCGACCAACGTCTTCGTCGTCCGCGACGGCGAACTCCACACCCACCCCAACGACGGCTGGGTCCTGCCCGGGATCACTCGCGATGTCCTGCTCGAGACCGCGCAACGCGACCTTGGCTTGGCCGTCCGGGAACAAACCTTCACCGCCGCCGACATGCTGGCCGCCGACGAAGTGTTCGTCTGTTCCACCACTCAGCTCAATCCGCTGACGAGCATCGACGGGACCCCCATCGGCGACGGCAAGTCGCACCCGCTGACGACGAAACTGCACCACGCCTACCTCGACCGCATCTTTGCCGCCCCCTGAACGCCCGCCGCCGCAAGCGAGGCGAGTTGCGGCGCGGGGGCGATCCCCACTAGGGTCTCCCCCCCGCACCGCAAAAACCCCGGAGAATCCCATGCCCGACCTCATCGCCCCCCACGGCGGCACGCTCGTCAACCGCTTCGCCGCCGACGAAGCCGCCCTCCAGGCGTCCGCCGCTTCCCTGACCAAGCTGCCGCTGTCCGCCGCCGACGTCTCCACCGTCTATCGCATCGCCGACGGCACCTTGAGCCCGCTGACCGGCCCGATGAACGAGGCCGAATACAACGGCGTGCTCGACACCTACGCCATCGAACGCGACGGCAAGAAGCTCGCGTGGACGATCCCGCTCGCCTTCCCCGTCGACGCCGAACTGGCTGGCAAGCTCGAAGCCGGGCAAACCGTTGCGCTGACCAACCCGGCCGACGAGGTGATCGGCACGCTCGTGATCGGTTCGGTCTTCAAATGGGACAAGCCCAAGTACATCAAGTCCGTGTATCGCACCGAGCGGACCGACCACGCCGGGGCCGACATGGTGCTCAAGAACGACGCCGGCAAGGACTTCCTGGTGGGCGGCGAGCTCGAAGCCTTGCCGCAACCCAAGAACCCCGCGTTCGGGCAGTACGTCCTGTCGCCCAAAGAAACGCGCGCCTTCGTCGCCGACAAGGGCTGGGACGCCGCCGTCGCGTTCCAGACCCGCAACCCGCTGCACCGCGCCCACGAGTACGCCCTGCTCTACGGCCTCGAGGTTCTGCTCCGCGAAGGCAAGAACGCCGGCGCCATCCTCAACCCGCTCATCGGCGAGACCAAGGGCGACGACGTCTCCGCCGAGATCCGCATGCAGACTTACGAGAAGCTCATCGCTTCGGGCGAGTTCGGTGAGGGCGACAAGGACGACGAGCTCTGGACGAAGGTCGGCGGCACCGTCACCGACCGCGTGTCGCTGCTGGGTCTGGACCTCAAGATGTTCTACGCCGGCCCGTCCGAAGCCGTGATGCACGCGATCTACCGCCAGAACTTCGGCTACACGCACATCATCATCGGCCGCAAGCACGCCGACGTCCCCTACGCCGACGGCACCGCCATCTGGGGCGACTTCGACGCCCAGGAAGTCTTCAACGACCTCAACGGACAGCTCGACATCGACACCGTCAACGTCGGCTTCGCCGCCTACTACGAGTCGCTCGGCCAGGTCGATCTCATGACCAACCACGCCGACGAGAAGCCGGTCTTCATCTCCGGCAAACAGGTCCGTGCCACGCTCCAGCAAGGCGAAACCGTGGACCCACGCATCATGCGTCCATCGACCAGCGAAATCCTCGCCGCGGCGATGAAGCAGTAATTTTACGTTCAAGCCTCACACGCACCACGAAGCCCACGGGTCCTCCCCGTGGGCTTCCTGCGTTTTAACCACGCCGCCGCAACGCCGCTAACCCGATCAGGGCGGCCGCCGCAAGACCCGGCTCGGGCACCGCGGAACCCGCGAGGTTGGGGGCAGCGCCCGTGTCACCCCAGTTGTTCAACACGCGGTTGAGCTCTTCCTGGTCGACGTTGGCCGTCGTGAACGAATCACCGCCGGGGTCTTCGAAGCTGCGGGGCTGGCCCCAGTTGTTCAGCACCAGATTCAGGTCCCCCTGCTCCACCTGCCCGCTGCCGTCGTAATCGCCAGGAATGAAATCCACGATCGGGTCGAGCACCAGCTCAAAGTCGAAACCCAGGTCTTCGCCGCGGGTACGGCTTACCCCCAAAAAGTCATCGACGTACTGGCCGATCGATTCGATGATCACGTCCACCGTATAGGTCTCGCCGGCTTCGAATAGGCCGCTGCCCGCCAGGACGTTGTTGGTTTCGACGATCGACACGCCCGGCCCGGTCAGCGAGAAACTCGTCGTGCCCGGCCGACTGCTGCGGGACGCGTCGAAGCGTTCGCCCAGAAGCGTGAACGCCCGGTCTTCCGACACGCGGAACGACACCGTGAACAAGCTGAGGGCCCCGGCGTCGTACACCCCGAAGGCGTTGTCCGTGCGGTCTTCCTCGGCGTAGACCCGGGAGTCGAAGAGGATGGCGTCGCCGAAGAGCTGCGAAAACTGACCCGCGCCGGTGTCGTCGAACAACTCGTTCTGGTTAGGCGCCCCCACGAACGCGTTGAAATCCTCCAAGCCAAACGTCTCGTCGGAGTTGCCGATGCTGAACGTGGTCTGGTTGGTCAACAAATCGAAATCGGTTTCAAAGAACCCGACAAAGCTATCCCGACCGAGATACTCGATCTGGGCCGACGCCGTAAGACCGAGACCAAGAGATAAACCCGCCGCCGCCCAACGGGGGGCTCGTAACACATAGACACCCAACATAATGAAGCCTCCGGAGTTGAATGAATGAACAACGCTGCGTTCAATCTAGCATGGCCGTATCGGACTGAAAACAAATCCTGATAAATACGCCCTGTTGTCGCCGCTTTCGGCACGCTCTTCCACCGCCCGACAAAAAGCATTATTTCCGGGTCGGCGGCTCTTTGCCTATGTGGGCGAGCACGGCCAACAGGTCGTTCCAGACCTTGCCGCGGTTCTCGCGGGTGTACGAGCGGAGCAGGAACGCCGGGTGGAAGGTGGGCATCAGCGGGATCGGCGGCTGCACCGCGTCGAACGACTTCCATTGCCCGCGCAGGCGGGTGATGCCCGTGGTGGTGTTGAGCAGCGCCTTGGCGGAGGTGCCGCCGACGGCAACGATCACCTTGGGTCCGACGACCTGGACCTGCCCGAGCAGGTACGGCCAGCCCAAGTCGACCTCGTCGGGCGTGGGCACGCGGTTGCCCGGCGGCTGGAAGTGCACGACGTTGGTGATGTAGACCTGCTCTCGGGCAAGCCCCATCGCCTTGATCATCTGGTCGAGCAATTGGCCGGCCCGACCGACGAAGGGTCGGCCGGTGCGGGCTTCGTCGGCCCCGGCACCTTCGCCGATGAACATGATCTCGGCGTCGGGGTCGCCCTCGCCGAACACGAGCTGCGTGCCGGGCAGGAGCTTGGCGAGGACCTTCTCGTTTTGCGCGAGGTGTTCGCGGAGCCGGTCGAGCGCCTCGTCCTTGGGCAGCGACGGGTCCAGGTCGATGGGCGGCGGGGCGGCGGTGAGACGAGGGCTGGAGATCGGGGGTGCCGGTGAAGCGGGGCGAGACGCGGGGCGCGGAGCCGGGGCTTGGGCTGGTTCAACCCTTGGCTCGGGAGACGGCGCGGTGAGCGTGGGCGCGGGGCGGGTGGGGACGGCGTCGAGGCCGAGCAGTTGATCGGTGCGGAGGTGCTGAGCGAGCAGGCGTCGGGCGCGGGCCGGGTCCATGGCGGAAGGTTAGAGCAAAGCAGGTCCGAAAAACGGGCGGCTGCTCGGGCTGATGGCCGGGACGGTTTCGTTTTGGTGGCCAAATCGGACGTTGGCCGATTGACTTACGGAGCGGCGGTCCGGAAAGGCCGGTGTTTCCGCATTCATTTTCATTTTTGCAGGACGCGCGTCGGATGTTTTGCCGGCGGAGCCCAACCAGGAGCCCGAACCCATGAGCGACTTTTCTCCCTCCGCGAACCCGACCGTGCTGGGCCCGGACTGCCGGATCAACGGCGACCTGGTGCTGGAGGGCGACGTGTTGATCCGCGGCCGATTCGAAGGCACGTTGCGCGTGACCGGCACGCTGGAGATCGCCGACGGCGCCGCGGTGGAAGGCACGGTGCTGGCCGGCGCGGTTGTGCTCTCGGGCAAGGCGACGGCGGACTTCGTGGCCGAGGGCTCGGTGGACCTGACCGGGTCGGCGGTGTTCCGCGGCCGGGTGTTTACGGGCCGACTGAGCGTGGACGACGGCGCCGACTTCGAGGGCGGCATCCACGTCGGCGCTCGCGCGTTGGACGCCGCGGGCGAACTGCTTAACGGTGCCAAAGATTCGTCTTCCGTGAGTACCAACGCCGAAGCCGGCGACGCCTTGTTGCAACGCCGCCGCCCGCGCGGCATGGGCAACGGAGCGCAGCAACCGGTGACCAACGGCGCTCACGACTAAGCCTCGGCGCTCCCTGCATGCTGATCATCGGCGACGCCGACGGGTGCCCGCCCGTCGGCGTCGTCGCGCTCGACCCTGCCCGTATGCCGATCCGCCCGCCGTTACTCGCGTTCCACCCTCGAAGCCCGCGTCCGCCGCGTCAGCGATCGGTGCACTGCCCGAGCTGTCGGCACGGCTTTAGCTTGACCCGCCGGGCCGTGTCGGTGCGCTGCCCGAAATGCGCAACACCGATCGCGTTCGACGACCTGACGCTGGGCCAGCGCGTCGAAGGCACGATCACCACGATGGGCCGGGTCACCCTGCGGGACACGTGCGGCGTGCGTGGCCGGCTGACCTGCGGCATGCTCGAACAGAGCGGCAAATTCGACGGCGACGCGACGGTGTACGGCCCGGCGGTGCTGCAAGCGGGCAGCCGGACGACGGGCACCTTGGTCGCGCGTTCGGTCACGATCGAGGCGGGCGCGAAGGCGGTGTGCCGGCTAAAGATCACACCGAATCCCGGGCCGCCGCCGACGCCCGGACGGCGGACGATCGAACAGGTGCGGCACGCACTGCCGCAGGCGGCGCACGGGCTGCCGCGGGTCGTGCCGAATCGATGAACCTCGGCGCGGCTCACGCACGTAATCCCAAATCAGTGGGCGGCGACGGCGACGGATTGGCATCAATCGAAACGCAGCCACGGCGCAACGCGGGCGGCGGTTCGAGGGCCGATGCCCGAGACCCGTTGGAGCGAGTCGGGACCGGCGAACGGGCCGTGAACGGCGCGATGGTCCACAATGCGCCGGGCCAGCGCGGGGCCGATGCCGTGCAACGCGACCAGTGTTTCGGCGTCGGCCGCGTTGACGTCCAGGCGGAAGCCCACGGCCTCGAGGTTTGCGGGGTCGGCGAACGTGCCGCGAGGAGTCGGCCGAGACCACGCCCACGCCGCGACCGCCAGCCACGCGATCAGCAGACAACCCCCGCCGACCGTCCGCGGCACGCAAACCCGGAGCCAATCCTTTGCGTTCACGCTCCTGCCCCAATCGACTCGCCCATCCGGCTGTCGCTGTTGGCTTGCTTGCCCGCGTCGTCTTCGGGCGGTGACCCCGGCGGCGGGGCCGGGTCGAGCAGCGTCTGGCGGAAACCGACCAGCCGTCGCATCGCGTCGCGGACCTGGAACCCTTCGGTGATCAGGCCCGAGAGCGGCAATTCCATCGCCGGGTGATCCACGAAGTCTTGCCAGACGATCGACTCGACGTACGGCTTGCTCATCGCGACCTGACACACCGCTTCGAGCCAGTGGCTCTGCACCATCGGCGACCACGGCCGGCGCCAGTACCCGCAGTCCGCGTCGACCGGCTGCTCCTCCTTGGGGTCGGCGATCATCACGGAGGTCACCGGCGCACTGGGCGCGGCGCACGTGAGGTGGATCGGTTTACCGAAAACGGCGTAGTGCTCGAGCAGCGCGCTGAACTGCATCAGGTCGCGCGTGAACTGGCCGGGCATGGCTTGGCCCATCGGCACGCGGAGCAGGTACGCGTCGAAGCTGACGCCGGATTGGGCGAGCAGGTCCGCGTAGATCAGCGGCGGAATCGACCGCTGATTCGTGGCGTAGTACTCGCCGAACGGCTGACGGAGTTCGACCAGCAACCGGCCACCGGGGTGCAGCTTGCGGGTGAGCATCAGGACCATGCGGGTCAGGTCCATCAGCTGCTCGAAGTTGAACGTGAAGTGCTGATTGATGTGCAGGCCCGACAGCGCGTTCCAGCCGTGGACGACGCCGGCGTAGCGGTCGATCATCCGCTCGAGGTGCTCGTAGATCACGTCGCGGACGGTGTCGTAGTCGTGCTCCCAGATGTACAACCAATCGGGCAGGTTGAGCGGGTCGAAGCTCACGAGCGGGCCGAGCACGACGGGCAGATCGGCCTCCTGAGCCCAGTCGAGCCAGCGGTCGAGCACCGACCAGTCGTACTCGTTCTCCTGCGGGCAGAGCTTCCGCCAGGGCACGGCCAAGTGAAGGACATCGAAATTCGTGGCCATGGACGCACGGAGCTTCGGCTCGGCGACCTCGGGCAGCTCGACGCTCGTCGGCGCGAACCCGATGCCGAACGGGTGGTCCGGCACGGCCGAGGTTTCCCGCCGCCGGTTGAGCAACAGCTCGCTGTGGGCCAAGGCGAGTTCCTCGCTGCCGTCGAGCGCCGCGACCAGGCATTCTTGCGCCACCCTCGACGCCTCGACCGGGTCGCTGCGCTGGAGGCACAACGCCTCGATGAACAGCGACCGGGCCCGCTCGGCCCGCTTGGGCACGCGGTGGTCCGGTGGCAGATCGAACATCGACCACTCTTCCAGCCGGGTGTAGAGCGTCATGAGCCGGTGCCGGGCCAGCTCGAGCGTGAGCAGGTACGGCTCGTTGCGTTCGGGCAGCAGGCAGGTCTGCAGCGTCACGCTGCCCAAGTCGCCGACTTGGTGCTGGAGGAACAGGGCCGCCGTGCCGGGTTCGCGTTTGTCGCCGACGATCCGCTGGTCTTCGTACGCGATCTCAGCGCGCAGAGGACTGCCGTCCGTACCGACGAGGTACGCGTTGCGAAGCGGCCAGTCGTCGGGCGGCAGGCCTTGCGGGTCGTAGACCACGAATTGCAACATCTTCGATCGGGCTCGGAGCCGGGGAATGAACGGGTAAAGAATGAGTCCGTTGGGATCAGCGGAGAGCACCGAGCCACCCAATTGCATTATGGGGTGAGGCCGCACCCAACGCAAAGCCAGACCGAAACCGCGTTCGTTCGGGGCGTGGACGGAGGCCCGGTCGGCCCGCGGCAAGCCGTAAAGAAAGGCCAGACCGGCGTTTCGGTTTGCTTGACCGTCGAAGGGGGCGGGGGTAGATTCAGAGTTCGCTCGCGGCGTGGCCGCGTCCAGGTTTTGGCGGCGTTTCCCGTCGCGAGCCGCTTGCCCACGTGTCTTTCTCAGGAGTTTGTTGCATGGCCCGTACCCGCCGCGCTTTGTCCGGGTTGACGCTTTGCCTCAGTCTGTCCGGGGCCGCCGTCACCGGAACGATCGCCCCGGCCGCGATCGCCCAGCAGGACGGCTCGCCGCAGCAGCTCTGGAGCGACTTTGCCCACTACGTGCTGATCGCGCGTCCTCAGCTCGCCGCCGACGCCGCCGAGGCGCTGCTCCAAGCCGACCCCGGAGCCATCCTCGACGCCGTCGAGGCCAGCGAGTATCGCTCACCCGCCACACTATTTGAGCGGGCCTCGGGCATGGACGGCGTTTCGGGGCTTGCGCTCCAACTCCAAACCCGGATCGAATCGGCGCGGCTGGATCGCAGCCGCGACGAACAACGCATCGCCGACAACATTCAGCTGCTCGACGACGGCGCACGTCCCTACGCCAACGCCGTCAAGCGCCTCACCGCCGCCGGCCAGTACGCCGCGCCCGCGCTGCTCGACACGCTCCGCCACGGCGACGACACGCTCAAGCCTTTCGTCATCCGCGCAATGGTCGATATCGGCCAGCCGCTGGTCGCTCCGCTCTCCGCCGCTTTGCCCGATCTCGAAACCGTGCCGCAAGGCCAGGTGATCGAGGTGCTCGCCGGCATCGGCTACCCGTACGCCGCCGCGTCCATCAAGCGGGTGCTCGAAGAGCCCGCCACCGACCCGGGCGTGAAGCAGCGAGCCCAGATCGCCCTGGATCAACTCGCCGACGCCGCCCGGATCGATACCCGGGCCTCGGCCGCCGCCCTGTACCACGCCGTCGGTCTCAACGTGTACCGCCAAGGCACCGCCGGGCAGGCTCCCGTCGGTTTCGACGCGGCCAAGGGCGTGGGCTTGCTCTGGAGATTCGGCCGGGACATCGGCCTGGTTCCGATCGAAGTGCCCGCCTCGGTCTATGCCGACGCCTTGGCCCGCGACGCCGCGACCACCGCCCTGTCGATGGAGCCGCAGTTCTCGCCGGCGCTGTCGATGTTCCTGGCTTCCGACCTTCGGGCCGGAAACAATCTGGGCGAAGGCGAAACCGATCTCAGCCGATCGGCCGATTTGCAGCCCGCCGAGTTCTACGCCCTGCTCGCGGGCCCGCAACGACTGCGTGAAGTGCTGGACACGGCGATCAGCGACGCCGACGCCGATCTCGCCCTCGACGCGATCGAGGCCCTGTCCCAGACCGCCTCGATCGACGCCCTGCAGCCCCTGACCCGTGCCCTGTCGTACCCCGATCGCCGGGTCCGCTTCGAAGCCGCTCAAGCCCTCGCCCAAGCGATGCCCGGGGGTTCGTTCGACGGCGACAGCCGCGTGGTGGCCGTGCTCGCCGAATCGGTGCGTCAGGGCGGCAGCCCGATCGCCCTGGTGCTGGCCGACGACCAAGCCGCCCGCAACGTGTTGGCCGACGCGGCTTCGTCGTTGGGGTACGAGCCCCTCGCCGGCGCTTCGCTCGCCGACGTCGGCTCCGTGGTGGTGCAAGCCGCCGGGATCGACCTCGTGCTGATGCAGGGTTCGGCCGACGCGGTCAGCGCAGTGATGGAACAATCCCGGCAGGACTACAAGCTCGCCGGGACGCCCGTGGTGGCCGGCGTCGGTGTCTCGGATCAGACCCAACTCCGCGGTCAGTATCCCGGCAATCCGCGCCTGACCGTGTTCACCGAAGACCCCGAATCGTCTTCCGTCGCCTCGGCGGTCGAAGCGGCCACGCAGAAATACGGCGGCTCCCCCATCTCGGCGGACGAAGCCGAAGCCTTTGCCCGTGAATCCCTAGACCTTCTAAGCGACATCGCCTCCGGCTCCTCGATTTACGACGCCGGTGACGCCACCCCCGCGCTCGTCGAAGCGCTGGGCGACGACCGCCCCGCCGTCGCGATGGCCGCGGCCGACGTGCTCGCCAAGCTCAACGACCCCGTTGCCCAAGCCGCCATCGCCGCGTCCGCGATCGGCGGCGTCGGGGAGGTACAACTCGCGCAGCTCGGAGCCTTGGCCGACTCCGCCAATCGCTTCGGCAACCTCGTCAGCGCCGAAACGGGCGACGCGTTGCTTAGCCTGGTCCGCGAATCCGACGGCAACCTCGCGATCGCCGCGGCGCAAGCTCACGGAGCCCTTAGCCTGCCGACCCAGCAGGCCGTCACGCTGATCCTCGAAGCCAAATAATTCAAACTCCATTGCGTTCAATTCGCTCACACCCGATACAATTTTGATTCACCTCCGGCGGGCGGTGAAGTCGTCGCCTCGACCTCACCCGATCCATTCGAGCGGAGAATGACGAAGGCCCCGCGGGCATCACGCCCTGGGGCCTTTCGTCATGACGCGGTCGGCGTAAGCCGAGTTCTGTCGGCAAAGCGAGCGGGGGCTAGCTTCGCCGGGCGGCCATTTCTCTAGCGCCGCCGTTACCGACGACCTCGAGCACCCGACCCGCCCCCACGATCCGCGGACCGCGGATGCCCACCCCCGGGAACGGCCGTCGATACGAAGGCTGGTCCCGGGGGTGGACGGGAGGCTGCTTGGGCTTGCACGCGGCGGGGTTTACCTTGCCGTGCCGGTCACCCGACACGCGGTGCGCTCTTACCGCACCTTTTCACCCTTACCCGGGGAGGGGTGAGCGTTGAGCTTCAAGTCTTGAGACCACTGGCTCAAAACTCTCTCCTCAAAACTCATCCCTCTCCGGGCGGTTTGCTTTCTGTGGCACTGTCCCTGAACCGGCCGTTCCCAGCCGATCCGGTGGGCGTTACCCACCGCCGTGTCCTGTCGTGCTCGGACTTTCCTCGACCCGGTCGGACTGGCACGAAACCACGCCGGGCCGCGGCCGCCGCCGACCGCGTGGCGGCATCGTACCATGCCCGGTCTCATGGCCGATCTGTCGATGCACGCCCCCGAAATCGCCGTCTGGACCGACGCCGCCCACGCCGCGCTGGCCGGTCAAGTGCTCGATCTGATGGGCGGGCAAGTCCGCCCCATCGCGGTGGGTGCGGCAGACGGCTCGGCCGACGGGCAGCTCGCGCAGTGGGCCCGCACGCTCGACGCGCCCAGCTTCCGCGACCTACGCAAGCTACGCATCGACCGCCCCACCGCCTTCCTGCTCTGCACGACCGGCCTGCCGCCCGCCGCCACCGATCTTCGCGAACTCGCCAAAGCCGGCACCACCGTGCTCCTGCTCACGCCGCCCGCGGACGACGCCCGAGCTCTCGCCGACCTCGCCGCACCCGGCGTCGCCGAGCGGCTGGTCCGCACGCCCCGCTTCGACGCTTGCCCCGGCCTAAGCGCCGCCGCCGAACCGCAGCACGCCTTCGAAGGCCGACCCGCCCGCGTCCACCTCGCTTCGCACGGGCCTCCGACGCACGGGTCGCTCTTCGCCCGGGCTTTCGACGCCTGGCGCGTGGCGCTCTTGTTTGCGCCGCTGCCGGAAACCATCGACGCCTCGCTCCAACGCCCGGCCGGCACCCCGGCCGCCCAGCACCCCGCCGAGCTCGTCGGCCGCATGTCCGCCCACGCCCGCTCCGCCGACGGGTCCGCCGTCACCCTCCAACTCTCCGACCGGTCCCTCGCGTCGCAGCGCCGCCTCCGCGTCAACGCCGACCACGCCGACCTCGAAGCCACCGACGCGGCCTATACCCTCCATACCGATGATCCCAGCCGGCCCGAAGACCCCGCCCAGATCGAAACCAACGCCCCCGACCCCGCCCCGACCGGTCCGCAGCCGATCGCCGACCACCCGCCCTTCGCGGACCTGATCGCCGGCCATTTCCGCCGCCTGCTGGACCGCCCACCGCTGCCGACCAGCCCGATCGCCGACCGCCACGCGCTCGCGTGTGTCCAGGCCTGCCAGCTCTCCGCCCGCACCGGTCAGCCGGAGCGCCCGGACCAGCTCCTGCTCACCGGCATCTAGGCTTTCGCCCAAGCTCGATCCCGGAGGCCGCCGCCATGGTCCGCTTGGCAGCGCCCCCACCCCGCGATACACTCCGCCGTTCAGGAAGCCGACCGCGACGGCCCCGAGCGTCCAAGACGGACCTCCCCGCCGGCCCGGACAACCGCCCGCTCGACCCCGGCGTCGATCGGGCCCCAGCGACCTGAAACCGCCGGGCCCCACGATCGTTCCCGATTGAACGAACAGCGGGTCGCCCGAGAGAGCAGCGTTTCGACCGCGTCTGCTCTCGGATGCTTCCCGTTGCCGTGGGTTTGCTCGGGCTTGGTACAGAGCCCGGTCGGGCCGGCAACGCAAAACGACTTGTTTTCAAAGGGAAAACGAGCGACACAGGCCCATGGTGTAATGGTAGCACATCAGTTTTTGGTACTGAGAGTCGGGGTTCGAGTCCCTGTGGGCCTACTACCAGTTTCACTCCTTTCTCTGCGTTGCCGGACCGAGACTCATGACTGAATCACATCCCAACGTCGCCGCGGTGCTGCTCGCCGCGGGCCAAGGCACCCGCATGCAAAGCGACCTGCCCAAGGTTCTTCACGAGGTCGCCGACAAACCCATGATCCGCTGGGTCATCGATGCCTGCCGCGCCGCGGCGGTGTCGCGCATCGTCGTGGTCGTCGGCTACCGCGGCGACCTGGTCCGCGAAGCGCTCAAGGGCGAACCCAACGTCTGCTTCGTCAAGCAGGAAGAACAGCTCGGCACGGGGCACGCCGCCGCGGTGGCACAAGAAGCTTTGGCCGACTTCCGAGGCGACCTGTTCGTGCTCTGCGGCGACATGCCGCTGATCCGGCCGCACATCCTCGAAGAGCTCCTCGAAACCCATCGCACCTGGAACGCTTGCGCGACCCTCGCCACCGCGATCCTCAAGGACCCCACCGGCTACGGCCGCGTCCTCCGCGAAGCCCACGGCGCAGGCGGCGGCTTCGACCGCATCGTCGAACAAAAAGACGCCACGCCCGAGCAGCTGCTCGTCCGCGAGGTCAACCCGTCGTACTACTGCTTCCACGCCCCCGCCCTGTTCGACGCGCTCAAGCGCGTCTCCAGCGACAACGCTCAGGGCGAGTATTACCTCACCGACGTGCCCGGCCTGCTGAAACAAGACGGCCAAACCGTCGCCCTGCTCGACGCCGTGCCCGAGTCTGATGTTCTGGGCATCAACACCCTCGAAGACCTCGCCCAGGTCGACGCGATCATGCGACAACGCCTCACAGCTACGGAAAAACGCTGAATGCACGCCGACGCAGACAACCTCAAGATCTTCACCGGCCGAGCGTCACGCGAGCTCACCGGGCGCATCTGTCGACACCTCGACATCCCGCTCGGCCAAGGTCACACCGACTTGTTCCCCGACGGCGAGGTGTTCGTCAAGATCGAGGAAGACGTCCGCGGCAAAGACTGTTACGTCGTCCAGTCCACCAGCAACCCGGTCAACGCGCACCTGATGGAGCTGCTGATCTACATCGACTGCCTCCGCCGCGCGAGCGCGTCGCGGATCACGGCCGTCATCCCGTATTTCGGGTACGCCCGGCAAGACCGCAAAGACGAAGGCCGGGTGCCGATCACCGCCAAACTCGTCGCCAACCTGATCACCGCGTCGGGCGCGGACCGCGTCGTGGCGATGGACCTGCACGCCGCCCAGATCCAAGGCTTCTTCGACCTGCCCGTGGATCACCTCAACGCCTCGCCCGTGCTGCTCGAAGCGCTCCAGCCGCTCAGCGACGCCGGCGACCTCTGCGTCGTCTCCCCCGACGTGGGCAATGTCAAGGTCGCCAGCAAATACGCCCAGCAGCTCAACGCGGAGTTCGCCATTATCGACAAGCGCCGCAAGTCCGGCGACACCGTCGAGATGGCCAACATCATCGGCGACGTCCAGGGCAAGACCGTGCTCATGGTCGACGACATGATCTCGACCGCCGGCACGATCTGCGAGGCCGCGAAACTCGTAAAACAGCACGGCGCCAAAGACGTCGTCGCCGCCACCACACACGGCGTGTTCGTCGGCCTCGCGATCGAACGCATCGTCGACTCGCCTATCAGCCGGGTCTACAGCACCGACACCATCCCCTGCGCCGGACGCTGCGACGCGATGGGCGACAAGCTCGAAGAGCTCTCCGTCGCCGAGCTGCTCGGCGACGCCATCGACCGCATCCACCACAACCGTTCCGTCTCCTCGCTGTTCCGCCGCGACACCGGCGCCAAGCGATAACGCACTTAACCCGAGCACAAAACGCTTCAAACCTTAAGGAATTCACGATGTCCACCGAAACCCCCACCCTCCAAGCCCAGCCCCGCGACAAGACGGGCTCCCGCTACGCCAAGCGTCTCCGCGACGCCGGCCGCCTGCCCGTCGTGATCTACGGCCACGGGCACGACCCCGTCCACGCCTCCGTCGATACCCGCGAACTCCACGACGTGCTCGCGCACCACGCCCACCTCGTCGAGGTCAACGTCGACGGCAAGCCCACCCCCTGCCTCATCAAAGACGTGCAGTACGACTACCTCGACCGCGACCCGGTCCACGTCGACCTGACCATCGTCAACCTCGACGAGGACGTGCAGGTCGAAGTCGGCATCGAACTCGTCGGCGACGCCGCAGGCCTCAAGCAGGCCGGCGCGATGCTCGACCAACAGATGACCACGCTCGCGATCACCTGCAAGGCCAACAACATCCCCGAAGCCATCGTCCACGACATCAGCGAGCTCGACAGCGAGACCTCGCTCAACGTGGCCGACCTGACGCTACCCGCCGGCGTCGCCGCGGCCGAAGACGCCGACAAGCTCGTCGCCCACATCGTGGTGCAAGCCGTGAGGGAAGAGGAAGTGGAAGCCGGCGACGACGCGGACGAGCCCGAAGTCGTCGAGAAGGGCAAAAAGGAAGACGACGGCGGCGAGTAACCCCGGCGAGTCTCCGTACCCCGCGCGGGCCATAGCGCCACCAAAGGCCCCCAATTCGTTGACCCCCCTTAGCCACCACCAAGAAAAACAAACTCGGCCACGGCCACCCCCCCCCCCCAAAACCCCCAACCCCCCCCCACCCCGGGGTGAATG